>NZ_CP043628.1 GCF_016804325.1 Methylobacterium aquaticum
CCACGAAGATGAGGGAAGCGACTGCCTCCTGAGAGGCCCAGCTCAAGGCGCAGACCTGTGATTGGCGCGATCGGCGTGATGCTCTCGCGCTCACCAACTTCACGGTCATCTACCTCGAGCTCGTTGGTCACTGACCGAAGAGGGGGAGGCGGCACGCCTCCCCTGCCCTCTCGGCTCGCTGGCGCGCTCAGACGCGCAGCAGCTCGTCCCACCGCGTCGTGTAGCGCGGCGAGTGGAATTCCGCCTTCAGCTTCCAGCCCCGGTCGAGCCCCGTGCCGGCAAACCGGACCCGGTCCCGGCCGTAGCGGCGGTTGATCGCGTCGATCGCCCCCATCAGCTCGACCCGCCGGTGATCGTCCGGCCGCAGGAACAGCGAGCCCTGCACGCTCCCGGCCGGCGCCAGATCGAGCAGCAGGATCCCGGTCTTCTTGTAGCGGAAGCCCGGCCGGTAGATCTCCCGCAACCCACAGAGCGCCGCCCGGATCAGCCGCGCCGTGTCCGCCGTCGCGATCGTCAGCCGGACATGCCGGGTCGCGTGGTACTGCGGCTCCTCCGGCTTGTGTCGGTTGGTCGACACCAGCACCGCGATCGCCGCGGCCGTCAGCCCCTGCCGGCGCAGCTTCTCGGCCGAGCGCGAGACGTAGGTGGTCAGCGCCTCCGCGAGCTCGTCAAACCCTCCACCGCCCGGCCGAAGCTGCGAGCCGAGCAGATCGTCCTCGCCTCCGGGCTGTCCCGCTCCAGATCGAGGCAGGGAATCCCCCGTAGCTCCAGCACCGTCCGCTGGACGACAACGTTGAACCGCTGGCGGATCATCACCGGGTCGGCCGCCCGCAGTTCGAGCGGCGTCGTGATCCCGAGCGCCATGAGCTTCGGCGCCAGCCGGCCCCCGATCCCCCAGATGTCGTCGAGCGCGAGCTTGGAGAGGGCGTCGGTCTGCGCCTCCTCGGTGTCGAGCAGGCAGACCCCGCCCCGCGCCAGATCCTTCTTCGCGGTCTGGTTGGCCACCTTGGCCAACGTCTTCGTCGGCGCGATCCCGACGCAGACGGGTATCCCCGTCTGGCGTGCGACCGTCGCCCGAAGCCGTCGTCCGTGGCCCTCAGGATCGCCGAACCCCGCGAGCCCCAGGAACGCCTCGTCGATCGAGTACACCTCCAGGTCCGGGGTGAACTCGCTCAGGACCCGCATCACGCGCGCGGAGATGTCCCCGTAGAGGGTGTAGTTCGAGCTGAAGACCTGCACGCCCCACGCCGCGAACTCCCGCTTCCGCAGGTGAAAGGCGTCACCCATCTTGATCCCGAACGCCTTCGCCTCGTTGCTCCTGGCGATCACGCAGCCATCGTTGTTCGACAGCACCACCAACGGCTTGCCCGAAAGCTCGGGCTGAAACAGCCGCTCGCACGAGGCGTAGAAATTGTTGCAGTCGACCAGGGCAACGAGTCCGGGCATACGCGGATCATCGCCTCTAAAAAACGCGCGACGAGCCGGTGACCACGCCCCAGACCTGGAAGTCCGCTTCCTCCGGCACGGTGATGTCGGGAAACGCGGGGTTCTCCGCCTTCAGGATCACCTCGTCGCCGCGCTTGAGGTAGGTCTTCATCGTGAAGTCGCCGTTGAGGCACGCCACCACGATGCAGCCCGACCGCGGCCGGCGCGCCTTGTCGACCACCGCGATGTCGCCGGGAAACAATCCCCGGCCGGTCATGCTCTCGCCGGCGACCCGGACCAGGAACACGCTCGGCGCGCCGATCCCATGCAGCTCATTGAGATCGAGCGGACGCTCCAGGCTGTCCTCGGCCGGCGACGGGAAACCGCACGCCACCGACGCCGTCACCAGGGGGCGCTCGCGGAGGTCCGGACCTCCCCCTTCAGGAAGGCGCCGATCCCGCTCGCGGAACCGCCCCGGGCCGCCGCCACACGCCTGGCGGCATCCGCGATGTCGACTGGCAAGCGGACGACCTTCGTCGGCTCGGCCGGCGGCCTCCCCGCCCCTTCCCGGGGCCCACCCCAGGACGTCCGCTTGCTCTGCCGCATCTGCCCGACCCTCCGTCTTGAAATCCGTAACGGATATCAAGCGCACGGGTTGCGCCCAGGGTCGAGAGTCGTCGCGCGTCAAGCGAAAAGACGCGCCGTAGGGTGTGAATTCAGTGGATAACCCATGCATCCGGACCCTGAGCAGCGCTCGCGACCGCGGTCGGACACCGCTGCAGGCAACCGCTCGGGAACACCGACGCGGGCATTCCCCTCATCAGCCACCACTCCCGATCGAAAGTTGGCCGCGGCCAACTCCGGCTTTTCCCTCACGTTCAATGACTTCTAGAGCCTGGCGCCCTGTCGGATCCATCCGTGCTCACCATCCGCAAGGTAAGGATCCATTAACGATTAAATTCTTGCAAAGCTGAACTGTTTATGGATATATAAAACGGATTGGTACCGTTTTTTCGGCCAAATCCGTTTTCAAGGGCATAGCATGTCGTCGCTCGCTGTATCTCAGGTAGAAGCCACTGCCTCTTCAGACGATCGCATATCGACGCATGCTCGTCTCCTCTCCGCCCAGCTACAGTCAATGCGTGAGCGGTTTTTTCCTCCCGAAGCGCAGAAGGAGCTTCGTAGATTTTCTATTGGCGAAGTCTCTCGGCTTGTCTCCGTGTCTGACAGCCATCTGCGCGCGCTGTCCCTGGAGCAGCTTGGCCCATCTCCTGAAATCCAAGCGAATGGTAGGAGACTGTATTCGCTTGCGCAGATCGGTGAACTACGAAAGTACCTGGCTGAGGCAAGACCTAAAGATGCAAAGAACTTCCTGCCATGTCGTGGTGAGGGAGAGCGTCTTCAAACCCTTGCATGCGTCAACTTCAAGGGCGGTTCAGCGAAGACAACAACCACCCTGTATCTTGCTCAATGGCTGGCCCTCCAGGGATACCGCGTCCTAGCAGTCGATCTCGACCCGCAGGCATCGCTCAGTGCCATGTTCGGGATCCAGCCCGAATTTGACCTTCGCTGGGGTGATACGCTCTACGGCGCTATTCGATACGACGATAAACGCAAGCCTCTGCGTGACATCATTCGTAAAACCTATTTTCATGGACTCGATCTCGTTCCAGGTAACCTCGAACTCATGGAGTTTGAGCACGAGACCCCCAGCATGTTGTCCAGTCCTCAGCGTGCCGACGGAGGGATGTTTTTCGAGCGTGTCGGCCATGCTCTCGCTTCAGTGCAAGAGGACTACGATCTGGTCGTCATCGATTGCCCGCCGCAACTCGGGTATCTGACCCTCGGGGCGGTGTGTGCCGCGACTTCTCTCCTGATTACGATCCACCCGCAGATGGTGGACGTCGCGTCCATGTCCCAGTTCCTGCTGATGGCCTCCGATCTGATGCGGGTTGTCCGCGAGGCCGGTGGCGATCTCTCCCACGATTTCATCCGCTATGTCGTGACGCGCCACGAGCCGCACGATGGGCCGCAGAGCCAGATCGTTGCTCTCCTGCGCAGCCTGTTCGGGGATGACGTTCTTGCCGCCTCCGTCTGGAAGTCCACTGCGATCGCCGATGCCGGCCTGACGAAGCAGAGCCTGTACGAACTCGAGCGGAATAGCGTCGGCCGCGCGACCTACGATCGGGCTTATGAGAGCCTGGACGCCGTCCATCGGGAGATCCTCGGGCTCGTTCACAGGGCCTGGGGACGGGTCGCGTGAGCCGCAAGCCTACAACCCGGGACCCCTCTTCCATGATCTCGGGCGCCGGAAGGTTGGCCGCGGCCAACTCAGGCCGGGACGTCGTGGCCGATTGGGGCCAGCCCTTATGTTCCGCCGCTGCCGCCCGCGCCCCCTCCCCCGAAAAGTTGGCCGCGGCCAACTTTCGCGCCAGCAGCACCTCACAGCACCGACCCATCCCGGCTGAGTCCGTCCACACCGCTTGGAGGCGGGCAGCATGAAACGCCGCGACGCAATCCGGGACCTGTATGCCCCGAGCCCCAACCTCGGAAAGTTGGCCGCGGCCAACTCGCCTCCGAGCACCGGCTCGGATCAGCCCGCCCCCCTGCTGCCGAGGCCGTCAGCCCGACTCCCGACCCCGAGAAGTTGGCCGCGGCCAACTCCGGTTCAGGCACTGACGCGGGCCAGGCTATCGATGTCGGCTCCCACCGAACCGAACAAGCACCTGAGTCCGAAAAGTTGGCCGCGGCCAACTCGCCTCGCCACACCGCCACGGGTCTGCCCGGGCACCCGGGTCACGAACCGACCTCTCACGCCCCTGCCACAGAGAAGTTGGCCGCGGCCAACTCTCGTTCCGCCGACCCGTCACCGGACGGAAGGGTACCAGCAGGACCCGTCCGGGCAATGAGCCTCTCGCTTTCTCGGATGGACGACGATCGCCGCGCACTCCAAGCAGCGCTGGCCAGGGGGCAGACCATCGTCGACCTCGACCCGGCTTTGATCGATCCCTCCTTCGTGAAGGACCGGCTCGATCATGACGGTGGTACCTTCGGCGAGTTCAAGCGCCAGATCGAGGAACACGGGCAGGAAGTCCCGATCCTAGTCCGCCCGCATCCCACCCGCATGGGACGGTATCAGGTCGCTTACGGGCACCGGCGTTTGCGGGCCCTGACCGAACTTGGTCGTCAGGTCCGCGCCGTCGTACGCGAGCTGAACGATGCTGACCTCGTCGTCGCCCAGGGTCTCGAGAACTCCGCCCGCCAGGATCTGAGCTACATCGAACGGGCGCTGTTTGCCTGCCGCCTTGAAGACCACGGCTTCGAGCGGACGATCATCACGAACGCGCTTTCCATCGACAAAGGTGAGCTGTCGAAGCTGATCGCCGTCGCACGAGCCGTGCCGGAGAAAATCGTAACCAGGATCGGTCCCGCGCCGAAGATCGGTCGCCGCCGCTGGGTTGCTCTCGCCGAGCACATCAAGACCCCGTCCGTCGCGAGGGCGGTCGAGAAGGCCGTGATGGATGACGCCTTCGTGGCGCTCGACAGCGATGCACGCTTCGCCAGGATCGCCGCACTCGTCACTCCCCAGAAGCCCTCTCCGGCCACATCGAAGCTGTGGGAAGGGCAAGGTGGTCAAGCTACAGCAGAGATCTCCCGCAAGGGTGCAACCGTCACCCTGGCCATCAATCGCGACCCCTCGTTCGGTGAATTCGTCGCCGCGCGCCTCGACGAACTTTATGCCACGTTCCTCCACCAGCAGGCGTCCGAGGCCCGGAGTTCCGAGGATGAAACCGCGCCAGGCCGGCGGTGATCGCCTCGCTTTCCGAAAGTTGGCCGCGGCCAACTCCGGTGCTTCGTCGGTAGGGTGCAGGGCGCGTCCCTCCGGGACCGGGCTCTACTCGCCGCCTGCAACGGCTCCCCGAACCCGCTTATGCGGTTTCGGCCCTTCGGGTGACGATCAACCTCGCGCGGCCCTCCGAGAGGGCTGAGGGCCGCAATAGGCCGGACCTCACGAAACACCCCGCCTCGCAGGCCTCCTTGCGTCGGCCTCTATCCCAGCGCGCGCCGAGATGGTCGACGGCAACCTGATCCACATCATCGACGGCGATACGGTCGAGTTGGCCGGGGAACGCATCCGCCTCGTAGAGCCGGACGGTTCGGAGTTCTCGAAGCCACGCCGCAACACTGAACTCGCCAAGGGCCTGCGCGCTTCGGGGCGCCTGCGCCAGCTCCTCAAGGGGCCGGTCAGGATCGAGCGGACCGAACGCTATCGCCGCACTCTCGCGTCTGTCGTGGCACCTGAAGGCAAGGTGGCCGACATCCTGATCCGGGAAGGACTGGCGATTCCCTACAAGCCGGGCTTCGAGGCCTACCAGCAGTGCGCCGAGCATTGGTGCCCGGGACAGGGCAGGGGGCCAACGTCGCCCGTTCAGGGAGGGGAACGGTTCTAGTTGAAGGCCATTGGTCTGGCAGTCACACCAGCCTGCCGCCCGTTGGCCGCTCGGTTGGCGTCACCCGCGGGCCGGGCCTCCGTGACGGAGAACACCCCGGTCCGCCGCCCTGCTCACCCGATTGCGAACAGCTCGAGTTGACCGGGCGCCACCCGCTTGCGCGACGATCGCTTGGCCGGGGCCGGCCTGGACATGAGCTTAGGTTGCATGAACGACGGCAGTGCCTCGCCCGGCTTGCCGTGCAGAACCGCGCCTATGATCGAGCTGCCTTCGCCATGCAGCAGCACGTACAGGACGAGGCTCGAGGCCCGTAGGATCTCTTGCCGAAGCGGCTCGTTGACAGGCAGCCCAGAAAGCGCCGCCATCAGGCACGACAGGCCGACCGAGGCCACGCCCATCGCCTCGAACTCGATTTCGCGTAGTCCCCACCGCTGACGCGAAGCCCCCGCCGTTGTCGACGGGAACGGGTTGGCCGCGACCACCGTCGCCTCATCAACCACGAAAGCCGCCAACTGCTCGCGGTCGATGATCGAACCAGCTCGCAACACGCCGGCGATCCGGCGCTTCTGATCCGCGGTGTCCTGCAACGAAGCCCCCGATCCACCTGACCATCTTCATGACCCGAGCGGGGTCGATCAGCCAAGCTCCCATGCGAATGGTAGGGGAGGGGCCGGACAAGCCGAACCAGGTTGGGGCCGATGCGCCCGCGGAGATATCAGGCCACTTACACGATCGCCCCACCCTGGAAGAAGTTGGCCGCGGCTCACTTATACGCCGCGCAAAGAGGGAAGGGCGCGTCCCTTCAGGATCGGGCTCTACTCGCTGCCTGCGACGGCTCCCCGAACCCGCTGTCGCCGTGTCGGCCTTTCGGGTGACGATCAACCTCGCGCGGCCCGCACTCACCGGAGAGGTCATCTCCCGGTCTGGAGATCCGCAGCTGGCCGCCTTCAGCGCGCAGCCGCTCCTCCGGTCTCGCCGTGACACCCTCTTGGCTCGTCCGGGGCCAATCAGCCAGGCTGGCTCGTGCCCGGCGTGGGTCAAGCAATCAGGCCCGCCGAACCGGCTTTGCGCTGCTACGCGCGGAGAGAGGCCGTTGCCTCCCGCACAATCGACTCTGTTGGCCGCGGCCGTGACGGGATCCGGATCACCCGGTACTGCCCCAATGCCAGCAACGCATCGCGTGCCCGATCATTCTCCGCATCGTGGCTCGCGTCGTCCAGCTCGACCACCGCCTCGACGCTGCCCGTGTCCGGGTCGATCACCACGAAATCCACGATCTTCTGGCCGAACCGGTTCCGTGTCCGCCAGAACTCCTTGCGACTGAGACCCCGCTGCGGCTTCAGAAGTGCCCCCATCGAGACCTGGCAGGACACGTGATGCCCCGGCAGCACGCGCCGCAGGTACTCGAGGACCTCGATTTCAGCCCTTGTCAGGAAAGCCTTTCGTTCGATCCGCGGGCCCATTCTCCGGCGAAGTACCGCCAGCAGTGCACCGAGGATACCAAGTACACCGATGGCACCTATTATGGTCATAATGTAAAATGGCAGCATGTTCAGTGTATTTACAAATTTATTCATGTGACGTATCTCAATATATAGAATATTTGAGCTTTTTTTAGAAAAAATATGATATCATCTACGACGCTTTTGTCAAGGCAGTTATTAAATATATGCTCGTTTGCAAGCTCTCATGTTGGAGCGGTTATATGCATCGTCTCGATCCTGCGGCCTCGCGCAACGTCATGGTGTGCGTGTATATGAACATGCGCAGCCGTATAAGCCCTAAGTGATCACCGGGTGTATCAATCGTGGGGGAGTCATGAAAACATATCTAGCGTCGGTCATCTTGGTTTTCTCGTGCACTTGTGCGAGGTCAGAAACTCAAGAGGACCGTATGTATGTGGTCCCTGAGATCCGCTTGAAGGAATACCCGTCTACGCGAGAGTATCGGGATCACGACCCGATTGACGGTGAGGCAATCAAGGTGGTGAGTGGAGATGCAGTTATCATTAATGGCGAGAAGCACTACCTCGCTTCAGTCTATGCACCGCAGATCGCTCGCCCTCGCTGCATGGATGAGGTAGGAAAGGGCTTGATGGCAGCCGGCCGCCTACGCCTGCTCCTGAAAGGGCCGATCATGGTCCGTCCTGCCATTTCTCTCGACCTGAAAAGAATCCCTGCAGTGCATCTGTCGTCAAATAACGAAGATGTTGGATTTAGATTAGTTAAGGAAGGGCTGGCTGTTTATTCGGGTCGCGCTGCAAACTCGGAAGAAAATTTGACATACTGGTGTCGATCGTCATGATAGTATAACTGGTCCTGACCGACAATGTGCGGATGGGGCTTGAGCGCGTCCCTTCGGGATCGGGCTCTACTCGCCGCCTGCGGCGGCTCCCCGAACCCGCTACGCGGTTTCGGCCCTTCGGGTGACGATCAGCCTCGCGCGGTCCCGCGGCCAAGCCGGCGCACATCCTTCACCGCCGGGCCGCAGGCAGCTTGAAGGAGGGCGTCAGCCATACAGCCCCTCTGCCCGGAGCCGTGACAGCAACCTGCCTGCCTCCTCCTGCCCCGCGGTGTCCCACTTCGCCTCGTCGAAGCCGTGCGCGAACATCGGCAGCAGCCGGCTTGCCGCCCGCGCCATCGCCGAACCCTCCCACAGGATTAGCACCTCGCGGTCGGTTAGATCCTTCAGGAAGTACCAGAGCGTCAGCATCACGCTCAGCGTCGAGCGATCTTTCCAATCCGCGATCACGCCCCGCGCGATCCGCTCGACCCGCCGCAGCAGGGCGCCCCGCTTCTTCTCGGACAGATCCTCGAGCGGCTCGAAGCTGGCCGCCTTCAGGTCGGCGCGTAGCTTCGCGATGTCGGCCTCGGCCCTTGCCGTCATATCCGCGTCGGCCGGGACGAACGCACCCGGCGCCGAGCTCAGCGCGAGCAGGAGGTAGGCC
Source organism: Methylobacterium aquaticum (assembly GCF_016804325.1). NCBI lineage: Bacteria > Pseudomonadati > Pseudomonadota > Alphaproteobacteria > Hyphomicrobiales > Methylobacteriaceae > Methylobacterium > Methylobacterium aquaticum. The sequence goes on from NZ_CP043628.1 coordinate 8,824, forward strand.
GGGATCGCGAGTTCGACCCGCTGGCGGTCGGTCAGGGTGGGCATCAGTGCACCATCTGGTTCAATCAGATGTGATATAGGTAGCGTCGATCCGGCGCCCCTTTCCGTAGCGTTCCGCGGCGTACCAGAGCTAGAGAGGGCCAAGCCCGAGTAACGGTTACGAGGTCGGGAGAGACGCTCCGATCCGGGCCGACAAGGAACTGTCCCAGCCCGCTCGGGAGACGACCCGATGGCTATCGAGCCCATCATCACCTCCGCTGCCTCCGCAGCCCAGCGTGGGGAAGCTGAGCGTACCGGCATGTCTTGGTTCGTGCGTGGCTTCAAGGCATGGCGCGCTACCACCGAGGCGTTCCGGGACCGAGACGACATCGTCGCCAGCGCGCTCGCCGCAGGCACCGCCGCGATCCGTGCCCGGGCCGAGGCCGGGTTCGACGCCGCCACCTAACTCGAAATGCAGGCGAGGCGCGGTACCGGCAATTCGACAATCTTGGAGGAGGTGCTGCTCGCCGCGCCAGTGACCCAAATCGGCCTCGCTGGCGACGTCGACCCGGGCGAACCGGAGACCGCCTGCCGCATTGGCCTCGCGTGAGGCCCGCGCCAAGCCGAGGCCTCGGAAGTCTCACCACGTCCGCCAAGACGTCACGCGGCTGCCGGTGGGCAGTCGACAGCCCTTTGGCGGGCCGAATACGCCACCGCTGCTCTCCTCGCGCTCTTTCTGACACGGGCCATGGCGGCCGGGTGCTGCGGAAAGTCCGGAAAGGAGATGTGCGCCAAGCCGATGGCGTCGATATCCATGAAGAGCGGCAAGAAAGGCTGCTGCTGAGAGGGAAGGGGGCAGGTCGATGAAGATGTGACATCGGCCAGAGGTCAGGGACAGGTTCGGTCCCGTCCTCAACGCTTGGTGCGGGCCTTCCCGCGCTGCGCCAGCGGCTCCGGCGCTGTCGGATCGGGGTTCCGGTGGCAGGCTGGGGCCTCCGCTCCGGTCTCGAGGCTTACGATGATCGGGCAATCCGGACGTCCGTCGCCGTCGCAGGCGTCGGCCAGGGAGCGCAAGGCATCGGCCATCTCGTTGAGTTGGCGGGCGCGCTCCTCCAGCTCCCGAATGTGCGCCTCGGCGATGGCCTTCACGTCGGCGTTGCTCCGGCCGGGGTCGTTCCAGAGACCGAGCAGCACCCTGATGCGCTCCAGGGAGAAGCCGAGGTCGCGGGCGTGCCGGATGAAGCCGAGCCGGTGCAGGTCGGCGACGCCGTAGTCCCGGTAGCCGCTGTCCCGCCGGTCGGCCGGAGGCACGAGCCCGATGCTCTCATAGTGGCGGATCATCTTGGCCGAGACCCCGGAGGCTCGGGCAGCCTGGCCGATGTTCATGGCAGCGCCATCCCCGTGTTGACCTTACTATGATGGGAAGGTTCACAACGGTCCGCAACCCTTGACGACCGGGCCCGTCCGCCGTTCCGAACCAGGAGCGCGCAGGGCCAAACCGGTCCAACCTCACACCCGGAGCTTCCGATGCAAGCCGCGGCCAGCCGCAAGGCCACGCTCTACCGCATGGTCATGCCCCAGCACGTCTGCCCGTACGGTCTGAAGGCCAAGGACCTCCTGGAGTGCCAGGGTTTCTCTGTCGACGACCGCTGGCTCACCACCCGGGAACAGACCGATGCCTTCAAGGCGGAGCACGGGGTCAAGAGCACGCCGCAGACCTTCATCAACGGCGAGCGGGTGGGCGGTTTCGACGACCTGCAACGCCATTTCGGCAAGGCGGCCAACGATCCTAACAAGACGACCTACGTGCCCGTTATCGCGGTGTTCTCGATGACGGCGCTGATGGCACTGGCGGCGAGCTACGCCGTGTTCGGCACGCCGCTCACCATGCGGGCGGCGGAGTGGTTCATCGCCTTCAGCATGTGCGTGCTCGCGCTCCTGAAGCTCCAGGACATCGAGAGCTTCTCCTCGATGTTCCTGGGCTACGACCTGCTCGGGCAGCGCTGGGTCCGCTACGCCTATGCCTATCCCTTCCTCGAGGGCATCGCCGGCGTCCTGATGGTGGCCGGCGCCCTGAACTGGATCTCGATCCCTGTGGCCCTATTCATCGGCACGGTCGGGGCGGCCTCCGTGTTCAAGGCGGTCTACGTGGACAAGCGGGACATCAAGTGCGCCTGCGTGGGCGGGTCGAGCAAGGTCCCGCTCGGCTTCGTCTCGCTGACCGAGAACGTGATGATGGTCGCCATGGCTGTCTGGATGCTGGCGGTGCACCATTGAGCGCGTTCGTCGCCCCGGCGAGCCTATCCAGGAGCCGGGGCGCAAGCCCCCGACCAAGTTGTCGATCCGTTCGACGACCTGGTCAGGGTGCATCAACCAGCGCTCTTTGGCGTGCCGGTGTGCGGCCATCCTCGTAAGTGGATATCTGCTGCTTGCTGGCGATTTTCCGGGTGACGCCGATGTGCGGGAGTTGCTCCGCCGGCCATGCCCCCGATGTCGACAACCCGGCCCGGGTGACCCCTTCGCCGAGCCCGGGCGCTTCGGAAGGGCCACGGCCGTCTCCTTTCGGTCGGTCGCGCCGACGCCGCGAATGCTCGGCCCGAATTTTAGGGAGGCCTGGTCGGCGCTGCCCATCGGATCATCTCTCGCCCGTCCTCGGAAAGGGGGGAACCTGGTGGCTCGCGTCAACATCCAGCTGCAGGGGCGCAGGACCGCATCGACTAACCACACGACGAAGGCCGCGGCGTGAAAGGCTACTCAGGGTGGGAAGCGGCGGTTCAGCCACGACATATTGAGCAGCAAGATCGCACCAGTTCCGAACCTCCGATCCGGCTCACCCGAGCGGACGCCCGTCACCTAGCAGCGGACCTTGCAATGTCACCATCCCAGATCCGGGCTTCGCACTCATTCGTATAAGGGAGGCTTACGGAACAACGGCGCGATGGACGCAGCCCACGTTTGCTCCCCTAGGACATTTGCAAACCCCGTCTCGATCGTCGCCTCGCCCGAGAGACCGACCCGCAGCAGCCGAGTGAGCGGCTGGTTCGGGACAATCACGATCTGCACTCAAGCGGCGCGGGACCGGCTCTAACGGCGCGCGAATGCGCCTCTAAGTCTTCGAAATGATCGCGTAGCGGCCCTCATTGCGAGAGCACGTGGCGCAGCCGCGACGGAGGTACCAGACGAAGCCGATGGCCCCGAGCACTGCGACAACTCCGGCTAACACGGGCCAGTACGGTGCGATAAACGCGAGTGACACACCTGAGAGAAGAAGGAGAGGCAACCCACAGCAGATGAGGTGCAGGGCAGCGAAGGCGGCGATCGCGCCGTTCCATTGTTTGCTGTCATTATCTTGCACTTCCATGACGATCGCTCTCTTGCACAAAATTCGGCTATACGAACTCGACCGTCGTTTCTGGCGAGGGTGTTTCAGAAAGCTAACAAATCTGGAGCCCCTCCAGGTCCCCGATAAAAAATGACGCGTTTCACTACGGCCTGTTCGGCCTTGAACGTGTTCCGTGTGCGGGCGTTTTGCTCCTCCTGACTGGGAGGAGTGATGCTGGACGACGCAGAATGGAGAAAGCTGGAGCCGCTGATCGAGGCATGCCGGCCGAGGGGCAAGACGCCGCCGCAGGATCTGCGTCGCACGATCTCGGCCATCCTCTGGCGGCATCAGAACGGGGCCAAGTGGCGAGCCATCCCGGCTGAGTTTGGTCCCTGGGCTCGTGCGGCTCAGACCTTCATCCGTTGGGCCCGCCTCGGTGTCTGGGAGCGCCTGCTCCGCCTCGCTCAGCATGCCGGTGTGCAGCTCGGGATGACGTTCCTCGACGGCACCAGCATCCGTGCCCATCAGAAGGCCGCAGGAGCCCATCGAAAAGGGGCTTACAAGCTGAGCGGGACAGGCGCGAGGCGCTGGGCCGCTCGCGCGGCGGCTTTGGCAGCAAGGCCTGCGTGATCGCCGACGGTCTCGGTCGCGCGGTCGCCTTCATCTTGGCTCCCGGTCAAGCCCACGAACTGCCACACGCTATCCCGCTGCTGGACCGTCTGCCAGGCGTGCCCAAGTGGGTGGTGGCCGACCGAGGTTTTGCCAGTCACGCCTTTCGTGAGCACATCTGGAGCCAGGGTGCACGGCCCGCGATCCCGTCAAAGCGCAACGAAGCTCCCGTCGCCTGCCCGGACTGGATCTACAACAACCGCAACTTCGTCGAGCGGCTCTGGGCGCGCTTGAAAGAATGGCGTGCCATCGCAACCCGCTACGAGAAGACAGCCTCAAGCTTCATGGGCGTTCTCTCGCTCGCAGCCGCTCTGGACTGGCTCAAGAGCTAACAGGCCGTAATTCGATCGAAGCATCTTTTTGGGATCGCGCTGGCATATCGTGCAGGCTAAACCGATCCGGCGATTCACGCTCCGTTGGGGCCGCGCGAGGGCAGTTCAGTCCGGCCGGCCTCCGAATCGGGCGACACGTTCAGGAGACGGTAGAGGCTCTCGGCCGCGAGGGCGGCCGCGGCTCCATAGACGAGGTGAGCGACAAGACCCCGAACATGCGTAATGTTGGGATAGGCACGGCTCGGCGCGCTGAACCCGAGGGCGGGGGTTAAGGCCTCGTCCACGATCAAGGACATCGCGGCGCCGGTCACGAAGCCCGCGCCGAGCGGCTGCATCCGGCTTTGGCGCCGCAAGAGGCCGTAGAGCGGCCCCCAGCCGACGCCCAACCCGTAATGGACCGCCATAGTCGCGAACTTGAGCTTCTGCTGCCCGAGAGGATGCCCAATGGCTTGCATGGTTTTGCGCGCGGCGACCTCGGGGGGCGGACCAGGCCGAACCGCCTCCTCGGCCTGTTTGACGCTCTCCGGCATGGGTCGGTAGAGCGCCTCCTGGGCGAATTCGGTCACCTTTGTCGCGACAAAGCCCGCAGCGAGGCCGATTGCGACATCGACCAGCAAGTTGTCTTTTTGGCTGCCCATGACCGTTCATCTCGCAAGTTGTTCGACCCGCCAAGAACATCCGGCCACTGGGGGCCTGTGATGAAGTGCCGAGAAGTCTCTGGTGCTTGAACGAAGCTGGACCAGCGACAGGTTCCAGGAATTATGATCGCAAATTTAGAGTAGTGGGGAGGCAGACATCTCGATCTGCTTATCCCAAGCATAGCGCTGGAGCGTGGACCAACGGCGTCGGAGGTAGATTAGCCCGAACCACTGTCCAAGCATGCTCAAGGTTACGGCCACGCCGACGAGCTTGTAGTGTGCCAGCGCTGGACTGTTGCCGAACCAAGCCGAACCAAGCGCCAGGCTGAAGAGAACTGCCTTGAGGCGGTTGCCGCACGAGCGACGGACCCCGTCGTCCGGCTGTGGCGATGCCTCGATATGGCCTGCAGGACGGACGACCGGTTTCGGTGAGCCTGCGCAAGCTGCCCCTGTCATCCGAATTCGCTTCCCCGTCCTGGCGTCGTTGCTGAACACCCGGTTTCGGCTTCCGGCCGAGGCGTACACCGTCGCCCCCGGCCGCTTATGAAGACGTGAAGCAGAACGAAGGCTCCGGCAGCCGCTGAGGCCACGACGAGCAGGACCATCGACTGGCTCAGCCACGCTACTGTCGCGACAACGCCTGACACGAGCGCTGCAGGACCTGCGCAACAGACCACCGTCAGAGGGAATACGAACAAAAACGCTACGAAAGCTGCGACGGGCTTATCGCTCACGAAGTCTCTCCTCGATGTCTGTGATGGGGCGATGACGGCTTCGCGCCCGGGTGTCCCTTGAAGTAGCAATCGGCCGGCAGGGCGGGATCGGCGCTGGCTCGGGACATCATCGCGCATCCGTACCGGCTACTCGGAGGATCAGTCCGTCAGGTCCACTCGACAGCAATCGGTAAAAGCAGCTTGCCCGACCCGTATGGCAGCAGGACCCATCGCCGCCGACGTTCACCTTCAGCAGAATTGTGTCTTGGTCGCAGTCGACCCACGGCTCCTGGACGTGCTGGATCTGCCCGCTTGTCTCGCCCTTGTGCCACAGAGACTTGCGCGATCGGCTCCAGTACCAGGCTTCGCCGGTCAGGATCGTCCTGTTCAACGCGTCCGCGTTCATCCAGGCGAGCATGAGCACGGCTCCGGTCTGACACTCGGTCGCGATTGCCGGGATCAAGCCGGCTTCGTTAAACGCAGGCCTGAGCACCGGGCCTTCTTCAAGCTCGTTCGCGGTTCCGGCTCCTTGCACCTGTTTCTTCTCCTCAGCAGGAAAGAGGTCGGCGCCCTCGGAGACGCGCTGCAGGGCGAGGCTCTCAAGGCAGCGCGGACACGGGCTCCCTGAGGATCGGGGCAAAGATCGCGCGACCGAGTTCCAACCCCTCGTTCATGCTCAGCCGAACTCCGGCCCTTGCCGGCTCCTGCCCTTCCAGCCAGCGACGGAGATGCTCGTCCGAGCAGAAGAACGCGATCGACGGGCAGCAAGAGGAGGCCGCGCTGTCGCCGTAGGCAAAGTCGTACCAGATCACCGCCCCGGCAGGAGCGACGCTGCCCAGCTTGCGGCCTTGGTCCGTCGTGACGACGCTGATCGTCTCCCCGCAGGATCGGCACTGCGCCTGGACCCTGATGTCCGTCCGATACATGTCCCCAACGCCAAGCGCGTCGATCGCGCAAAGGGCGCTGAGAACATGCCGACCGAAACCAACCCGGTGCCCGGTTTCGCTTTCCGTGAACGGGTAGGCGTGCCGGATCTTATCGGACTCGTTTTCGAGGCCGACAAGGTCGCGCAACTGCAGCTTGCGCAGCAATGCGCCGACCCGGTCACTGGGGATGCCCGTATCGCCGGCAAGGTCCGCCGCTTGGGGAGGCCGGCCCATGGTGGCGTATCGCTTTAAAATATTCCGCCACACCAGATCCTCGTCGGGATCCAGGGCGTGCGACCACTTGTCGAGCAGGCCAGCACGTGCCGACATACGCCCGCTCAGCGCATTGCGGGCGGCCGGGGTTGTCACGGCGGACCAGTCCGGCCGCACCACGCCCGGCCTGATCTCGGTCGCGAGCTCTTCCGCTTTTGCGACCATTCCGTCTCCGTCGCCCGCGCAAGCGTCTTGCCCCGGCATCAACCGGCGCAACACGAAAGCCTCTTCACGTCCCGATCGAAGGTCTGAGCCGCGAGTTTCAGGCCCTCGACCGTGGTCAAATACGGAAAGATCGTCTCGGCCAAATCGTCGATCGTGAGCCCACCGCGTATCGCCATTGCGGCGGTCTGGATGCTGTCGGCCCCCTCGGGTGCTACGATGTGGCTTCCCAGAAGCTTGCGGGTCCCCCGGTCGGCGACGAGCTTGATCAGACCGCGCGTGTCACGAGCCGCAAGCGCCCGCGGCACATTGTCGAGCGAGAGCACCGAAGTGCGAACGTCGTGCCCGGCAGCACGGGCCTGGGCTTCAGTGAGCCCAACGCTTCCGACCTGCGGGTCCGTGAACACCACGGCCGGCATCACCCTGTTGTCGTAGCGCAGGCTGTCACCGTTGAGGGCGTTCTTGGCGGCCAGTTTCGCGCCGTAGGCCGCCATGTAGACGAACTGGTCCTTGCCGGTCACGTCACCCGCCGCGTAGACGCCCAGCTTCGAGGTGCGCATGCGGTCATCGACCACGATGGCGCCCGTCGGCGTCTGGGCCACACCCGCTTCCGCGAGGCCGAGGCTCTCGGTGTTGGCCGAACGCCCGGTCGCGACGACGATTTGCTCGGCCGTGACCGTCTCGCTGCGTCCGTTTCGTCGGACCGTGAGGCTCACGCCTTCCTCCGTTCGGCGCACGGCCTCGTAGGCAAGGTCGCCCAGGACCGTGATGCCTTCTTCCGCTAAGTAGCCGGCGAGCGCCGCGCCAATCTCAGGCTCTGCCTCGGGCAGAAGCCGGCTGCGGAATACAAGGGTCACCGCGACCCCGACCCGTGCGAACATCTGCGCAAGCTCCGCACCGATGTAACCGCCGCCCAATACGATCATCGAACGCGGCAGCTGAGTCAGCGCAAGAGCTGCCGTGCTGTCGAGAGCCGACACCTCCGCGATGCCCGATATGGCTGGTAGGGCCGGGCGTGTACCGGTGGCGATGATGATGCGGTCCGCGGAGAAACGTTGGCCACCGGCCTCGACCCCGCCTTCGACCAGGCGCGCCTCGCCCTCGTGGTAGGCCACGTTGTTGTAGGCCGGCAGAAGGTCGGCATACTTCGCATGCCGCAGGCCCTCGACCAAAGCATCTTTCTGGGCAACCTGTGCACGCCAGTCGACCACCCGCGCCTCACCCTGGACGCCTTCGAAGCGGGTGCTGGCGGCGTTGGCGTGATGCACGGCTTCCGCAGCCCGGATCAGGGCTTTCGACGGGACGCAGCCCACGTTCACGCAGCTGCCGCCAATCGTCCCGTATCCGATGAGGGCGACCTGTGCGCCCTGCTCGGCCGCCGTGATCGCGGCCGAGAACCCAGCCGACCCGGCGCCGACGACGACGAGGTCGTAGCGGCCCTTGCCGTCGCTCTCGCGCTGAGTGTTGCAGCAATCGCTCATGGTTTCAGCTTTCGTGTGTCATCGTCCGCGTCGCAGCAATCGGATGCCGCCGGGCTCTTTGATGTGTTTCGTCGATAGAGTCCGATCCCGACCAAGCCGACCGAGGCGACGAGCACTGGGATCAGGACGTAATCGGCCTTGGCAGCCCAGGCCGCGAGCCCGACCGCACCGAGACCAACCGCCAAGAAGGGCGTCACGCAGCAAAGCGCGGCCACAACGGCGCCGGCGATGCCGGTTCGTACAAGGATGCGGTCTTCCATGACGAAGCTACCCCACCGCTCAGCGCGCCTGGGCGGTGCTGCCCGTGGTGTCCGCACTCGCGTTCCTCACCTCCTTCACCGAAGATGGGTATCCGGCACCGGTGGTTGCCTGGGAGAGCGCCTCGGCTGTGATCTTGTCGTCGTCGAAGGTGACGGTCGCCGTCGCCGCGCCGCCGTGCTCGACCACTGCCACCTGGGTGACGCCGGTCAGACGTGACAACGTCTTCTTGACGATGGGCGCGCAGGTCACGCAACTCACGTTCTGCACGTCGAGAATGGCCGTGCGAGGAGCGGCGGAGGCAGCGCTGGCCGATATCAGGATCGATGCGGCGAAGGTGGCACGGAGCAAGGTTTTCATGGGTGGTCTCCTTCGATCGTGGCGGTGAAGGTCAGAGAAACAGAGGCGCGGTGTAGGGGAAGGTCACAGCCGCGAGGATGAGCGCGGCGGCCACCCAGAGCCCGATCCGGGCGACCCGGCTGGAGCCTGGCCGCGCGCAAGAACCTTCATCTGAACACGTCGCGGGTCGGCGGTAGGCCCGCCAGAAGCCAAAACCAAGAAACGCGACCGCCGTGGCGATGAAGAAGGGTTGGTAGGGGGCGAGCGCGGTCAGGTTGCCGATCCAGGCCCCGCTCACGCCGAGGCTGAAGAGCACGAGCGGCAGGATGCAGCACGAGGAGGCGCCGAGCGCAGCGAGGATACCGCCGACGACCGCGAGCTTCTGTCCCTTCTGTCCCCCTTCGCTCCTCGGTACGACCGCGTTTCCGCGAGGAGCCGTGCCAGCCAATTTGTCCATCAGAGTTTCCCTCACCGTGAGAGTGTACGACCTGTAGTAACTACAGGTGCAAGAGCTAATTTCGGAAGCTCACTCGCCCTCGTCCGAAGAGCTTCAGGACTGTTCCGCAGGGCGTCCGAGGGCGACCGGGTCGAGGGCGAGCATCGGCCCGCTCACGACGCGACGGTAGAAGCAGCTCGAACGGCCGGTGTGGCAGCAGCCCGCCTGTTCGGACATCCGAACCCTCAGCCAGATGGTGTCCTGGTCGCAGTCGACCCGGATCTCCTGGATGCGTTGGACCTGCCCGCTCGTTGCGCCCTTGTGCCAGAGACATTGCCGGGACCGGCTCCAGAACCAAGCCTCGCCCGTCTCGATGGTCCTGCCGAGCGCCTCGGCGTTCATCCAGGCGAGCATCAGCACGGTTCCGGACACCGCGTCGGTGACGACGGCCGGAAGAAGCCCGGCGCCGTCGGACCGCGGAGTGAGCGCCAAGCCTTCCTCGCGAGCCTGGATCTCAGAATGGCCGGACATGCAACATCTGTTCTCTGATGCGAGTTCTCGGCCATCTGGGCTGACGCGAGTTTTCATGCCCGGGGCGGGGGGGGGCCCGAAACGAGTCAGTGAGGAACCTGGAAACAACGCTCATTTCCCGTCGTTCTTGGGCCGGTGGCGGCCGATGCCGTTCGAGCGCGCGAGAGCAAACCAGACAGTGTCGTCCTGATCGACCACAATCCCGTTCGGGGCTCGCAGCCCGTCCAGCCCGACCTCGCTGAAGTGTCCGTCTGGCGTGAGGCGGCTGAGCCTTCCGCCGCAATGCTGCGTCACCCACAGGGCGTCCTTGCTCGACGCGATGCCGTAGGGAGACTTCGTGCTGGTGCAACGCGAGGGACGGCCATCCTCCGAAGGAGAACCAGGCAGGCACGATGGCAGCGCGAGCTCGGTCACCTTGCCGTCCGTCGTGATCCGACCGACGCCGTCCACGGCGGCTTCGGTAAACCAGAGGCTCCCGTCGGGGCCGGCAACGATATTCTGCGGCGCGCTGTCGAGGGTCGGGAGCGGGAACTCCGAGACTTGGCCGGTCGGCGTGATCCGGCCGATGGTGTTGCTGTTGAAGCCCGTGAACCAGAGATTGCCGTCGGGGCCGGCCGTGATGCCGTAAGGGGTCAGCGTCTTGCCGAGCCCAAACTCGGTAACCTGACCATCGACCGTGATCCGGCCGATCCGGTTCGTACCGGACAAGGTGAACCATAGGGCACCATCGAAACCCATCACGATGCCGAAGGGATAGCTCGCAGGTTCCGATAGCGGGAACTCCGCGATTTCGCCCGCGGGCGAGATGCGCCCGATCTTGTTGCCGCGGTTCTCCGTGAACCACAGGTTCCCGTCAGGACCCAAAACGATGTCCTGAGGCCGGCTGTCCTGCGTGGGGATAAAAAACTCGTTCAACTGTCCGTCGGGCGCGAGACGTCCGATCTTGTTGCCTTGCTTCTCCGTGAACCAGATGGCGCCGCCGGGTCCGACGGCGACACTCTCTGGATAGCTATTCGGGGTCGGAACCTCGAAAAGCTTCACGCCTTCCGCACTCGCCGGGGCTGTCAGGACCAAAGCGGCATAGAGGCTTCCTAGGCGAAGCATCCGAGCGCCGAAACACGCGATGTCAGGGGCGGCCGTCGGGGCCAATCGGCGCGCTGCTTGGATGACATGATTAATTGCTTCGAACATGGCTTTCCCTCGAACCGCAGAGGGCGTAACATCTGTACCAACTACAGCTTCAAGGTAAATTTCGATGGGTGCGCTACCAGCGACACGAGGGCCTGCTTCCTTGACTATCGGCGCGCTCTCGGAGCGCACCGGCGTCAACATCGAGACGATCCGGTACTTCGAGAAGGTGGGCCTGCTCCCCCGTCCCCCACGCACCGAAGGGGGGCATCGGTCCTACGATACCGAGCATGTGCGCACCCTGGCCTTCATCCGGCGTGCGCGCGAACTCGGCCTCAACCCCAAAGAGGTTCGGGCGCTCCTTGAATTGCGTCAGCCCGGCAAGGCGTCCTGCTGCGAGGTGCAGGAAATCGCGGTGCATCACCTCGACCGGGTGCGTGCGAAGATCGCCGACCTGACCCGGCTCGAACGGCTCCTGACCAGGACCATCGACCAGTGCTCGGGTGAAGCGGCTCCCGAATGCCCTGTGCTCGACATGATCGATCACTCGGGGTGAGCGTCACAGCATGTATCCGATATCTGAGGATCCGGTTGGATAGGCGAACATCGTGGATTTCAGATCGTCGGCCGTCAGCCCATGCCGGATCGCCAGGGCGAAGACGTTGATGGTCTCGTCCACGTGCGGGCCAACGAGATGGGCTCCCAGGATGCGCCCGGTCCCTTCCTCGACCACCGTCTTGTAGCCGTAGACCCGTTCGGCTTCGCGCCGCGCCGTGAACCAGCCCGAGGTGAACTCGGACTTGATGCGGACGCGCAGGCCGCTCTCCCGAGCTGCGGCTTCCGACATGCCGACCGCTGCGATGGGAGGCGAGGTGAAGGCGACACTCGGCACGCCCGTGTAGTCCGGCTTCGCGTGATTGCCTTCGAGCAGGTTGGCGGCGGCGACCTTCGCATCGTGACTCGACACGGGCGTAAGCGGCGGCCCGACCAGCGCGGCATCCCCGGCCGCGTAGATCGCGGGGTTCGTGACGCTCTGAAGGTACTCGTTCAGCTTGAGCCGTCCGTGCTCGACCGTGACATCGGCGGTGGCCAGATTGAGCTTGTCGAGCGCGGGCCTGCGCCCGGCTGCGTGGACGACGAGATCGGCTTCGAAGGTCTCCTGGCCCGCGTCGGAGGATGCCTCGACCCGGAAGATGTCACCAGCCCGCTGGATCGCCGTGACGGTCGTCCGGGTGCGCACATCGACGCCCATCCCGTCGAACGCTTTCATGAGCCAACCGACGAGATCGGGGTCGAACTGCAGGAGCATCCGCTCTCCCCGCTGAAGCACCGTGACTTGTGCCCCGGCTCGTGCCGCGATGCGCGCGAACTCGGCCGCGATGTAGCCGCCACCGACAAGGACGATGCGAGACGGTAGGTGCTCCAGAGCAAGGAACTCCTCGCTCGTCGCCAGATGCTCCTCGCCAGGAATGCCGAGTGGCACCGGCACTGCCCCAGCCGCGATCAGGATGTGCCGTGCCTGGATCGCCGTTCCGGCGACATCGAGCGTGGTGCGGCCCGTGAACCGGGCCTCGCCGTGGAAAGTGTCGATGTCCTTGTCGGCATACCGGTGCTCGTTCTTCACCGGCACCGGATCTGTGAAGGTGCGCTTGAAGGCGATCAGGTCAGGCCAGTCGATCCGCACATCTCCGACGATGCCATGACCGCGCATTCGCCCTGCGGCGTCGATCACCTCGGCTCCCGCGATGAGCATCTTCTTCGGGTCGCAGCCCCGAAGTGCGCAGGTGCCGCCGAATGGCTTGTGGTCAATCACGGCGACATTCCAGCCTGCACCACGAACACGCATGGCCGCGACCATGGCCGCCGTGCCGGTGCCGATGATCGCGAGATCATAGATTTTCATGTCGGGTACTCCAGCATTCTGAAGGACAACAAATCTGGAGTTGGTATAGGTTCCGGGCGATTACATTCTGCCTTTTGCGCTGGACACCGTCATCGACGTTCTCAAGGCCTCGGTCACGGCCTTTCTCTTGTCGGTCGGCGGGTGCGCCCGGCTCTGGTTGAGGTCCGCAGACGTCGGCCCGCATCGTCATCGTCGCCCCGCCCCGTGTCTGCGAACGCTCGCGAGATCGAAGCAGGGCCGACAACGTTCTGCACCTGCCTATCATTTCGTGCCACGACCCCGTGTTCAGGATTTAAAGGGCGTAAGGCAGGGAGACACGTTATCCTCGGGCTTCCGTGGCTGGCCGGGTCTCTGCTCGGAAGAGCCGGATTGCGGTGATGGCAAGCGCCAGTTCCGCGGCCGCGAACAGCGCCAGGGCAATCCCGAAGTCGTAGCGAAGCGCCCAGCCGAAGAGCAGGCTGCCCACTCCAAACCCGACGAAGAGGAGACAGACGTTCAGGCCCATGGCCTGCCCCGGGCGCTTGCCGCCGAACGCCGTGACGATGCCGGCGAGGAGGGGCTGGGTCATGTCGTAGCCGAGGGATAGGACCGTCACCGCCAGCGCCGCCGGGAGCAGGGGCGCGTCGAGGATCAGCGCCGCCGCCGCGAGCGAACCCAGGAGGAGCCCAAGCGGCAGGAGGCGGCCGCGGCCCTGCCGATCCGCCATCCGGCCGATGAACGGGCCGAGCAGGAGCCCAGGAATGCCGTAACCCAAGAGGGCGAGGCCGACCCCCATTGGACCTAGGCCGTAGCGTCGCTCGAAATACAGCCCGAGCCAGGTGAACACGCCGGAGTGGAACATCGAGTTCAGCAGGACGGTGGCGTAGGTGCGCCGCCCGCGTGAGGAAGCCAGAAGATCCCGATACCCGCGTACCAACATACCGAGGCTTGCCGCGTTCGACGTTGCGCCTGGGATGATTCCGCGGGCCGGTATGAGAACGAACAGGATCGCCGCCCCTGCCGCCCCGACGGCCAGGAAGAGGCCGCGCCATCCGAGATAGGGTTCGAGCAGCGCGCCGAAGGTCGATCCGAAGGCCATGCCGCCGGCCATGGCGCCGAAGAGCCAGCCGAGGGGGCGCCCGCGTCGCTCGTAGGGGAAAAGCCGGGCGACGAGGACGAGCGCCAGCGGAACGACGCCGCTCGCCCCGAGCCCGGTCAGTACCCGCCAAAACGCGAGTTGCTCGACGGACCCAGCCGTGGTGGTCAGGACGCTCAGTACGGCGAAGGCCGTCAGGGAGGCCGCCATGATGCGCCAGATGCCGAGGCGGTCCGCCAGGAGGCCGTAGACCAGCGTCGCCACCCCGTACGGGACCAGATAGGCCGGCACGATCAGGCCGACCCTCTCCGGCGAGGTCCCGAACGCCGCCCCGAGCTGCGGCAGGATCGGGGCGACCATGAACGCCTGGAAGAAGATGACGAAGGTGGCGGCCGCAAGCAGCCGAAGCAGGCGCTCCAGCTGGATATCCGGCAAGTCGGGTGTCGCTGACATCATGCCCGGGCCTCCTCGCTCTCGAACCCTTTGTCCGCGAGGGCCGACCGGATCTCTGCAGGCCCGACCCGGGACGGCTCGAAGCGGACGGAGGCACGCTTGCGCCGGGCGCTGGACTTCGCCTGCCGGACGCCGGGTACGGCCAGGAGCGCGTCCCGCACCTTCTCGGCGCAGCCGTCGCACATCATGCCCGGCACGGACAGCGTGACCTCCGTGAGAGGGGCGTTCGTGTCGTTGCTCATCATGACTTCCAAGGTTCAGACAAGGTCCGCGTAGACCTGGGCGTAGTAGGCGCCGACCATGAGAAGGGCCCCGCCGCTGAAGATTTGCAGGGTCCGGCCCCATAGGCCGAGGCGCGCCAGCCGCGTGACGGCCCCTCCGGCCACCCCAGCGGCCAGGAACGGCAGACCCCGGCCGAGGCCGAACACGAAGGCGAGCAGGATGCCCCGTCCCAGGTCCCCGTCAGACGCGGCGACCGTAAGCAGGAGAAGCAGGGGCGCCACCGAGGTGCCGACGCTGAACACCAGCCCGTAGGCGAAGGCGCCGAAGAGGCCGGGCCGGCGCCAGGCGGTGAGACCGTCGATGCGCATCCGGGGCCACAGGAACGCCAGCAGCGCCGACGCGAACGAGAGGAGGGCCATGAAGAGGGCCCAACCCCTGCCGAACGCCTCGGTGGCCAGGGCGCCGAGATGGCCCGCCACCGCTCCGAGAACGGCGAGGCTCAGGACGATTCCGGCGAAGAAGGCTCCGGCGACCTGAAGCCCTGAGCGTCGCGATCCGGCCTCGGAGGCGCTCGCCACGCTGGCGAGGCCGAGCCCCACCGGTAGCGTGCAGGGGCAGACCGCGCTGGCCAGGAGCCCCGCCAGGAAGGTGACCCACAGCGCCGCGGGTCCGCCAACGCCGGACGCGAGCGGCTGGATCAGTCCTTCGAGCGTCACGGTTCGAGAACCGGAGTGCCGGGCTTATAGCCGAGGCCGACGATGGCGGTGCTCACCCGGCCGAGGAGAAAGACCTTTCCGGACGCGTAGGTTACGCGGAGCGAACGGTGGACGAAGTCGATCTCGGCGTCGGTGACCCCGTCGACCTTCCTGACGGCCTTCTTGATGGAGGCGGCACAGGAAAGGCAGACCATTCCTTCGACCGGGATGGTCGCGACCTTTAGGCCGGTGGCCCGCACCGACATGGGCGGCGGATCCTCGACGGCTTGCGCCAGGTTTGCCGTCACGAGCGACATCAAGGCGGCGGAGAGCGCAGCGGCCACGCCCGAACGCTGGTTTTTCATCGAGTGAGCTCCTCTCAGGTCAGGTTGCTGCGTGACGCCTCGGGCACGTGACCGACGTTCATGATCGCGCCGAGGAAGAGGCCCGGTTGTCCCCAAAGCGAGTTGAGGAAGATCGCGGTGACGCTGACAGCCATGGCGACCATCGCCCAGATCGGGTTGACCAGGCCGGTGGCGGCCACCGGGATGCCGATCCCGTTGAAGGCGAAGGCCAGCCAGACGTTCTGGAGCATCTTGGCGTAGCTGCGGCGGCTGATCCGGCGAGCGACCGGTAGGGCTGCAAGGCGGTTCGACAGGATGATGATGTCGGCGGCCTCGATGGCGATCTCCGTGCCGCCGCCCATGGCGATGCCGACGTTGGCCTGCATCAGCGCAGGGGCGTCGTTGATGCCGTCGCCGACCATCGCGACCTTGCCCAAGACCTGGAACCCACGAACGATCTCGGCCTTGCCGTCGGGCAGCACCCCGGCATGGACCTCGTCGATGCCCGCTTCTGCGGCGATCCGACGTGCGGCCCGCTCGTTGTCTCCGGTGAGGAGAACCGTCCGCAGGCTCTCCTTGCGCAGGGCCGCGATGGCCTGCACGGCATCGGCGCGTAGCCTGTCGTCGAGGGCAAGCAGGCCGAGTAGGCGCCCGCCGCGTCCCACCACGATGACGGTGCGCCCAGCCTCTTCCAGGGCACCGATGCGGAGCCGGGCGAACGAGAGGTCGATACCTTCGCCGGAAAGGAAGGCGGGGCTGCCGACCAGCACGTCGCCATCCCCGATCCGGGCTACGACCCCCTTGCCCGGAATAGCCTCGAACGCGTCGACCTCCGGAGGCACGGCACCGTGCCCAAAGGCGGCCTTGACCACGGCTTGGGCTAACGGGTGCTCGGAGGAGGCTTCGGCCGCGGCGGCGAGGGCCACGAGCTCGGCCTCGGTGCCTGCAAACGCCTCAACCTCGCGAACCACGGGCCGGCCCTGGGTTAGGGTCCCGGTCTTGTCGAGCACGATGGTGTCGACGAGGCGGTAGCCCTGGAAGGCCTCGCCCGTCCGCATCAGGATGCCGTGCCCAGCGGCCTCTCCGGCACCCCGCACGATGGAGAGCGGGGCCGAGATGCCGACCGCGCACGGGTATCCCATCACCAGGACGCTGAGGCCCGCGAACACGGCCCGCGCGATGTCTGCCTCACCACCGAGGAGCCAGGTGCCGGTAAGCCAACCCGTGAAGGCGAGTGCGGCCACCATGAGCACGGCCGGGGTGTAGACCTGCAGCACCCGGTCGACGAGATGGAGCAGGCCGGGCTTGAGGGCGCGGGCGTCCTCGACCTCGCGGATGACCTTCTGCAGGAAGCTCCCGGCCCCGACCGCCGTCACGCGAACCAGCAGGGTGCCGGTGCCGTTGATCGAGCCGCCGATGACAGCGTCGCCTTCGGTGCGTTCGACCGGGATGGGCTCGCCGGTCACGAGGGCCTGGTCGACGGCGGAGCGCCCAGAGGCAACTGTGCCGTCGACGGGTACACGCTCCCCGGGGCGGATGCGGACGAGGTCGCCAACCGTCACCGCTTCCAGCGGAAGGTTCTGCTCCAGGCCGTCTCGGACCACGCGGGCAGTCTCGGGTTGTAGGTCCAGGAGGCGCTTGACGGCTTGCGAGCTGCGCGTCTTGACGATGAGCGACAGCCACTCCGAAAAGATGTGGTAGGTCACGACCATCACCGTGACAGCGAAGAACGGGGCCGTCGGGTAGCCCGGCTGGTCGAGTACGAGCCCGATCACGCCGCCGGCCATGCCCGCGAAGGCGCCGATCTCCAGCAGGGCATGCTGATTGAGGATGCCCCGGCGCAGGGCCTGGAAGGCCATGTGCAGGATGTGGCGCCCGACCCCGAAGACGAGGATCACGGCTAGCGCCGCGACGAGCCAGGGTGCAGACCTAGTGAGGTAGCCCTGCAGGTTCAGGTAGAGCAGGCCCAGCGCCAGCGCGGTCAATCCGGCGGTGCTGGCGACGGCAGCCACGAGGCTCGTCTTCTTCAGGACGAGGAACACCATCGCGCCGAGGCTGATGCAAACCAGAGCGGGCAGGTAGCCGATCCAGCCGAGTGTCGGATCCGCGATGATGGGGATGGAGGCGACGCTCAGGGAGACCGCGACTACGAAGCGGCGGCTCTCACGGACGAGGTCCTGCTCCTCCTCCTCGTAGGGCCGGACCTTACGCGGGTCCGAGATCGTGTAGCCGATGTCGCGCAGGATCCCGAGCAACGCCGCAGGGCGGGCGACGGCCGGATCGTACTCGACGAGCGCCTGCTCGTGCGTCAGGCTGACGGCGACGTGGTCGACGCCGCGCTGGCTGCCGAGCGCCTTCTCGATGGTGCCTGTGCAGAGCGAGCAGTGCAGGCCGCCGATCCTGGCGCGGATGCGGGCTCGGTCGGGCCGGCTGGCCGGTTCCTCGCTCCAAAGCGGCGGTTCCAGATCGAGCATCGCTGAGGCCATCGGGTTGTCTCCAGACCACGTCGGATGAGCAGATCAGGCCGGGTCGCGCGCCACGACGCGAAAGCCGCGCTTCTCGATCAGCGCGACGAGGCGGTCCTCGCTGGTGGTCGCGGGGTCGTAGAGAACGCGGGCGCGTCCCTCCTCGAACGAGACGTCGACGCTGCGGACGCCGGCATGGGCGTCCAGCAGCGAGCCGACCGAGGCGGCGCAGGACGCGCATCGCAGGCCCACGACCTTCAGGGTGACGGTCTTCATGGTGGTGTCCTCTCTCGGTTCGTCGCATCCGCACGGCACTGGTCCGTGCTTCGGATCTTCCAGGGCTTCCAGGATGGTGCATCCCTCCAGGCCGCCGTGCCCGGGGCAGGAGGCGACGACCGCCTCCAATGCTGCGCGGACCCGCAGCAGCTCGGCGATCCTCTCGTCCACCACGGCGATCTTATGCTCGGCCTGGGCGCGCACCTCCGCGCAGTCGGCGTTCGGGTTGGCGCGCAGGGCCAGGAGCTCCCGCGTCTCCTTCAGGGAGAACCCGATCCCCTGGGCCTGCCGTATGAAGCGGATGCGGGCGACCACCTCAGGTGCGTAAGTCCGGTATCCGGCCCCCTTGGCTGGCTGCTCGATCAAGCCCTTACGCTCGTAGAAGCGGATGGTCTCTACGCCTACGCCGGCGTCCCGGGCCGCTTTCCCAATGGTTAGATCCCTCATCGCCGTTCCCGTCATCGTAACCACTCCATCACCCTACGGTCCGTACCATGGTACAGAGTCAAGGGGCTTTCAGAGGGCGATGGCGTCTGTTGGTGCGGGATTACTTGCTCAAGGACCGGAACGACACCGCGTCAGTTTCGGGTATAGTTTCAGAGGTGCCCAAATGCATTTCAAGGAAGTCAGCACACATGCTACGACGAGGGGAAGCAGTACGGCACCCACGTCGACGACGCCTTGATGCAGGGTATGCGCACCGACGTGTCCTTCACGCTCTTCCTGGCCGAGCCCGAGAGCTACGTAGGGGCGAGTTGGTCATCGAGACGAGCGCTGGCGAGCAGCCCTTCAAGCTATCGGCCGTCTCGATGGTGATCTACCCTTCGACCACCCTGCACCGCGTCGCGCCGGTCGAGAGTGGGATGCGGGTTGCGGCGGTGGGCTGGGCGCGTAGCTACGTGCGCAGTGCGGAGAACCGCGAGATCTTGTTCGACCTGGAAACGTTGCGCCGCGATCTGTTCACCCGAGAGGGCAAGACGGGTGCCTTCGACTTTCTCTCGAAGTGCAGCGCCAACCTGCTGCGTCTTTGGGCGGAAGACTGAGACGTTTTGAGCGGGTGTAGGTGGAGTTCGCGAGGAATGACCATGACAACATCCGAGCCCCTACACCTTGGAGTAAAGGGCAAGCAGGTGTGAAAGTCAGGACTTGATCTGTCGGACAGTGTCAGGTTGAGGCGCGATCGAGGGGAGAGTAGTGCCCCTACTGCAAGCCATTTTCGGCCCGAAAACCTCTGGCTTGGTTCGGTCAGGCGGTCGGGCCGCGAAGCCGCGAAGCCGCGAAGCGGTGCGCCGCAGGCGCAGGGCTTGAGGGCGTGACCGCACGCCAAGCCATTCTCGGTCGGGCTGAAGGGAAGTGAAGCTGACACTGTCTGTCTAATCAAGTCCAGGTTTTTACAAACCTCGTCGGGGGTCTCGCGATGCTTATATCCAGCGTAGTTGCCGGTGCAGTCTGGGACTCGTACGAGCCCACCATGACCTTCCTTGCCGGAGCCGGATTTACGATCCTGTCCCTCATCGGGCTGATGCGTGTTCAGCGTCGGCTCGTTAGGCCCATCTAAACGGCGATCCCATTATGCTTGACCGCATAGAACGTTCCAAATCCCACTGCCGCGCATGTAGATAAATCGATCGGACACTGTTGGCGAACTCGACAGCTAAGCTGTGAGTGCCTTGAAGCGTGAGGTGCGTGTGGGGGCCAGCGGCCGCAGCGCGAACCAAGCGGCCAGCCGATCCAGGTTGAGAGCGGCCGCCGTCGCCACACTCTGGAGGGTCGTCTTGGCCAGCCCCCGGTAGCGCGCCCGGCGTAGGCCGAAGCGGCGCACGCCCTGCGAGATTGTCGCCTCGATGCCTTGCCTCTGCCCGTAGAGCCGCCGCCCCTCATCGCTCTCCAGACGCTCTCGCGCACCTGCCAGGGCCTCATGCTCAGCGCGCGGATGCAGGCTCAGCCGGCGGCTTCCCGCCCGGGTGCAGCGCGGTTTGGCGGAACACACCCGGCAGACGGCAGGGCTGAAGCCCGCGCGGATGAACGGCCGTCCGCTCGCCTTGTCGCGGTAGGCGCGCCAGCTCGTGCTCTCACGGCCCTCGGGGCACCTTACGCGCTGGCGCTCCCAGTCGACCGCGAAATCGGTGACGTGGAATGCCCCTTCCTCCCTCGTCTGCCATCCCTGCTTCGGCCGGGCGGGGCCGATCAGGATGACGCCGTGCCGCTCGCGTGCCGCAACCAGGTGCTCAGCGCTGACGTAGGCCGCATCGACCAGGTGCTCGGAGGGGATCAGATCCAGGCCTGCCAGGCCGGTATGGATCGCGCCGGTGCGCATCGCTTCGTGCACGTTGGCCGGTGTGGTGTCGGTGTGAACGACCAGCCGAGGCAGGTCGGGGTCGCAGGTCTCGGTCAGATGGACCATGTAGCCGGTCCACTCCGTTCCAGACTTGGCCCGGAACCGGGCCTCGACGTCGTAGGGCGACTCGATCCGGTCGCCGGGCCCACGTCCCTGCACCGGGCGCAGCCGAACGCTGTCGCCGGTGGGCGGACTGCCCTCCCATTCGCGCGCGAAGTGCCGTGCCCACACCCGGCGCAGCACGGCCACCGCTGGCGCAGCGACCGCGAGGGGTGGGGCGCCCGCACCATCCATCGCGTCGAGCAGGCGATAGCCGTCGGCTCCGACCTGGAGCACAAACGCCTCGCGCTTGGGGCCGGTCTCCGGCAGGCGCGCGTCTTCGATGCGGCGGTCGTAGCGCTCGTACCACTCGGGCGGGGCGAGGCTGCGCAGCCAGTCAGGAGCGAGGGTCGCGACGGTATTGAGCGCCGCCCGCAGCGTCTCGGCCAGCAGTTCGACGCGGTTGAGGTCGCGCACTGCGGCCAACACGTGGGTGCTGTCGGTCCGTTGACGCCCGCGCGCCTTGAGCACGCCCTGGTCGCGCGCGGTGTCGAGGATGCATGTCAGTAGCCGTTCTGCTGCCTCGTGCTGCAGCAGTCGGCCGCGAAACTCACACAGAACGCTGTAGTCGAAGCCGGGATCGGCTAGATCCAGACCCAGCAGGTACTTCCAGTCAATCCGCGCCCGAACCGCGTCGGCAGCCTGACGATCGCTGAGGCCTTCGCGGAACTGCAAGAGGGTGACGAGGGCCAAGCGCCAGGGTGCGTAAGCCGGCTGGCCGCGGGCGGGGTAGAGGTCAGCGAACTCGGCATCAGCGAAGATCGGGCCGAGCCGCGTGCGCAGCAGCAGGTAGGGATTGCCACGCCGGAATGCCGTTTGAGCGACGCGGGCGGTATCCTCTGGCACGGGTGGTAGCGAGAGTTGGGGTCGGAGCGACATAGGCGGCCTCCGAGCGGGATGGCCAGCCTACACCCTCCCGCCCGTTCCCGGAATTCGCCAACAGTGTCCGACAATTTTCCTTACAGTGCAGGTTTGGGTAGGCTGATGCGTTCGACACGCGATCAAAACGCGATTGCCGATGTCAGGGCAGTGTGTCGTAAATTAAAATGTCATAACCGATCGTAAGTAGACATTTCGGATATAGATTGCGGGTGTCGGATTAAGATCAGCTGCGTAGACTGATCATGTGCACTCGAAATATCCGAGCGGGGTCGACAAGCGTCACCACATGGCAATAATAATTAGACCTAGAACAAGAAATACGGCCAATATTTTTAGTCGACCGCGCTTTCATCAGCGTACCAGCTCGACCGTCACGCCGACGGCTTCGTCCAGCTTCGCCCAGGCCTGGTCCGCCGTCAGGGCGGTGAGGCCCTTCGATTTCGCCAGCGCTAGGCAGGCGCGGTCGCCGAATGAGAGGCCTGCCTGGCGCGTCGCCTGCCGCAGTGCGCCGCCGTCGACAGCCTGCGCGCGATCGAAGTCGACCACCGTGAGGTGCAGGTGCTCGAGCGCCCGGCTGATCGACGCGACGACAGCACCGCGCTCCACAAGCTTGGCAACCACCTCCGAGTAGTTGACCGCGGAGATGGCCGCTTCGGCCAGCGCGGAACGGACGCGATCCTGTCCCTCTTCCTGGTTGAGGAGGCAGAGCAGGGCCGAGGCGTCCAAAGCGTATCTCATGGCCATGGTCCTACTCTTTGGCCGCTTCGGCACGCCGGTCAGCGATCAGCTCATCGGACAAGCAGACACCCTCTGGAACCAGGCCGCGAACGAGCTTCTGGATCTCGGCAATGGCAGCATCGCGCGATCGGACCCGAAGCTCGCCATCTACCATTTCCATGACAACGGTATCGCCGACCTGAAGCCCCATCTCCCGTCGGAAGCTGGCAGGGATCACGAGCTTCCCCCCATCGACGATTTTGGATGCGCGCGACTCCATGGCGTTCCTCTTTGGTTGAGTACCAGATGGATGTTTATACCAGGCGCGCTGCCAGCGCCAGGTTTTCGGACCCAGTCGCCTTCTCGGCCCAAAACGGAACACCGTTCTGAGTTGCTTGATTGTGACCGATAACACCATCTATCGGTCACAATTAGTAGATCGTTAAGGCCCGGCCGGGTAGGCTCCGCCCATGGACCTCGATCGCGCCGACCCGACCCCGGAACCCACCCACGAGGCGCCAGCCCTGCCGGTCCCGCTCCCCGCAGGCCTCCCGCCCGCCAACGAGATCCTGATCGAGCGGTTGGAGGGCTACGCCCGCGCCGCACGCGGTGCCTTCGCCGACAACACGGTCCGGGCCTTCGCCGCCGACAGCCGGATCTTCGCCGCCTGGTGCCGGGAAAACGACCGGACGATGCTGCCGGCGACCCCGGAGACGATCGCCGCCTTCATCGACGCCCAGGCCGACATCAAGTCCCGCGCGACGGTCGAGCGCTACCGCTCATCCATCGCCGCGCTGCACCGGGCCGCGGGCCTGCACAACCCATGCGCCGACGAGATCGTCCGGCTCGCGATCAAACGCATGAACCGGACCAAGGGCCGGCGCCAGAAACAGGCCGAACCGCTCAACCGCACCAGCATCGACCGCATGCTCGCCGCGAAAACCACCGAGCGCCTGCACCGGCGCGTAGCAGAGGGTGAGCAAGGGGCTCCACTGATCGCGCTCCGCAACACCGCCCTGGTGGCGGTCGCCTACGATACGCTCTTGCGCCGCTCCGAACTCGTGTCCCTGGAGATCGGAGACTTGGAACGCGGCGCCGACGGCTCCGGCACGATCCTCGTGCGGCGATCCAAGGCCGACCAGGAGGGCGAAGGCGCGATCAAGTACCTGGCGCCCGACACCATGGCGCATGTCGAGGCGTGGCTCACCGCGGCTGGGTTGGAGAGCGGGCCGCTGTTCCGGCCGTTGACCAAGGGCGGCAAGGTCGGGGCGAGCGCGCTCGGGGACAGGGACGTGGCGCGGGTATTCCGCAATCTTGCTGCGGCGGCCGGGCTGAAGCTCACGCGTCTCCCCTCTGGGCATTCGACCCGGGTCGGGGCGACGCAGGACATGTTCGCGGCAGGCTTCGAGCTGCTCGAGGTTATGCAGGCCGGCTCGTGGAAGACACCCGCGATGCCAGCGCGCTACGGAGAGCGGCTTAGAGCGCAGCGTGGCGCGGCACGGAAGCTTGCGACACTGCAAAACAGAGCTTGAACAAAAAGTCTATCCTTGTATGCCATCAGTAAATTGATATAATTAGGTTATATCGTTCAATGCACCGCAAAGCCTGTCTGTCCGTCCCCGGGCTCGACGATCTCGACGGTGAGGGCGGTGGCAGTGCCGACGCGTCCTCCTCGGTAGGTGCGCTCGGCAAAGCAGTGGGCGAGGAACTGCCACAACTTGCGTGGGGCGCGCAAAGGCGGAAAGTCGAGCGGCAGGTGACGCCAGGCGCAGCCGGTGCGCAGGACATAGAGGATGCCGTCGAGCACGGCCCATCCAGCATCGCTCAGGCAGGTTGCATACGGCAGGGGTTCGCGCGCAAGCTCGGCGCGCGCGGCGGGCGTCCGCATTGGGGCTCTCGGGTTGAGCGTAAGACACTCATCCAACGCCCGCGACGCCTGCCGCTCACCCAACCCTCAAGCTCAGCAGCCTGGTAAGAAATGGGGTTTCAAAACAATACTTAAGAAGATGGCAGACAATATAGCAGCTATTTTTTTGATTGAATCACGCGCGAGGACCTGAAAGAAGTAGATACTCGCACGTTGCAGTTATAAAAATAAATGTTATGCCGGTCGACGGCTGTTGATCTTGCCGCGACGAGAAACGCCCAGCCCCTTGCGGGCATCACACTTGATGCCGTGACTGTGCCAACCATCCATGGGAGCCTGTTGCCAGCCGCGGTGGCAACCATGCGCCGCGGCGGGGCCCATCCATAGAGCTGTCAGTAGTCCGATCGAAACAGCTAGAGTGCGCATGTGGCAAGATCCTTTCAGATGAAGGAGATACGGCGTCAGAACCGACCGGCCAAGGTCCGCCGAACGGCAGTGGTTCACCCGGGTGGAAGTGCCGGTCGGCGACACCAGCGCTGTCTTC
Source organism: Methylobacterium aquaticum (assembly GCF_016804325.1). Taxonomy (NCBI): domain Bacteria; kingdom Pseudomonadati; phylum Pseudomonadota; class Alphaproteobacteria; order Hyphomicrobiales; family Methylobacteriaceae; genus Methylobacterium; species Methylobacterium aquaticum. Next base: position 33,890 of record NZ_CP043628.1, read on the forward strand.
GCCCGGCAGGCTTGGTACGTAGTTATAGGTGTTCCGACCCGCCTTGACGATAGTTGAGTTCAGAGCGTCAAATGAGAGCCTGACTCCATCAACAAAGTTGAAGCCGACCTAGCTATCGGGGAATACGGCGAACTTTGAGCGCACTGATCTGCCCTCGATCCGCGGTCAGAAGCCAATGTAGCGGAAACGTAGGCTCGCGATCTAGCTCGGGCACTCATCGGAAATGCTGCCGGGCGCGGCAACATTGGTTGTTGTATCTGTCACCGATACGAAAATCTTAAGTAAAATGTTTGATATCCAGGGAATGAAATTTAGTATGATACAATGTTTTTTGGTTTTATATTGCTGTATTTTATTTATAAAATCATATAATAAAGCGATATCATTACAATAGTAAATATTATACCACATACAATATTAAGAAAATCCCTATTTGCACTTTCTAGAACTTGACTACGAACGCGTCGACGCCCTTTGGGAGAATGCTGTGTGGGATAATGCTGACGCGCGAGTTTCTTGCTGGACATGGAATTTTTTATCGACGCCTGAGAGACTTATGACGCAGATTTCCTATTCTAGATCAGAACGGTTGTGTGGCGAATGTTATGATGAGCATTCATGGCACAACAAACCGATCAAACCAAATAAGAGGTGGATGCTCGATCATTCGTATCGGCGTAGCAAAGGATGACTTAAAAGATCAAATTCGATGTCTGTATATGTTCTAATATTCCCAAGTTGGTTACCCGCTGACAACGTTCCTCTAGCTCACGACTTAGAAATTGTAATTCATCTGGCTATCGTAACTACAAGCATGCAGAAACCTCCTTTTTGTAAATTCGAGATGCGACCCGATCAAACTAGTAGGTAGATCGCCGCAACTGTGAAAGCGATAATCAAAACGCACTTCCAGAATGGAAAGCGTCTCTTCCGCCTTTCTTCTGTTTCATAGTCGTACCATAGTGGATCATCTTGGTGTGTCATGACGGTATTCCTCAGTGTAGCTCGGCCGGAACGTAACGCTCCCGCTCTTGGTGTCAGGTGTCAGCGGTAAAGCACGAGAAGCGCCTTAGCACTTGGGTGGCGACAGGTTGCTGCATGCTCGCCATCCGAAGCTGGCTGCCTGGAATTCGACTTCGACGCGTGGCGCGCCCTGCGGATGACCAGTGACGAGCGGCATAAGGCGAGTCTGGTGCAGTGTGCTGATCCATGACAGCGATCAAGCGGGCATTTACTCGAAGCTGAGAATGCCCCCCGAACTGGTTCTCGATTAGCATTCTGATTTGCGGCCTTCGTTTCTAGATGGATATGTAATGGTCCTACAAATCCGAGATTGTTCAAGGATTTCATCATGTGGCAGAAGCTAAAAATCCTCCATATATATCTGGTATGATGCATATTTATGTATTTGATATTGTTTTTATTCGCTTAATACATGGCCAAAGATGTTCGATTTGGCATGAGGTGGCGGACGGGCACCTCGGTGGTCTGTGAGGTTGCTGACGCAGATTGCTCAAGCACCTGCGTGACCTCATCGTAGCGTGCCCTGGCATCCGACCAGTTCTGCGCGAAGTCGAATAATTCCCGCAAGGCCGGTGCGATCTCCTTATACGCCGCCAGTGCTGCGACAAGGGCTCCCAGCGAGAGCCGACCTTGGATTACCAGATATCCACCGATCGAGAACAGGAAGAATGGCGTTAAGTTTGAGGTAAAATTGTACAGTCCCTTCAATCGACCTTTGAAATCGGCGATATCAATACGCACCATCTCTAGTTTTTCAACTTGAGATATTTGTTGATTTAGGGTCGAAGTTTGTCCAACATTCCGCTGTGACGACGTGGTCAAGAGACTGCCGAGCGCCCGGGTTGCATGCACTCGCTCGCGTACCTTGCCGTTTAAGCGCCGCTGAAGGCGCGGCAAGATGCTGAGCTGCACCGGCAGCATCACCAGCGCCGCTAAAGCCAGGGCAGCGTTCTGGAGGAGCAGGAAGAGGACGCTGGTGAGAAGCGTGCCGCCCTGAACGAGCGGCACAGCTACCAGGCTGGCGCCGAAGTAGCCGACCGGCTCAACCTCCTGCACCGCCACCGCCGAGAGCGCAGCCCGGCGCTCGGGCGAGCGCTCCGAGCGTGTCCGGCGGACGACCGCGAGGCGCAGCCGGCGCACGAGACGCTCGTTCAGGCGTCCACGTGCCCAGGTAACTGCATATTTCGCTAATCCGCCCAGCATGAGAACGGCGAGATAGCTCGCGCACAGCGCGAACAACAGCTCGACGCGCCCGAGATCAAAGCCCAGGAACATCATCCTGGATGTGCGGCCGCCCTCAGCGTCTGCGAGGGCGTGGTTGATGATGTGCTTCGGAATTTCTAGAAGAAGCCAAGCCGCCGGCAAGGTCAGGAGCGAGAGTAGGACAAGGCGGTACTGGTAGCGCAGTGTCGCACGAATGATGTAGCGCTCAAAGTGCCACCCCACTGGAGTTTCTGCGTCTTGACGCTGGTGCCACCTTACTAACCAGCGCCAGCCGAGCCGGAGCGCCAACGATCCCGTCCAGACCGGTGCCACGATCAGAACCAGGAGCGACACGAGCTCGATCCACCAGTGTCCGTGGGGCTGGTCCAACCCCGCGACGCGGTGGATGAGGTCATGCACGAAGGCGGGCGTGAACAACAGAAGCTCCAGAGTAGGGGAAGACAGGCGGAAGGCTGTTCAGTGCGCTCGATCCCGCCAAGGACGGCGGGGAGGATGCGCCGGGTTCCGACTTACATCCGCTCCTTGATGCCGGAACTGACGAGCCAACAGTTCACCGGGTAGCTAGTCAGGAACCCTGCGACCATGGCGACCTGCATGGCGAACCAGAACTCGACGGAGTTTACCGGCGCCTGCTGCCCAGCCACGTGCGGGTAGAGCCGGAATTGAACCAGCGCCATGAGGCCGTACATGCCGATCTGCCAGGCGATAAGCGACAGTGTGTCCGCTTTGAGGGCTGCGACGAAACCCTTGCCAGGTGACAGTCCTCGCATTGGCACGATGGCATAATATTGGAACGCGATCCCAAGCCCGTAGGCAAAAACGAAGTCCAGAACCCACACGGCGTACATCTTCTCATCGAAGATCGAGTGCCAGCCGAACCAGACCGCCACCACGGGCACCAGGAAGGCAAGCCACTCGGCGGCAACATCACCGAGCATGCAGCCGCTGCCGCAATGGAGTGCGCCCTTGCCGACCATCACAGGAAACGGTGTGCCGGTCATGTTCGGCGGCTTCTCGCCCCGCTCCTTGGCGTGGTGATGCGCCTCCATCGTCGCGAGCCGGCCGTAGCGGTAGTAGGCCCAGACCACGGCGAGCGTGCCGAACAGCGCGCTGACCGGCCAGACCACGTTCATAATGGTCATGTGCTGGGGGTGCCGGATCACCTGCACTGAAAGTAACAACGAGCAGGCGGCACCCAGCAGCAGTGCGCTGATCGAGAGGGCATGGAGCCAGGTCGGGAACATGCGTGCTCCTATCGGGTCGACGCGGGGTCGAGGTTCGCTGCGCGTAGGCGCAGAGCGTTGCCGATCACGCTGACCGAGGAGAGCGCCATGGCTGCCGCCGCGATGACCGGCGAGAGCAGAATGCCGAGAAACGGGTAGAGGATGCCCGCCGCCACCGGAACGCCGGCCGCGTTGTAGATGAAGGCAAAGAACAGGTTCTGGCGGATGTTTCCCATCACCGCTCGCGAGAGCCGCCGTGCCCGAACGATGCCTAGAAGGTCGCCCTTGAGCAAAGTCAGGCCCGCGCTTTCAATGGCCACGTCCGTGCCCGTACCCATCGCGATGCCAACGTCCGCTGCCGCGAGTGCGGGCGCGTCGTTCACGCCATCGCCGGCCATCGCGACTACCTGCCCGGTCCCCTTGTAGCGCTCGACCACGGCCGCCTTCTGGTCGGGCAGCACCTCCGCTTCGACTTCCTCGATACCGAGCCGGCGCGCCACTGCCTCGGCCGTGGTACGGTTGTCGCCGGTGAGCATGACGACCCGGATGCCCTCTGCTCGAAGCGCCACCAGCGCCTCGGGCGTCGTCGCCTTGATAGGGTCGGCGATGGCAAGGACGCCAGCCACGCGCCCGTCGACGCCCGCGAAGATCGCGGTGGCGCCCTCGCGCCGGAGGTTGTCGGCCTCGGCCGCATGGGTCGAGACGTCCACGCCCTGCTCGCGCAGGAAGGCGGCGTTGCCGAGCGCGACGCGCCGGCCATCAACCGTGCCGAGGGCCCCTTGCCGGTTGGGCTGTCGAAATCTGACACGGGAGCCAGGGCGATCCCGCGCTCCCCGGCTGCCTTCACGATGGCGAGCGCGAGCGGGTGCTCGCTCGCGCGTTCGACGCTCGCCGAAAGACGCAGTACCGTGTCCTCGTCGAAACCGGCCGCCGGCACCACCCGCGTCACTGCCGGCTTGCCCTCGGTCAGCGTCCCGGTCTTGTCGATCACCAGCGTGGTGACCTTCTCCATGCGCTCCAGCGCCTCTGCATTCTTGACGAGGACGCCGGCGTGGGCGCCCCGGCCGACACCGACCATGATGGACATCGGCGTGGCGAGCCCGAGCGCGCAGGGGCAGGCGATGATCATCACCGCGACAGCCGCCAGCAGCGCGAAGGTGAAGCGTGGCTCCGGCCCGACGGCCATCCAAGCGGCAAAGGCCAACGCCGCGACGCCGATGACCGCCGGCACGAACCAGCCGGCAACCTGGTCGGCCAGGCGCTGGATGGGTGCGCGCGAGCGCTGGGCCTCGGCCACCATCTGGACGATCCGGGCTAGCATGGTGTCGCGCCCGACCTTGGTTGCCTCGACGACGAGCCCACCGGCCTGGTTCAGGCTGCCGCCGATGACGGAGGCCCCGACCTCCTTGGTGACGGGCATGGATTCCCCTGTCACGAGGCTCTCGTCGACCGAGCTGCGGCCCTCCACGACGGAGCCGTCAACCGGTACCTTCTCGCCGGGGCGTACGCGCAGGCGGTCGCCGATCCCGATGGCGTCGAGTTGTACCTCCTCGTCCGTACCATCGGGCCGGATGCGGCGAGCCGTCTTCGGCGTGAGGTCGAGCAGCGCGCGGAGAGCGCCACCGGTGCCCTCGCGAGCGCGAAGCTCCAGGACCTGCCCGAGGAGCACCAGCACCGTGATGACGGCCGCCGCCTCGAAATAGGCTGGCACTGCCCCACCGTGCCCGCGCAAGGCCTCCGGGAACACTCCCGGGGCCGACGTCGCGACAACGCTGTATAGCCAGGCAACACCCGTTCCGAGTGCGACCAGCGTGAACATGTTCAGGTTGCGCGAGACGACTGAGTGGTAGCCGCGCACGAAGAAGGGCCAGCCAGCCCAGAGCACGACCGGGGTCGCCAAGGCGAACTGTATCCAGTTGGACGTCTGCTGGCCCAGGTGCTCCGTGAGGCCGAACAGGTGGCCGCCCATCTCCAACACGAACACCGGCAAGGTCAGGACCAGCCCGACCCAGAACCGACGCGTCATGTCGAGGAGTTCCTCGCTTGGGCCCTCGTTCGCGCCGACCAAGGCCGGTTCAAGCGCCATCCCGCAGATCGGACATGCCCCGGGGCCGACCTGGCGCACCTCGGGGTGCATGGGGCAGGTGTAGATCGTACCCTCAGGCACCGGGTCGACCTTCGCGACGGCCTGGCCGGGGTCGACGTAGCGGACGGGGCTCGCCTCGAACTTGGTCCGACAGCCGTTCGAGCAGAAGTAGTACGGATGGCCGTCATGCTCAGCCCGGTGCTTGGTCGTGTGCGGATCGACCATCATTCCGCAGACCGGGTCCTTCACGCGGTCGGCACCGTCCACGTTCGCAGCGGCCGCGCCATGCTTGCCTTGGCCATGCGCGTGCGCGCCGTGGTCATGGCCGCACGCGTGGGCGTGGCCCGCCGATGCCGCCTGGTGTCCATGTGGCGCGTCGCTCATGTCTGTTCCCTCCGTGCGGTTCCGCCGGGCCGAAAGCGACCCGGCGGCGTAGGGTGGATTACCGGCTGCCGTTCTTCTTCAGCCACGCCTCCATCTCGGAGATCTCCTTCTCCTGGTCGTCGATGATCTTCTGGGCCATCGCCTTGGTCTCAGGGTCCTTGGCGTGCTTTAGGGCGACCTTGGCCATGGCAACCGCGCCCTTGTGATGCGGGATCATGTGCGTGCGGAAATCGATGTCTGCGTTTCCGCTGTAGGGCACGTGCATGTCGTGCATCATCGTCATGTCGGCGGCCTTGAAGTCCTTGGTCGAGGCCGGATCCTTCGGATCCGGCTTCATCGACTGCATCATCTTCATCATCTCGTCGTCGTGGGTCGCGGCCGGGTTGCCCGGCATCTCATGGGTCCCGTGTGAGTGCGTGCCCTGGGCCAGGGCGGTGCCGACGAGGCTGCCGGACAGGAGGGCGACGAGGGCGATCGTGCGGATCTGGGTCATGGAACTTCCTCTCTCGGGGTTAGGGGTCAGTTGAACTTGCCGCTGGCGGTCGCGCCGTCCGGGCCAGTGAGCTGCACGGCGCCCTTCGGGCTGTCGCCGAGCGTGGCGGTCGCCTTGCCAGTGAGGCGGTTGCCGTCCGCCGGCTCCAGCGGCACGCGGGCCGGCTTGCCGCCGACAACGAGGATGGCCGTGCCCTTGAAGCCGGTGGCCGGGACTGGCTTCTGCTCGCCGTCGGACAGGAACACGTCGACGGTCTCGCCCTTGGCGACGAGCTCGACGTGGAACTTGCCGGCGTCCGTCACCCGGCCGCCGTGCTGGCCGGCGGTCTCGTGGGCACTCACGCCTGTCGCAGTCAGCAGGCCGACGACGAGGGTCAGTCTCGGTAGGATCACGCTGTTGCCTCCTCTGGGGTCAATAAGCCTCGGCCGAACGCGGTCGCGCGCCGTCCGGGGATGGGTAAGCCGGCGCATCGGCGTGGAGGGCGCGAAGCCGCTCGAGCGGCTTGCTGCCGAAGCGCAGGAACAGAACGGGGGTCAGGAAGGTGTCGAGCAACGTCGCGCTGATCAAACCGCCGAAGATCGTCACCGCGACCGGGTGCAGGATCTCCTTGCCTGGGCTCGCCGCGTCGTAGAGCAACGGCACCAGCGCCACGCCGGCCGACAACGCCGTCATCAGGACCGGGGTCAGCCGCTCCAGGCTGCCACGGATCACGAGGTCGGGCCCGAACGGCACCCCCTCGTGGAGCGACAGGTTCAGGTAGTGGCTGATCTTCAGGATGCCGTTGCGTGCTGCGATGCCGGTCAGCGTAATGAACCCGATCATCGACGCGACCGAGAGTGGCTGCCCGACCAGCCACAGAGCGGTCACCGAGCCGATCAGCGCCAGCGGCACGTTGCCCATGATGATGAGCGCCAGAGCGACCGAGCGGTAGCGGCTGTAGAGGATGGCGAACACCATGGCCAAGGATAGGGCCGAGAGCGCCGCGATGGTCCGGCTCGCCTCCTCCTGCGCCTGGAAGGTGCCCTCCAGGCTGGTGAAGAAGCCCGGCGGCATTGGCTCCTTCGCCACGGCCTCGCGGATGGCCGCCACGATGGTGGTCATGTCGCTCTCGCCGTTGGTGTTGGCCTGTACGACGATGCGACGCCGCGCGTTCTCGCGCAGGATCTGGTTCGGGCCGTCCGTCTCGCGGATATCGGCCACTTGGCGCGCCGGCACCCAGCCCGAGGGCGTTTCCAGCAGGAGGTCGCCGAGGCCAGTCGTCGTCCGCCGGTTCTCGGAGAGGCGCAGCACGACGTCGAAGCGGCGCACGCCGTCGACGACAGTCGAGACCACGCGCCCATTCGAGAGGCGGCTGATCTGCTCGACGACGGCGGCCGGCTGCACTCCGTAGAGGGCCGCCCGGGTGTAATCGACGCGTACCTCCAACTGCGGGATGCGCACCTGACGCTCGACCTGCAGGTCGACGAGGCCCGGGATCTTGGTCATTCGATCGCGCAAGGCGTTGGCCACCCGGCGCAGGGCATCGAGGTCCTCGCCGAACACCTTGAGCGCGATCTCGGCGCGCACGCCGGAGAGCATGTGGTCGAGCCGATGCGAGATGGGCTGGCCGACGTTGACCGCTACCGGCAGGGCCGCGAGGCGTCCGCGGATGTCGGCAACCAACGCCTCCTTCGGCCGCTTCTCGCCCTCGTCGAGTGCCACCTCGATCTCGGAGGAGTGAACGCCCTCGGCGTGCTCGTCGAGCTCGGCCCGGCCGGTTCGCCTGCCGACCGCCTTCACGCCCGGGATATCCAGCAGCAGCTTCTCGGCGATCAGTCCGACCCGATTGCTCTCAGCGAGCGAGATGCCCGGGTTGAAGGTCACGTTGACCGTAAAGGACCCTTCGTTGAAGGGCGGCAGGAAGGCGCGCGGCAGGTTCCAGGCGGCGATGCCCGCGCCGATCACTGCCATCGCGACGGTGCCCACCAGAAGGCCCTGATGCCGGAACGCAACCCGCAGCAGAGCGGCATTGCCTCGCTTGAGCAGCTTGAGAAAGCGGCTGTCGTGCTCCTCCAGGTTCTTGAGGCCCGGCAATAGCAGGGAGGCCAGCACTGGTGTCAGGGTAATGGAAGTGAGCAGGCTTGCCAGGATCGAAATGATGTAGGCCTGACCGAGTGGCGCGAAGAGCCGACCCTCGATGCCTGACAGCGCAAACAGTGGCACGAAAACCAGGATGATGATCAGCGTCGCGTAGACGATGCCGGAGCGAACCTCGTTCGAGGCCTCCACAACCACCTGGAACGTGCTCTTCGGGTTGCCTGCCCGCCGGTTCTCGCCGAGGCGTCTGTAGATGTTCTCCACGTCCACGACCGCGTCGTCGACGAGCTCGCCGATGGCGATGGCAAGGCCGCCGAGCGTCATGGTGTTGATGGACAGACCGAACAGGTGGAACACCACCGCGGTGGTCAGCACCGAGACCGGGATGGCCAAGAGCGAGATGGCGGTGGTGCGCACGTTCAGCAGGAACGCGAACAGCACCACCGCCACCACCAGCACGGCCTCGACGAGGACGCGCTCGACGTTACGGATGGAGGTCTCGATGAAGTCGGCCTGCCGGAACAGGACCTGGTCGGCCTTGATGCCACCGGGCAGGTTTGGGTTGAGCTCCTTCAGCGCCGTCTCGATGCTGCGGGTGAGGCGCACGGTGTCGACGTCGGGTTGCTTCTCGACCGAGACGATGACCGAAGGCTTGGCCATGTAGCCGGCATCGCCGCGCTTCACCCGGGCTGCGAAGGACACCTCGGCGACTTGCCGGAGGTGGACCGGCGTGTTGGCGACCGTCGCGACCACGAGGTTGCGCAGGTCGTCGAGGCTCATGGTCCGGCCGATGTTTCGGATCAGGTACTCGCGGGAATGCTGGTCGGTGAAGCCGCCGCCGGCGTTGGTCCCGAATTGCGCGAGCGCCGTCTCAAGCTGGGCGTTCGTCACCTCGAGCGAACGCATTGCCGCGGGGTTCGGGCTGACCCGGAACTGGCGCACCTCGCCCCCGATGGGGATGACCTGTGCCACGCCCGGGATGGTCAGCAGCCGCGGCCGGATGGTGAAGTCGGCGACCTCGCGAACCTGCATCGGGCTCGCGGTCTCGCTGGTGACCGCCACGAGTAGGATCTGACCCATGATGCTGGAGATCGGCCCCATCACCGGCGTGACGCCGCGGGGCAGCTGGTCCTGCACCAGGCTCAGGCGCTCGGCGACCTGCTGCCGGTTCCGGTAGATGTCCGTGCCCCAGTCGAACTCGACATAGGTGATGGACAGGCCGACGCCCGAGACGGAGCGCAAGCGAGTTACCCCCGGCAGGCCGTTCATCCGGGTTTCGATGGGGTAGGTGACGAGCTGCTCGACCTCCTGGGGCGCGTAGCCCTCCGCCTCCGTCATGATGGTGACGGTGGGCTTGTTGAGGTCGGGGAAGACATCGACCGGCAGCTTGGTGGCGGTGAAGGCGCCGTAGATTACCAGCACCGCGGCGAGCGCGAGGACGAGCAGGCGGTTGCGGACCGACTGGCTGACGAGGAAGGTGAACATCGGGGCTGCCTCCTCAGCGGACCTGGTCGAGGAGCTCGGCGCCCTGGGTCACGACCCGCTTACCGGGCCCAACTCCCTCGGCGATCAGCACGCGCCCGCCGTCGAGCGGCTCGACCCGGACAGGCCGCGCCTCGAAGCGCTCTGCGGTGGTGTGCTCGTAGACGACGTCCTGGCCGTTGCCGGTGCGCACGATGGCCGAGCGCGGCAGCGCGAGGCCGGACTGCTCGGCGTCCGTGCCGGCCAGCACGGTAACAAACTGGCCGACCCGCAGACCGGAGGCGCCACCCTGGATCGCGAACTGGACCGGAATGGCCTGGTTGCGGTCGGCGAGCCCGGTGCCCTGGTAGGCCAGCTTTAGGGTGCGCCCGTCGGCCAACCGGGCCGTGGCGTTCTGCGCCGCAGTCAGGGCGTCGAAGCTCAGCGCCTCGACCCAGAGGCGGTTGGGATCGACGATCTGGAAAACCATGGCGCCAGGCGCCGCCATCTGGCCCGCCACCGCGGTCGCCTGTGCCACCACGCCGTCGACAGGAGCTACCAGCGTCTCGGGCTGCTGCCGGGCCTTATCGAGGGCCGACCGGCGGTCGTGCAGGCCGGCCAATTCGGCCTGAGCATCGTCTAGCTGTGTCTGAGCCACCGCACCGGTGGTAGCAAGCTTGCGGTAGCGCTCGACTCGGCGTTCGACGATGGCGATCTGCTGGTCGAGCTCGCCTTGGCGCTGGCGCATGTCGGAGACGTCGATAGCCTGGACCGGCGGTGCCACGCTGGCAAGTACATCCCCCTTCCGGACCTTGGTCCCCAGGCGCGGGAACAGGCCGGAGGGCGGCGGTGAGAGGCGGCCACCGACAGAGGACTGCACGACGCCACTGGCGTTCGGGTCCGGAATGATGCGGCCCGGCAACTCGACCGAGCGGTGGAAGCTGCCCTGCTCGGTCATCGTGGTGCGCAGCACGAGCAGCCGCTGCGTGGGCTTGGGCACGAACACGGAGCCGTCGGGCAGGCGCTGGGCGAGGTCAGAGGTTGCTGGTGCGGATGGGCGCGGCTCGATCAGGGCCGCCCCCTGCACGGAGGCGCCGTGATCCTCGTCGCCGTGCGCGAAGGCGGCGGTGCCGAGGACGAGGGTGATGCCGATGGCCAGCAGCGCCACGGCGGGGGCGCTGCGGCGACCACGCACCGCTGCCGTCACGAGCATGCCGAGCAGGAACGCCACGGCGACCGAAGCCACCAGCGTCGGGTCTCTCTGCCCGAGGCGCTCCCGTACCCCATGGGCGACCTCGGAGACGCGTGCCATCACGGCCTGCGTGGGGGCAGCAGGAGCCGGTGCAGCAGTCGGGGAACCCTTCGGATCGGGCACGGTGACCGCGACGGTGAGCACGTCGACGGCGCCGCCGGCCGTGACGGTCGCGACGAGCTCGTGGCGGCCGGGCTTCGACAGCCAGGGCACCGGCAGGGCATAGCCGCCTTCCTGCGTGGCCATGGCGGTCCGGGGGCCTTCGGGTGTCTCGACCTCGACGGCGGCACCCGGAACCGGCTCGTTCGTCCGGAAGTGGTCGAGGTAGAGCATCAGGATGCCACCGCGCGGGATGGCGACGAGTTCGAAGGCGTCGGACAGGGCCTCGCCACGTGGGGCAATGGTCGTGGAGACGGACGGCAGAGCCACGCCATGGTCGTGCCCGCCATGGGCATGAGCAGGCCCCACCAGGACGGCGGCAAGCAGCGCCACCGCGCCCAGGGCGGCGGCAAATCGGGTCGGCATGAACAGAAATCCTCGCGTCGGGGAGGCCGGACGCACGCCGCCGTTCGCGGACGCAATCCGGGTGTCGCGCGCCTCAGGCGCGCCTCATCTCACGCGAGGGTTCGTGGGGGTTTGGGCAGGGCCTCGGGACCGGTGCCGGCGCGACCCGAGACGTCGTGCGGGATCAGCGTGACGGGCCGGAACAGGGACGGCGACAGGGTGGAGGGACCGGACAGGATGCCGGTGGCGCAGCAGGCCATCGGCCCGCAGCAGCGGGTCTTGCAGGGCCCAGGGCAGCAGCCGCCGTCCTGGTCCGCCTGGATGCGAGCGGGCTCGACGAAAGCGACCGGGAACGCGACCTTGAACCGGGGCGGCGCCTCGGCCCGAACCGCCGGCTTGGCGGGCACCGTCTCCGCGGCATTGGCTGTCGCTGGGACAGCCTTGGGCTGCGTCGCGGTCACGTGGTGACCGTGGTGCGCGTGCCCCTCGTGGGCCTGGACGGCGGACGGCGCGACGTAGGCGATGATCGCTAGGATCATCGCCGCCATCAGGCGCACGATTTGCCGGTCGAGGCTCATGGGGTCTGGCTTACACCGTTTTTGGTGGCGGGACTATGTCTGCCGTTGAGACGTGAATGCCCGCGAACAGGTTTGGTTTCCGCCGCAGCTTTTCAAGCGGCAGCGCGGATCGGTTCCGCTGGGAAGCTGGCGGCGATGATGGCTTGGGCGATGCGGTCGGCCGGGCCGGAGGTTCCCGACACCGTGACGAGCTTAGCTTCCAGATCCACCTCGACCTGGGCGTTTGGCGCGACGCCGAGGACGGCGCGGGTGACAGACTTGGCGCAGCCGCCGCAGCCCATCTTGTCGACCTTGTAGCGGAACATGACGCTCTCCCGTTTGGCGTCCTACCCATATGAAGCTTCCCATAATGGGAAGGTCAAGAGTGATCCTGTCGGACGGTAGGCTCAGGCCGGCTCGCTACCCCGGTAGCGTGCGAAGACGCTTCGGTCCGAACAGGGTGATCTCATAGTGTAGCGCTCCATGCCTCCGGCATCCATTCCGGCTGACCCGACCGGCTCTTTTTTGTGAAGGCCGCTGCGGCATTAGTCGCGCTGCGGGTGAACGGGCAGCGTCTGCTGCTTCGATAAGGCCAGGCGGCCTGACAAGTTGCTCCGTCACCATGCACTTACGATGAAAATAAACTATGAGGCAAAAAATACGCGTAGACGTACTAATTTATATTATTACACAATTTGTATTATGGCAATCAATGGCATCCCTCCCACCGAGGTGGAAGGGATCTATTATGATCACGCCGGCAGCTGATCTCTGATCGCCTCTTGAAGGCAACAAGTCTTGGAGAAATCCGGGGTAGTTCTGGGGATTAGAATTCTTTTCATCTGGCCGGAATTGTGCGGCATGCGATCATCCGAGGCGGTTTTGCACCCTTATGGTAAGTCATCGTCCGAACTATGATTGCTAGGATCGTCCGACATGCAAACCCTCCCGTTGCAGACTACAAACACGCGATCGGGGGATCGTCCTAGGCAGTCTACATCGTAAATGATCATGGTGCCCTGATGCTGCGTCACTGTAGTCTTCACGGGTATGCAGCGCGCATCCTGCAACGCACGCTTGAGCTGGTGATGGTCGGCCTGTGCAGGCAATAAAGACGCGCTGCCTGCGAGCCCAATGCCAACCGCGGCTGCAAGAACGCTACTTGGTTTCAAAGCGGGCCTGCACGTTGTGACCGTGGATCTTGCTCGATAGGACGACTTTGCTCCCAGTAGGGAGCGACAATGCAGTCGTACCAATGAGTTTGTTGGGGGCGACAGATGTCAGGGTGATTGTTTCCGTCTTGCCGCCGGCCTGAACAAAGGCACGGGCGCTCAGGCCCTTAGTGTCGACTGGTTTGCCGTCCTCGCCAACCACGAAGAACGCGATGTCTTTATCTTTGCTGACGAATTCGATCGGATGTCCGTCAGCAACAGTCGTTTGTCCACCGTTCGGCCCTGTCGCCTGTGCCAGGGCAGGACCGATGAACGACGCGGTTAACAATGCTGCGAAAGTGGTAATGCGCATCAGATCATTTCCTCCAGGAAAACGGACTAAAAAAGTCCAGGGAACACTGAATGGGGGCTTAGAACGCTTCGACAGGAGGCGTCCCGGCGCTGTCGACCCGGGCCGGAGCGGCCTGATGCGCAGCGCGCAGCCGCTCCAACGGCCTGCCGCCGAAGGTCAGGAACAGGACCGGCGTCAGTACCGTATCGAGCAAGGTGGCACTGATCAGCCCACCGAAGATCGTCACCGCGACAGGATGCAGGATCTCCTTGCCCGGTGCGTCGGCACCGTAAAGCAGTGGTACGAGGGCGACGCCGGCCGACAGCGCAGTCATCAGGACCGGTGTAAGTCGCTCCAGGCTGCCGCGGACGACCAACTCGCGCCCGAACGGCAGCCCATCGTGCAGGGCTAGGTTCAGGTAGTGACTGATCTTTAGGATGCCGTTGCGAGTGGCGATGCCGGTCAGCGTGATGAACCCGATCATCGACGCCACGCTAAGAGGCTGGCCAGTGACCCAAAGTGCAGCAACCGAGCCGATCAGCGCCAGCGGAATGCTGCCGAGGATGATAAGCGTGAAAACCGCGGATCGGTAGCGGCTGTAGAGGATCGCGTAGATCATCGCGAGTGACAGCAGCGAGAGCAAGCCGATAGTGCGGCTGGCTTCCGCTTGGGCCTGGAACGATCCCTCGAGGCTCGCCGTGTAGCCCTCCGGCCATGCTGTCGCCGCGACCTGCTCCTGGATCGCCGCAACGACCTTGGCCATGTCGGTCTGACCATCGGTGTTGGCAAATACCGCGATCCGCCGGCGGGCGTTCTCGCGCAGGATCTGATTGGGCCCATCGGTCTCGCGAATATCCGCGATCTGCCTGGCCGGCACCCAGCCGGATGGGGTTTCGATCAGCAGATCACTCAGCCGCTGCGTCGTGCGCATGCTGTCGGGCAGACGCATGACCACATCGAAGCGCCGGTAACCGTCGACCACGCGTGAGACTACGTTGCCGTTCGACAATCTGCTCAATTGCTCAACGAACGCGGCCGGTTGCACGCCGTACAGAGCCGCACGGCCGTAGTCGACACGGATCTCGAGTTGCGGGATCAGAACCTGCTTCTCGACCTGTAGGTCGGCGATCCCTGGGATCCCGGCCAAGCGTCGGCGCAGGTCTTCAGCGAGCCGGCGCAGGGTATCGAGATCCTCGCCGAAGATCTTGAGGGCGATCTCGGCGCGCACGCCGGACAGCATGTGGTCGAGGCGGTGCGAGATCGGTTGACCGACGTTCACGCTCACAGGCAACACGGCGAGGCGATCGCGGATATCGGCGATCAACTCGATCTTTGGGCGAGCATCGGGCTTGAGCGCTATCTCCAGATCGGAGGAGTGGACACCCTCGGCATGCTCGTCGAGCTCGGCGCGGCCGGTTCGCCGCCCTACCGACTTTACACCCGGCATCTCCAGCAGCAGGTTCTCGGCGATCAGCCCGACCCGGTTGCTCTCGGAGAGCGAGATCCCCGGGTTGAACGTCATGTTGACCGTAAACGAGCCCTCGTTGAACGGCGGCAGGAACGCCCGCGGCAGGAAGGTCGCAGCGATCCCGGCAGTGAACACCGCCACCGCGGCCAGCGTCATTACTGGGCCAGGATGGCGGAAGGCACCTCGCAGCAGCGCCCGGTTCGCGCGCTTAAGCCCGCGCACTAGGCCGCTCTCGTGCTCCTCAAGCCGCTTGAGACCCGGCAACAGGTAGTAGGCCATCACCGGTGTCAGGGTGATCGAGACCAGAAGACTAGCCAGGATTGAGATGATGTAGGCCTGCCCAAGAGGCGCGAAGAGGCGCCCCTCGATGCCGGACAAGGCGAACAGCGGCACGAACACCAGCACGATGACCATCGTGGCATAAACGATACCCGAGCGCACCTCCTGCGAGGCGGACACGACCACATCGAACACCGAACGCGGGTTGCCTTGCTCGCGGTTCTCGCGCAGACGTCGGAAGATATTTTCGACATCGACCACGGCATCATCGACCAGCTCACCGATAGCGATAGCCAAGCCGCCCAAGGTCATCGTGTTGATTGATAGTCCGAGTTGGTAGAAGACGATCGCGGTGACCAGGATAGAGACCGGGATTGCGGTCAGCGAGATCACCGTGGTGCGCACGTTAAGCAGAAATGCGAACAGCACGACGGCTACCACTAGGACGGCCTCGAGCAGAACCTTCTCAACATTGCTGATCGAGGTCTCGATAAAGTCAGACTGACGGAAGATCAAACGCTCGGCCTGCACGCCCTTGGGCAGGCTTGAGGCCATTTCGGCCAGCGCAGCCTGAACCGTCTTGGTCAGACGGACAGTGTCGACACCGGGTTGTTTCTCAACGGAGACGATTACCGCCGGCTTGCCCATGAAACCTGCGTCGCCGCGTTTGGTTCGAGCGGCGAATGCGACGTCGGCTACCTGTCGTAGGAACACTGGGCGACCGCCCACTGTCGCCACGACCATGTTGCGCAAGTCGTCCAGGCTGGTAGTCCGACCGATATTGCGTATCAAGTACTCGCGGGCATGCTGGTCGGTGAACCCGCCGCCGGTGTTGGTGCCGAACTGGGCGAGCGCCCGCTCGACCTGCTCGTAGGTCACACCCAGAGCGCGCAGGGCAGCCGGCTGGGGTGCCACGCGGAACTGGCGTACTTCGCCCCCCATGGGAATGACCTGGGCGACGCCCGGGATCGTCAGCAGGCGCGGCCTGATCGTGAAGTCGGCGAGTTCACGCAGCTGCATCGGCGAGACTGCATCGCCGGTCACCGCCACCATCATGATCTGTCCCATGATCGAGGAGATCGGACCAATCATCGGCGCGACGTTGAGCGGCAGCTGAGGCCGCACCATCGCCAGTCGTTCTGAGACCTGCTGACGATTACGGTAGATGTCGGTACCCCAGTCGAACTCGACGTAGGTCACCGACAAGCCGACGCCGGAGACAGAGCGCACCCGGCTCACGCCGGGCAGCCCGTTCATCTGGGTCTCGATCGGGAAGGTGACGAGTTGCTCGACCTCCTGGGGCGCAAGCCCCTCGGCTTCGGTCATGATGGTGACGGTCGGCCGGTTGAGGTCGGGAAAGACGTCGACCGGCAGTTTGGTGACGGTGAAAGCGCCGTAGGCGACCAGCACGGCAGCGATCGCGAGAACCAGCAGGCGGTTCTGCAGCGAGCGGGAGACCAGGAAGGTGAACATGCGATCCAGCTCCTCAGCGCACTTGGTTGAGGAGTTCGGCGCCCTGCGTCACTACCCGTTGCCCGGCGGCGAGGCCCGACAGCACCAGCACGCGGTCGGCGTCGAGTGGCTCGACGCGGACCTCCCGCGGCTCGAAGTGCTCGGGCTTAGTGTGCTCGTAGACGATGCTCTGGCCGTTGGCGCCGCGAACCACACTGGCGCGCGGAAGCGCCAGACCATGCTGAGGTGTGGTGGTGCTGGCCAGTACGGTGACGAACTGACCGGTGCGCAAGTCAGTGGTGGCGTCCACCACGGCAAACTGCACCGGCACCGCTTGGTTGCGATCAGCGAGGCCCGCACCCCGATAGACCAGAGTCATCGTGCGACCGTCTGCGAGCCTTGCCGAGGCAGTCTGCCCAGCCGATAGGGCGTCGAAGCTTAGTGCCTCGACCCACAGCCGCCGCGGGTCTACGATCATGAAGACTTGGGCGCCGGGACCCGCCATCTGGCCGGCGACGGCGTTGACCTCGGCGACCACGCCGCCGACTGGAGCAATTAGAGCTTCGGATTGCTGGCGGACCCGATCCAGGGCCGCGCGGCGGTCGCTCAGACCCTTCAGCTCGGCTTGAGCCTCATCCAGCTGTACTACCGAAACCGCCCCCGACGTCACAAGTTTGCTGTAGCGCTCGACGCGACGTTGCACGATCGCGATCTGCTGCTCGAGTTCGCCTTGGCGCTGGCGCATGTCGGAGACATCGACAGCCTGCACGGGCGGGGTCACGTAAGCGAGGACGTCGCCTTCCTTAACGGGCATTCCCAAACGCGGGAAACCGCCAGGAGGAGGCGATAGGCGACCACCGACCGACGACTGGACGACGCCACTGGCATTCGGATCGGGGATCACCCGACCGGGCAGCTCGATGGTGCGCGGCATCGTGGCAGTGGTGGTGATTGTAGTGCGGACCGACAGGATCCGCTGGGTCGGCTTGGGCACGAACACGCCGCCATCCGGTCGGCGCTGGGCCAGGTCGCGGCTGCTGGACGTCACCAGAGCGGCGTGCTCGCCGCCGCGGTTGTTGCCGTCCTGTGCGAAGGCGGAAGAGGCAAAAACCAGCCCAGCAGTGAGAGCCAGAACGGCGAAGGCTGGCAGGAGCCGGCGGCGATGAACCAGCAGTACGACCAGGCCGCCAAGGACGAAGCCGCCGCCGCCGATCAGCAGGGCGACCGGATCGCGCTGAACCAAGTGCTGGCGAACGTCGTGAACGACCGCCAAGGTTGTCGCCCAGGCGGCCGCGGCTCGGGCTGGTTCGGCCGTTGGCGCATGAATGTCGAGCGTGACAGGGAACATGTCGGATACGCCGTCGGCATCGATCGTGAACAGCACCTCGTACTCGCCGGGATTACTGCTCCACGTTGCATCGAGGCGGTAGCTCCCATCCGGCTGCTGCGTGGCCTCTACTTTGCCGGCAGGGGTGTCCGCCTGGATGGTGGCAGTCGTGACGGGCTCGTTGGTGTTGGCGCGGTCGAGATAAACCGTCAGGGTACCATTGCGAGCGACCGCGACCAGCTCGAAGTTCTCCGAACCAGAGCTGCCGCGAGGTGCTGGCGGCGAAGCCACCGAAGCTTCGCTGCCGTGATCGTGGCCCGCATGAGCCATGGCGCTGCCGGCCCATAGGCTCAACGCCAGGGCCGCGGCAAACAACGTACGCATGTCTATGAACAGTCCTTCGCCGTGGTGACCTGCTAGCCGTCTCAACGACGGCCTTATCGGGCGCGCGAACGCGCGCGGATCACGCGAAGGTTCGTGGGGGCGGGGTAGCGCCTCTAGAAGGGCGTCCAGATGGCCCGGGTCCGTGGGCCGAAAAACCAGGGACGTGAGCTTTGACATGCGCATCGGCAAACCATCCGATGCCGCCAGCGCCATGGAGCAGGCACAACTGCAACTGGCGCTGCCAAGGTGAGCACCTTGGTCACCGTGCGCCGCCTCCCCAGAAGCGAGCGTCGACATCTCGACCGCACTCGAGATCGGCCCGTCCAGGTCTGCAGGCTGAGTGTGCGGCGCCGACGTCATGAAACCGGTCGCGATCAGCACGATCGCCACCAGAACATGCAGAAGGGGCCGCATCCGGGTCATGACCTTACCGTACCACGTTCGAAGGCGTTGGAAATAGCTTGAATTTGGCAAACGCCCATTCGAAAGGCGCGGCTCCGACGTCGACAGCACCGACCGGCTTTGCCGCCGTGGGCTCGATCAGGCACCCCTGGCGGTCTAGCCAGGGCGTCGTTCACCAATGTGCTCAGCCTCGCGCGAAACGAGGACGGAGCCTTACGGGCGGGGCTCGCCGAGTCAGTCCTGTGTTTGCAGGAGACGCAGGGCGTTCGCCGTCACCAACACGGTCGCTCCTGTGTCGGCCAAAATCGCGGGCCACAAGCCCGTGATGCCGGCGATCGTCGTGATGAGGAACACCAGCTTCAAGCCAAGAGCGATCGCGATGTTAGCACGGATGTTGGCGAGCGTCCGGCGTGAGAGCGAGACCATGCGGGCTACGTCCGCAACCCGCCCGTGCAAGATGGCGGCATCGGCCGTCTCCAGCGCGACGTCGGTGCCGCCGCCCATCGCGATGCCGACGTCCGCGGCCGCGAGCGCCGGAGCATCGTTGATGCCGTCACCGACCTTCGCCACGATGGCGCCCGCGGCTTGACGCTCTCGAACGATGCGCTGCTTGTCCTCCGGCAGCAACTCGGCCCACGCCTTGATGCCGAGGACCTTGGCGACAGCCTGAGCCGTGCGGGCGTTATCGCCGGTCAGCATGACTGCCCTGGCTCCAAACTCGGCCAAGCGGTCGATCCCTGATCGAGCATCCGACCGAAGCTCATCTCGCATCGCGAGGAGGCCACCTGGGGCGCCGTTCACGAGGAGCACGGCCACCGTCTTGCCCTCACCTTGGAGGGCAGAGATCCGTACCTCCGCCTCCGGCGGGAAGGCTGTACGCGCAGCGGCTTCCCGCGGGGAGCCTAGGAACAGATCAGCCCCGCCGACCCGCCCGGCGACGCCCCTGCCGCCGAGTGCGCTCGCCTCCGCAGCCGGCGGCACCGGAGCGCCGGCTTCGGCGGCCTTGGCCAGCACGGCCCTCGCCAGCGGGTGCGAAGAGCCGCTCTCCAGCGCTGCGGCGAGCGAGAGCACGTCCCGCTCGGACCGGCCGTAGGGTACGACATCAGTGACGACTGGCCTGCCTTCGGTGAGCGTCCCCGTCTTGTCGAAGGCGACCATCGTCACCGCGGCCAACCGCTCCAAGACCGCGCCGCCCTTGATGAGCAGGCCCCGGCGCGCTCCGGCCGATAGACCGGCCGCGATGGCCGCCGGTGTCGAGATGACCAACGCGCAGGGGCAGCCGATCAGCAGGATGGCCAGCCCCTTATAGACCCACTCGCTCCACGAGGCACCGAGAAGGAGCGGCGGTACTGCGGCAACGAGCGCTGCCACCGCGACCACGCCCGGAGTATAGACCCTGGCGAACCGGTCAATCATACGCTCGCTCGGAGCTTTCGCCTCCTGGGCCTCCTCCACCAACCGCACTACCCGCGCGATGGTGTTGTCTCGTGCCGTCGAGACCACTCGCACCCGTAACGCGCCCTCCCCGTTGATGGTGCCGGCGAACACCGCCTCGCCTGGAAACTTGCGATTGGGTACGCTCTCGCCGGTGATCGGAGCCTCGTCGACGGTGCTCTCACCCTCTATGACGGTCCCGTCCGCGGGCAGTCGGTCGCCGGGCCTGACCAGCACGATCGCCCCAACCCGGAGGGTATCCGCGGGCACCTGTTCGGTCGTGCCGCCGAGCTCCAGCAGGGCCATATCCGGCACAAGGCTCTTGAGCCCGCGGATGCTTGCCCTGGCGCGGCCGGCGGCCACTCCCTCCAGCATCTCGCCGACCAAGAAGAGCAGCACCACGGTTGCTGCCTCCTCAGTGGCACCCAGGACGACGGCACCGACAGCGGCGACCGTCATCAATCCCTCTATGGAGAAGGGTGAACCGTTCCGGGCGGCGAAGAAGGCGCGCCGGGCAATCGGTACCAGCCCAACCGACATGGCAGCGAGGAAGGCCCAGCGCTCCGTTGCGGGTGCGATTTGCCCGAGAGCGTAGGCGGCGGCCGTGGCCGTCACGCAAATCAGGGTCAATACGGCCTTCGGTCTTTGCCACCAGACAGTCTCTGCGATCTCGCTGTCCGGTTCGCATGAGGCATCCGGGTCCTCCGCGCCGTAGCCGAGGGTGCGGATGGCAGCCGCGATCGCCGTCGCATTGATAGTGGGCCCGTGTCGCACCGCGATCGTTTCCGTCGCGACCGACACGTTGACATGCGCGACATCGGGCAGGCGCCGCACGGCTGTCTCGACCTTCGCGGCGCACGATGCGCAATCCATACCCGTCACGCGGAGGCGTGTGACGGGAGCTTCGGACCGGCTCAGGGTATCTGCGTCGCTCACGACTGTCCCTTCCATCTCTCTTGGAGGACCCCTAAATCCTCTAGTCGCTGGAGGAGCAAGTGCCTTGAAAACCTTCGCCATTGGGGAACTGTCGCGGCAGGCGGCTGTGAAGGTGCCCACCATCCGGTTCTACGAGGAACGCGGGCTCCTGCCGCGTGCGGCTCGGACAGAAGGCAACCGGCGGACCTACAATCCTGCTGATGTGCGGCGGTTGCGCTTCATCCGGCACGCGCGCGAACTCGGCTTCGAGATCGAGGATATCCGGGCGCTGCTCGATCTCGCCGAGCAGCCGGACCGTCCGTGCGGCGAAGTCGATGCGATCGCTCGGCGCCATCTCACCGACATCGACGACCGGCTCGCGCGTCTAAACGGCCTGCGGGCAGAGATCCACACCATGCTCGAGCAATGTGCACAGGGCCATGTACGCGAATGCCGGATCATCGAGGTCCTAGCCGATCACAGGGAGTGCCTGCACGAGCACCATTGACCGCGCAGGCCTCACCTCAATCGCCCTTGCTCCTCCAGTCGCTGGAGGAAGTAGAGGCTCCGTATGGGCGCTTCGATTGCCCGATGCGGTTCAAGGGGGCGTGGCACGATGCTAAGCACCGACGTGGCCCATGTACTCCTCGTCGAGGATGACGATGGGATGCGAGCTCTCATCACCCGTATCGTTCGGGAAGGCGGCTACCGGGTCACGGGTTGCCGGAGCGGTGCCGAGATGTGGCCGCTCCTGTCAGAGACGCTGGTCGACTTCGTGCTGCTCGACGTGATGCTTCCTGGCGCCTCGGGGTTCGACCTGCTCAGGGCGCTCCGTGCAAAAAGCTCCGTGCCGGTCATTATGTTGAGCGCACGCAACGAGGAAGCAGACAGGGTGCTCGGACTGGAGCTTGGTGCGGATGATTACATAGCCAAGCCATTTGGGCGCCCTGAACTTCTTGCCCGGATCCGGGCTGTTCTGCGTCGTGCTTCGATCGCGTCGCTGCCCGTCGCCGCGGCACGGCCGGACTTGCTTACCTTCGCCAAATGGCGCCTCGACTTGCGCAGCCGCACCCTCGTCGATCCGGAAGGAGCTGTCGTCGATCTGTCCGGTGCCGAATACGACCTGCTCATGGTGTTTCTGGAGCATCCCGGGCGCGTGCTGGCCCGGGAGCAACTCCTCGAGATGAGCCGCGGGCGCGTCGCCTCGCCGTCCGATCGGAGCATCGACACGCTGGTGAGCCGCCTGAGGCGCAAGCTTGAACCGCCCGCGGGCATGGCACCACTCATCAAGACGGTGCGTGGCACCGGTTATATCCTCACTGCCAAGGTGGAGCGAGCATGAGGGAACTCATCGGCCTGGCTCGCAGCCTTGAGGGACGAACCGTCACTGTCCTGCTGCTGGCAGTTCTGGTGGTCCATGGCGGAGCTCTCGCGCTCTATCGTCGCTCTGCCGTCGTCGCTGCGGACGAGGCGTTCGCGAGCGAAGTCGCCAAGCAACTGGTTCTGGCGCGCGAGGCCATCTTGCGGCGCCCGGCCGAGGCACGTCGGATCGAGGCCAAGGCGCTCTCATCTGCCCATTTCGAGATCGGCTGGGAACAGGCTGAGGCGACCGGCACCGGGCAAACCGATTTCACCCTCAGGCCCCTGCGAGACCGCGTCCTCGCCCTTGAACCGGTTCTCGGCCCGACGCTCTCCCTCGCTCTCGAAATGCCGGACGAGCCTCTGCACCAGCAGGATTTGCGAGGAGCGCTGGCATTGGCGGATGGAAGCGTGCTGACGTTTCGCTCGGCCCACTCGCCTAGCAGCCTTCAGTTGGGGCGCTGGGTGGTCCTGTCGACAGTCATGGCCATCCTCGTTGGCCTTGCTGCCGTCGTCCTGATGCATCGGATCGCCGGACCGTTACGCGAACTCGCCAGGGCGACTGCCCGGATCGGTCATGGATCGATCATCGCGGTCCCGGAAATCGGCCCCGACGAGACCCGCGAAATCGGCCGCGCACTCACCGCGATGCAGGAGCGGATCCATCGGTTGGTGAACGAGCGGACCCACGCCCTTGCGGCCCTCTCCCACGATCTGCGCACGCCGATCGCCCGGCTTCGCCTGCGCCTCGACCGTGCCGAGGACGCCTGGGAGCGCCGTGCCATGGCGACCGACCTCGACGAGATGCGGGAGATGATCGACGCTACCCTGTCCTACCTGCGTGGAGAGGCTGATCCGGAGACGAGGCAGGTCACCAACGTGGCAAGCGTTCTGATGGGCATCGCCGACGCGTCGTCGGATGCAGGCCGAGACGTCGTGTATCAAGGGCGGGGCCGCGCGCTCGCAACGGTACGGCCCGTCGCCTTCCGGCGGGCGATAGAGAACCTCGTCGACAACGGGGTGCGCTACGGCTCGCGGGCACGGATCGGTTTGAGGATCGCAGCGGCCACCCTGATCGTGTGGGTCGACGACGATGGTCCTGGCATCCCGTCCGGGGACGTTGCTCGCGCCTTCGAGCCCTTCACTCGGCTGGAGGGCTCGCGCAATCGCAACACGGGTGGAACAGGACTTGGGCTGACCATCGCGAAGCGCGCCATCGAGGCCGAGGATGGCACGCTCGACCTAGCGAATCGGCCCGAAGGGGGGCTGCGGGCCGAGATCCGCCTGCCCCGGGTCGGTCCCAGCGGCTGACACAATTTGTCACGAAGGCGGTGACTGGGAGACAAAGGGCTCGGTACATCACGGTCGGACGCGGTCACTGCCGCACCGAAGCTGGAGACGGACCGATGAACCGCATACTGGCCGCGGCGCTCTTCTCAGGAGGGCTGACCGCGGCTGACCCGCTCCAGCACCATGCTGGGGCGGGCTTCGACAGTATTAGTCCCACGGGAGCATGGGTATTAATTTTTTTGAAGCGTTCAACCATAAATTTAATAAATAATATTATAATTTAAAAATAATTATGTTTTATTTTTTGTTTTAGTGATGTCCGCCTAGGCACAACATATGTGTATGGCATTGGTTTGAATGAACCAACCGATAGTGAGGAAATCCTCCGTTCCTAGCTCTATGATAACATTCATGATCGGAGTGAACACAGCCCAAGCTGTCCCAATCAGCATGCTGGGCCATCCGTAGAGTTGAAACCGGTTCCGATGACCGACCATATATCGGGGTTTGGTCTGCAAGTACAGGTGAGGTTGAGATAAAGAACAATGCGCATGCAAATTTCGAGATGCGTTTCATAACCTATCTCCGTTGCTAGTTGGGCGGACGTCAGATTATTATAATTCTGTCGATTAACTGAAGCTTGCGTTTGACGCATATTGGCGGCAGAATTCAAATAAGCAGGTGCGAGCGGCTTCCCTCCTCGGTGTGAAGGCAAACACAATTAGATCACCTTTTTTGAGCCTTGCCAATATGAGGGTAGCGAAGCGCCATCTCTCCATCTTTAGACAGGCGATCCTATCGCCGCCATGAATTGGATCGAGGCTCTTCCCTGGCCTACTCTCTGCTGCGGTTATCAAGATTTTCTGGCAAGCTGATTGGCTAATTGTTGTTGCTCATAGATAAAACATTCTAGATAGGATGAAAGTCGCTAATATTGTGTACGCAATTATTAGAACAAACTTTATGTAAGATAGGCAGATGTCGCATTGCGTCATTGAGTCTCTTCGGTAGATCTGGATAAATTTACGTGGATCGCGCGGCGATGATCATGCCGGAATTTAGGAGATCGAGATCCGCTCTTTCGTAGCGTCGGCGCTTGACGAGCTTGAGTTGGTGATCTGAAATTCAGACTGGCCGCTACTCTAAAGCTATGTCGGATTAGCCCTGACTGCAGCAATGTCCCCATTCAGTCCTGAGTTTGACCGCGTCAGACCGGACACGGGCAAGCTGCTTTTGAGTGCGGATGAACTCGCAAGGCGAGCGCATGCCGAGCCCTTAATGGGGATGGTGTTCGTTGTAGTCGATTATCTAGTGACCCAGGCGCACGAGCACGGTGTCGGCGTCGGGGCTAGGCTGCACGCGGGCATAGTCCCGCTTGAGCGAAAGCGGAAGCCACTCCATGCATGGTTCGCGCTGCGGTCGCTGGCACTCACCCTCACCTCACGGGTCACGGCACTTACGGCTTGGTTGTTGCTTTCGCTGACAGTATCGGATCGTTTTGGTGCCATTGAGCGTTCCTGCAGAGAGTCCACGATGGAATGCGCGATGAAAGTCTTGTCAGCCTTGCTGGTAGCCACAACGTTTGCTGTCGCTCCTGGCGTTGCCCTAGCGCAGCATATCGATGTGGGACCCGGTGGCGTGTCCGTTCATGGTGGCGGCCATGGTGACCGGCACGGCGGTCATGGTGGCGGCTATGGCGAGCGTCATGGTGGCGGCCATGGCGAGCGTCATGGTGGCGGCCATGGCGAGCGTCATGGTGGCGGCCATGGCGAGCGTCATGGTGGCGGCCATGGTGAACGTCATGGTGGCGGCCATGGTGAACGTCATGGCCATTAACCGATGCGTGTCAAACAATGCCCGCCAATGCTGAAAGCTGGGTGGTGTCGGAATTGGGATTGCTCCGTTTATGAAGTTATTGCCCGCTTTGCGTGGATGGCGATGGATTGACTCGGGCCGATGGTGGCCCGATCTGCGCTTCCTACTGTGAAAGGCGTGGACATATCCTTCGCCATCCCCGAGTACCCAGTCTCCGTTTCATCGATCGTCGAACGAAATGAGGATCACCCCGTCATCTCTGGGCTGCTGGGCGCAGCCAGTGGTCGGTGTCAAGATTGTAGGCGTGCAAGCCAGTCCGTATATGGCTGCTACTCCCTCCATTCGACTGACCTAAGGATCGAAGCGGCCCAACTGATCGTGTAGGTCGACGGCGATGGTCCGGGTATTCCGTCCGGAGACGTTGCTCGCGCCTTCGAGCCCTTCATCCGGTTGGACGGCTCGCGCAATCGCAACTCAGGCTGACAATCGCGAAGCGCACTATCGGGGCCGAGGAGGGTATGCTCCACCTAGCCAATAAACCCGAGGGCGATCTGCGGGCCGAGATACGCCTGCCCGGGTCGGCCCCAGCCGCTGACACACTTTGTCACGAAGGCGACGATCGGGAGACAAAGGGCTCGGATATATCACCGTTGGACGCGGCCACTGCCGCACCGAAGCTGGAGACGGACCGATGAACCGCATACAGGCTGCCGTGCTCGTCTCAGGAGGGCTGACTGCGGCCATCGCGCCTGCTTTTGCCTTAGACGGGCACGGCAACGCGTCGAACCCGGAACGTGCGGTCCCGAACACCGGCTCCGTCTCGGGTGGGCCAGCTCACCGTGACGACCCACGGATCCGCGAGGCGCAGGAGAAGAGCCCCGACGGCAAGCCGGCGCACTCCGAGAAGGACGGTCACAACCACGGGCACAGCCACGGCAAGAATTGACGCGATGGCGTGAGGCCGCTCCGATACGGGAAACGCCGACATGCGGATGCTGCCTTTGCTGATCGCTTTCACACTCCTCGCCGCGGGCATCAGCTACGCGCTCGCGACCGAGCCGCTGCATGTCCGTGGCCCATTCGTCACGGTGCAATTTCCCCCATCTCACGCACCGTGATCGGCCCGCTCCAGCACCATGCTGGGGCGGGCTTCGATTGCATTGAGATCTTGTCGTGTGTGGCATGGTGGACACGGGCTTGTGAGCGGAGGCGTCGATCGCACATAAGGAGCGCAATGTTCTCGGCACGACGCCATAGGGTTTTCGAGATGACGACGGGCTGGTGGGCAACCACGGCCCGCATGCTCGCGCTCGTTCTGGTGCTGGCCGTCAGCTTGCCGGTAACCGGCCTCGCCGAGGATATAGACTTCCACGGCGGCCATACCCGGGCCGAACTCACCGCCTCCCTCGACGCTGCTTCGCATGGACTAGGCGCCAAGGATCCCGGCCTGATCGGGCATCTGCACTGTGACTGTCACGTGCTCGCAATCCTAGATGCCGTGGCGCCTGCGCCGGTTTTGGAACTGGCTCGCCCACGCTATAGCCGTGTGAGCGAGGTCGCGTCCTCCCGAGCTCCGGGCCGCCTGCGCAAACCACCACGAGCCTGACGAGACAGCCCGCCAGCGCCCGTCCACACCCGGTTCAAACGGTCCGGGAGTTACTACTGTACACCACCAGACGGGATCGACGGGGACGCATGATCGTCTCTAGATCCCTGCCGAGCAGGCAATTATGCGCATTCTCCTGATCGCGGTCCTCGTGGCCACCGGCGTCTTCGTAGGGGCAGCCGTTCCCGCCGTGTCCGGCTTCATTCAAGGCATTCTTGCCTCAGCTGGCCTCGCTCCATCCAGGCTCTCCGCGTCGGTCGCTGCCCCGACTGCGTCGACGACGTTCCCCTCGGCTGGACCGACGCAAGGCAGCGGTGACGGCCATAACCACGGCAAGCCTGAGACGAAGGGTGACGGCCACGCCCACGGCGAGCACGCCCATTCCGAGGCCGAGGGCGAAGAGGGTCACATCAAGATGACCACCGAGCAGATCGAGAACCAGGACATCAAGGTAGCCAAGGTCGAAGGCGGAGCGATCTCCCGGCACATCCTCGTGCCCGGCACGATCACGCCCGATACCGATCGGATCGCCCGCGTCCCGGCCCGGGTCGTCGGTACTGTGGCCGAGATGCGCAAGCGCCTCGGCGATGTCGTGCAGAAGGGGGAGGTCGTCGCGATCCTCGACAGTCGCGAAGTGGCAGACGCCAAGAGCGAATATCTCACCGCATCGGTCAAGGCTGACCTGGAGAAGACCAACTTCGATCGCCAAGCTGCGCTCTGGGACAAGCGCATCTCGGCCGAGTCCGCCTACCTCAACGCCAAGGCTGTGTATGCCGAGGCGGCGCTGCGGCAGGACCTCGCTCGCCAGAAGCTGTCGGCGCTCGGGCTCAATGCGGCGGAAGTCGCTAAGCTCGCCAAGCAGGACGAGACGACCCCGAACACGTCCACCTTGCGTCAGTACGAACTACGCGCGCCGTTGAGCGGGCGGGTCGTCGAGCGCAAGGTTGACGTCGGCACCACGGTGGGTGGCCAAGGTGATCCCTCCGACCTCTACACCGTGGCCGATCTTTCGACCGTCTGGATCGAACTTTCAGTGTCGACCTCCGACCTCGCCAAGGTCCGGGAAGGCGCGTCCGTCACCGTGACGCCGGGCAGAGAGGGCGGTGAGCGTAAGGAGCAGGGCAAGGTCATTTTCGTCAGTCCCCTTCTCAACGCCGAGACTCGCTCGGCTCGCGTCATCGTCGCACTACCGAACAGGGATATGGGCTGGCGGCCCGGCACCTATGTCAATGCCGAGCTCGAGGTGTCGCGGGACAAGGTGCCCGTTCGCGTACCCAAGTCGGCGCTGCAGACGATTGAGGGCAGACGCGTCGTCTTCGTGCGCACGGACGAGGGTTTCGAGAAGCGCGAAGTCGAACTCGGCCGGTCCGACGATGATGCGGTGGAGGTCGCCTCCGGGCTGAAGCCGGGCGAGGAGATCGCGATCGCTAACTCCTTCCTCCTCAAGGCTGAGCTCGGCAAGAGCGAAGCCGATCACGATCATTGAGGAGAATGGACATGATCAGCCGCATCCTCGACTTCTCGGTCCACCAGCGCTGGCTCGTCCTGCTCATGTCATTGCTCGCCGCCGGCTTTGGCGGCTACGCGGTGACGAAGCTGCCCATCGATGCGGTGCCGGACATCACCAACAATCAGGTCCAGATCAACACGGTCGCGCCCTCGCTCTCGCCGGTCGACATCGAGAAGCAGGTTACCTACCCAGTCGAGACCGCATTGGCCGGCATCAAGGGGCTCGAGTACACCCGCTCGCTCTCACGCAACGGCTTCTCCCAGGTGACAGCCGTCTTCGCCGAAAAGCTCGACATCTACTTCGCTCGCCAGCAGGTAGCCGAGCGGCTTGCGCAGGTGAAGCAGGATCTGCCGCCCGGGGCGGAACCCAGCATGGGCCCGATCTCGACCGGGCTCGGCGAGATCTACATGTGGACGGTCCATTATGCCAAGCCCGTCGAGCGTAAGATCTCGGAAGCCGGCAGGCCCGGCTGGCAGCCGGACGGCAGCTATCTGACGCCGGAGGGGCAGCGGCTGCGCACCGCGCTGGAGCAGACTGCCTACCTGCGTACCGTTCAGGACTGGATCATCCGGCCCCAGATCAAGACAGTGCCCGGGGTTGCCGGCATCGATGGCATCGGCGGCTTCGAGAAACAGTACCACGTCCAGCCCGACCCGACGAGGCTCGCTGCCCTCGACTTATCCTTCAGTGATGTCGCGCGGGCACTTGAGACCAATAACGCCAACCAGGGCGCCCGCTACCTGGAGGACAATGGCGAGGGCTACGTCGTGCGCGCCGCCGGCCGCCTCGAGAGCATGGAGGAAATCGCGGAGGTTGTGGTTGCGACGCGAGGCGGCGTGCCGATCCGGATCCGCGACATCGCCGAAGTGCGTATCGGGCGCGACCTGCGCACGGGCTCTGGCAGCGAGAACGGGCAGGAGGTCGTTGTCGGCACTGCCCTGATGCTGATCGGCGAGAACAGCCGTACTGTCGCAGCCGCGGTCGACGCCCGGATGAACCAGATCCGCCAGTCGCTGCCTCCCGGAGTCGAGGTTCAGACGGTGCTCGACCGCACTCGCCTCGTCGAGGCGACCGTAAAGACGGTCGTGAAGAACCTATCCGAAGGCGCGGCCCTCGTTATCATCATCCTCTTCCTGCTGCTCGGGAACATCCGAGCGGCCATCATCACCGCGTTGGTCATCCCGGTTGCCATGCTGATGACCTTGACCGGCATGGTCGAAGCGAAGATTTCAGCCAATCTGATGAGTCTCGGCGCCCTCGACTTCGGCCTGATCGTCGATGGAGCCGTCATTATCACTGAGAACGCCCTGCGGCACCTCGCCGAGCGGCAGCACGAACTGGGGCGGACCCTTGATACCGAGGAGCGTCTGCAGACGGTGCGAGCCTCGGCCGAGGAGATGATCAAGCCTTCGCTCTACGGGCAGGCCATCATCATCCTGGTCTACGTGCCTCTCCTCACTTTCACCGGCGTCGAAGGCAAGATGTTCGAGCCAATGGCGCTCACCGTTATCATCGCCCTCGCCTCGGCCTTCATCCTGTCTTTGACCTTCGTGCCAGCGCTGATCGCCATTGCGATTACCGGCAAGGTCACTGAGAAGGACAATTTCATCATCCGGGCGCTCAAGGCGGTCTACCGGCCTGTGCTCGACGGGGCGGTACGCGCTCCCTTGGCGTTCATTGGGGGAGCGCTGTTGCTCCTCGTCGCGGCCGGCATGCTGTTCACTCGGCTCGGCACGGAGTTTATCCCGCAACTCGACGAGAAGAGCATCGCGCTCAATGCGACTCGCATTCCCTCGACCTCGCTGACTCAATCGCAGGCGATGCAGCTCAAGGTTGAGCAGGCGATCGCGAAGTTTCCGCAGGTGGCCTATGTCTTCTCGAAGACCGGTACGGCGGAGGTCGCATCCGACCCGATGCCGCCGAACTCCTCGGACACTTTCGTCATCCTCAAGCCGCAGGACGACTGGCCGGACCCGTCGCAAAGCAAGGCCGAGCTGCAGGAGCAGATCGAGGCTGCGGTCGGCAAGCTCGCCGGCAACGTCTACGAGTTCTCCCAGCCGATCCAGCTTCGGTTCAACGAACTTCTAGCCGGCACCCGCGGCGACCTCGCCGTGAAGGTGTTTGGCGAGGAGTTCGAGCCGATGCTGAAAGTGGCCAACCAAGTCGCCGGGGTGTTGCGGGGCATTACGGGCGCCGAGGACGTGAAGGTCGAGCAGACGGCAGGCCTGCCGTTCCTAGAGATCAAGATCGACAAGGCTGAGGCCGCCCGCTACGGCCTGAGCACTGGGGCGATCCAGGAGGTCATCGGCGCGGCGATCGGCGGGCGAGACGCTGGTATCGTCTTCGAGGGCGATCGGCGTTTTCCCATCGTGGTGCGTCTCACCGACAAGGTGCGCGAGGACCGCGAGGCACTGGAAAACATCCCGGTGCCGCTGCCGCCGGGCGCGAACGGCAGGGCGTCATCCGTTCTGCTGAAGCAGGTGGCACGCTTCTCCGTCACCGAGGGGCCAAACCAGATCTCGCGCGAGAACGGCAAGCGGCGCGTCGTGGTGACCGCGAACGTGCGCGGTCGCGACATCGGCTCGCTCGTGGCTGAGGCCCAGTCCAAGGTCGGTAGCCAGGTCCAACTGCCGCCGGGGTACTACGTGACCTGGGGCGGACAGTTCGAAAATCTCGCCTCTGCCAAGCAGCGCCTCGTGATCGTGGTGCCGGTCTGCTTCTTCCTGATTTTCCTATTACTCTATTCGGCCCTGGGTTCTCCGCGGGACGCGCTCCTGGTGTTCAGCGCCGTGCCACTCGCATTGACTGGCGGCATCTTCGCCCTGTGGCTGCGCGGTATGCCGGTCTCAGTACCGGCAGCTGTCGGGTTCATCGCATTGTCGGGTGTAGCAGTGCTCAACGGCCTCGTGATGCTGACCTTCATCAAGCAGCTCGTCGCCGAGGGGCGCCCGAAACGTGAGGCCATTCTCGAGGGTGCCATGACCCGGCTGCGGCCGGTGGCGATGACTGCGCTCGTAGCGTCCCTCGGCTTCGTGCCGATGGCCATAGCAACGGAGACCGGCGCGGAGATCCAGCGGCCTCTGGCGACCGTCGTCATAGGTGGCCTGATCAGTGCAACTCTGCTCACGCTTATCGTGTTGCCAGCGCTCTACGCCCGCTTTGGCAAGGTGACACTCGCGAAGGCGGCCGAGCGCCCGACCGAACCGGTGCCGCGACGCCTCAAGGCAGCGGAGTAGGAGCATGAGCGGTCGATGTGCCAGATGGCTCGGGATGATCGCAGTTGCCGCACGCCTGCACATTGCAGGCGCCGATGCGGCTGAAGCACCTGTGGCCGAGGCACCGTTCGGCTTCGCTTGGGGGCCAACCACCAAGGTGCCGCGCCCAAGCAACATCGAACGCGAGGCGAACCTGACTGCGCTGTTCTACCCCCGCGGTTGGGATCCAGCCACCGGACCTGCAACGTCCGAGGTGATCTTGGTGGTCTGCCGGGACGAAGGTCTTCAGCAGGTAGTCTGGGTCGGGCTGCCGATGGCCGGCGCAACCCTTGAGAGGACACGTCAGGCCATTCATGCCGAAGGTGTTCGTCGATATGGGGAGTCCGGCTCGGGGGCGACTTCCGACTCGGAGGTCTGGCCTGGCGGCCGCGCGCTTCTGGCAAGCCGAGAGGTTGCGGGCGGTCACCGCGAACTCGTCATGACATCCTTCGGTCCTGATTACGCGGCCTGCTCCAAGACCCATCGTACCGAGACCGGGCACCCCGCCGGTACGCACATGGCTGATTTAATCGGCACCGACAGTCCCTGAAATATCTGGCTGTATCGGCCGTCATCACAAGGGGGTCAAAGGCGATTATGGGACACGGACACGCGCACGGCGCCAGCATTCCATCGGGCTCGGCTGCAGCGAGGAACAGGGCGCGCCTCTCCTGGGCGCTGGCCCTGACCCTAAGCTACATGTTGGCTGAGGTCATTGGCGGCCTGCTCACCGGCAGTCTCGCGCTGCTGGCCGATGCCGCACACATGGTGACCGACGCCGGCGGTCTCGCCCTGTCGCTGCTTGCCATCCATTACGCGAGCAAGGCGCCGACGTCGGGCAAAAGCTTCGGCTACCTACGCTTCGAGATTTTAGCGGCGCTCGCCAATGCCGTGGTGCTGCTCGGGGTGACAGCCTACATCCTCTACGAGGCTTATCGTCGCTTCGTGGAGCCCAACGAGATCCTTGGCTGGCCGATGATGCTGGTGGCGTTCGTCGGCCTCGGCGTAAACCTCGCCAGCATGAAACTGCTGGCGGGTGGCTCATCCGAGAGCCTCAACGTGAAGGGGGCCTACTTCGAGGTCTTCTCTGACATGCTGGGCTCGATTGGTGTCATCGTCGCGGCGCTTGTGGTAATGGGGACTGGTTGGCGCTGGGTCGATCCGGTTGTCGGAGCGGTTATTGGCCTGTTCATCGTCCCACGGACATGGCGGCTTCTCAGCGAAGCGTTGCACATCCTTTTGGAGGGAACGCCCCCAGGCCTCGACCTTGCCGTCCTTAAGACCCAAATTGAGACAATGCCGAACGTGATCCGGGCCTATGACTTGCATGCTTGGACATTGACGTCAGGCTTCAATGCCATGACGTGTCACGTCGTCGTGAACGATGTAACATCCGGTCCTAATTTGGTTCGGTCAATTCGTTCTATTATGAAGGTGCGATATAACATTGATCACGTCACCGTTCAGATTGAAGATGAGCAACTTGCATCAGAAGCCTCAGTGTTGCCGGTCTAAATTCCATGTCTGGCAAGAAGCTAGGGCGTCAGCATTACCCGACACAACATGCCCCCAAAGGACGTCGGCGTGTCCGACGTCATATATTAGAAAATGCAAATAGGAAATTTTCGACCATAATAGCGGGTATGATATTTTTACTGATGACATTGTTCCTATTTTTAAGTATTAACAACTTCCATCAATCGTAAATTGTAAAGATGAGATTTTATTTGATATGCAAATTTATTGCCTTGCATACGCTCACTGACAGTATGATAAAATAAATATTTACGACTAAAATAATTGATGTGGTTCTCCCCATTTCTACGACAGCGAATTGCCGACTTTCTTGTCAAAAGCGAGTTTGCCATTTTCGCCAATGATGTTGTTTCCGCTATGGGGCAGTTATCTTGTATGGCTTTGGATCTCACTACATCCGAACTCGAGAGATGAACGGGAGCGCCGGCTTAGTTCTGCCAACTACGATCCCTCCAGACAAATGACTATTTGACGCCCACTCTTTCCGATCGCCAACACGTCGAACTCGCAATTCCAGCCTACCTTCTCTACGCGCTGACCGCTGGAGCGGGTGTGTTCGTCCCAAGCGACCCCGATCACGCGGTAAGGGCCGAAGCCGACGTCGCAGCGTTGCGCACCGACCTGCATTTCGCCTGCCTCGAACTGCTCGACGATTTGATCCCGAGAAAGAAGCACGCCCTCCTGCGCCGGATCGAGCTCATCGGTAAGGGCGTGATCGCAAACTGGGGTGAGCGACCGGCGCTGACCGTCATGTTGGCGCTTTGGTATTTCCTCAAGGACCTGACCGACCGCGAGGTATTGATCCTCTGGGAGGGCTCAGCGATGGAGCGCGCGACGAGCAAGCTCCTGCCTATGTTCGAGCACGGCTTCGACGAACAAAAGCGCGACACCGCGGCCCAGGAACAATTTCGTCAGCTTCTCGCTCACCTGCAGGATGAGAGGTTGTACTGCTAAAGACCGAAGCAATCCATCTTGCGAACTAAGCGCTGTAAGCACATAAGTATGGAATAAGATAGATGTTGAATATCTAATAGACGAACATCAATATTAATTGTTGAGCTTGTAATAAATTGCGGAGCCAGTCAGAAACCAATGAGAAACCGAACTGGGAACGAATACTCCCGGACGATGGAAGCCGGCGCGCCGGGCCCCGGCTGCGGTGACGGTCTCATCGCGCGCCGTCCCTCTTGTCGAGGTCCAGCATCATGCCGTCAAACAGCCGCGACGCATTCTCGCCCGTGCCCAGTCGCTTTCGGTTCTTGTCCGATCTCAGGCAGATGGGGCGCCATCTCTTTATCTCTCGCCAGAAGAACGTCAGTGATGTCAACGATGAAGTTGATCCAGCTGCCGACGTTAGTATCCCTTCTACGCCCTCCTTGTTCCTGCTGAGCGATCCGCCATGGCGTCGGGTGGCAGACGCAGGCGCCGGTAATTTTCGACACTTCGGCCCTGCCACCCTGGCCCCCATCGCGGCTGTTACGGGGCCCGGAAAGTTCGAGGTGCCGGATGAGGATCTCGTGATCCGGTCCGCCAATCTCGCAGATAAGTCGTTCTCGGCCCCGTCCTCTTCCATGCCGGAGGCAGCTTCGATCAACTCGCTGGCGGGAGCGGAGAGCGTCATACTGGCAGCCGCCCTGCCCGCTGCCGGCGCGGCCCCGGTTGGATCGAGCGCGCCCAACCCCAACGTCGTATCGCCGTCCAACGCCGGAGGCTATCCGAGCATTCTCGAGACAATCGCCTCGGGTGCCGCGGTCCAGACCAACGCCGTGGCCTGCTGTGGGACCTGCGGCTACGTCAATTGCCCGCTGCGGCCTCTAGAATTGGAGGCTGGTAGCATCCTGTCGTCGAACGGCCAACTACCCGGAAGCGGCAGTGGGGCGCCCGCCGGCATCACCACGCAGATCCCTGGTGGCGCCGAGACCGGTGTTCTTGCCAACGGTCGGGTCCTCATCCCATCCCTGAGCGGCCCCATCAGGACCGCAGTCGCGCCAGTGCGCACGCCCGGACTGACCGCCAATTCCCTGTCATTTAGTGCCACCGCTACGACAACCAACAAGATCATCCTCGAGAACCAGAAAATCGGCAATCCGGTTAGCGAGTGGGGCATTGATGGCGCGGGTAGTTCGAACATCGAAGGTTTCGCCACGGACATCAGCGTGAACGTCGGCAAGACGACCACTTTCAAGATCAACACCGACTCGACGAATTATCGGATCGACATCTACCGGCTCGGCTATTACGGCGGCCTTGGCGCGCGCAAGATCGACACGATCCAGCATACTGGGCTGCAGACACAGCCGACCCCGTTGCGCGACGCGGCGACCGGGATGGTCGACGCCGGCAACTGGTCGGTCTCAGCGTCATGGACCGTGCCGACGGACGCTGTCTCGGGCGTCTACATCGCCAAGCTGACGCGCCAGGACGGCACAGCGGGCGAGAACGAGATCCCGTTCATCGTCCGTGATGACAGTAGCACAAGCGACATCATCTTTCAGACGGCCGACACGACTTGGCAGGCCTACAACCCTTGGGGTGGGGCCAATCTCTACGGCGGCAACGGCCCGGCCACCGGCCAGGGCCAGGGGCGCGCCTACGCGGTGAGCTACAACCGGCCGATCACCACCCGTGGCGGCGGCCTCGCAGCGGGGCCCCAGGACTACATCTACGGCGCCGAGTTCCCGGCAATCATGTGGCTAGAGCAGAACGGCTATGACGTCTCGTACATGTCGGGCATCGACGCCGACCGTAACGGTGGTCTGATCAAGAACCACAAGATGTATCTCAATGTCGGTCACGACGAGTATTGGTCAGGAGCGCAGCGCGACAACGTCGAGGCGGCACGGGACGCCGGCGTCAACCTGGCGTTCTGGAGCGGCAACGAGGTCTACTGGCGCACGCGGTATTCAAACAGCATCAGCAGCGACGCCACGCCGTACCGCACATTGGTCTCGTACAAGGAGACCTGGGGCGCCAACCAGAACCTCGATCCGACCAATCAGTGGACCGGCACCTGGCGCGATCCCCGTGGACCCGCCGGGACGGTCGGCAACAACGATCCCGAGAATGCCCTGATGGGCACGATGTTCAAAGTCGACTCGTACGTGCTCGACACCATCACGGTGCCGTACGACGACGCCAACCAGCGCTTCTGGCGCAATACCAGCGTCGCCGGCCTGCAGCCGGGCCAGACCGCCTCGCTCAACAAGAACTATCTCGGCTACGAGTGGGACGAGGCGCCCGATGACGCCTCGGCTCCTGCCGGGCTGGTGCGCCTGTCCTCGACCACCCTCGACCAGACGACCTATCTCCAGGATTACGGCAACACCACCGGCAAGGGCACGGCGACCCACAGCCTGACGCTCTACCGCGCCCCGAGCGGCGCCCTCGTCTTCGGCGCCGGCACCGTCTATTGGTCCTGGGGTCTGTCGGCCAACCACGACAACGAGGCGACGCCGACCGATCCCCGGATCCAGCAGGCGATGGTCAACCTGCTCGCCGATATGGGCGTGCAGCCGGGCACCCTCGACTCGGACCTGACTCCCGCCACCGCCTCGACCGACCGCACCGCGCCGACCTCGACCGTCACGACGCCGACCACGGGGTCGAGCGTAACGGCCTTCACCCCGGTCACGATCACCGGCACCGCCAGTGATGCCGGTGGCGGCGTGGTCGCGGGCGTCGAGGTCTCGACCGACAACGGCACCACCTGGCGCACCGCCACCGGTGACGAGAGCTGGAGCTACACGTTCGCGCCGCAGGTCGCCGGGACCTACCAGATCCGCACCCGGGCGACCGACGACAGCGTCAACCTGGAGACGCCGTTGGCCGGGCGCAGCCTGACGGTGACGGCTTCCCCCGCCCTTACCCTCTTCCCAGGCTCGGCCAGGCCTACGGTCACCAACACCGTCGACAGCACGGCAGTCGAGCTCGGCGTGAAGTTCCAGAGTTCCACCGCCGGCACGGTCAGCGGTATCCGCTTCTACAAGAGCAATCAGGATCGCGGGGTCCATGTTGGCACGCTGTGGTCGAGCACCGGCCAGAAGCTCGCCACCGTGACCTTCACCAACGAGACCACGGACGGCTGGCAGACCGCGACCTTCTCGAACCCGGTCCCGATCACCGAGGGCACGACCTACACCGCCTCGTACTACTCGACGCTCGGGCACTATTCGAGCGACGTGAACTACTTCACCGGCAACGTCACCAGCGGCCCGCTCACTGCCAACAACGGTGTCTTCGTCTACAGCACCCAGAGCCAGTTCCCGACTCAGAGCTTCAACAACACCAATTTCTGGGTCGACGTGCTATTCAATGCCGGCGGCACCACGACGAACCAGGCCCCGACCGCCGTCAACGACAGCGGCCTATCGGTGACGAAAGACACCGCCACGACCATCGCGACCTCTGCCCTCATTGCCAACGACACCGACCCGAACGGCGATCCGCTGACGGTGACGAGCGTGA
Organism: Methylobacterium aquaticum; assembly: GCF_016804325.1. Taxonomy (NCBI): domain Bacteria; kingdom Pseudomonadati; phylum Pseudomonadota; class Alphaproteobacteria; order Hyphomicrobiales; family Methylobacteriaceae; genus Methylobacterium; species Methylobacterium aquaticum. Next base: position 72,171 of record NZ_CP043628.1, read on the forward strand.
GCGGCGCCACCAACGGCACTGTCTCGCTCAACAGCCAGGCCGGCACGATCACCTTCACGCCGACCACCGGCTACACGGGACCCGCCAGCTTCGCCTACACGATCTCGGACGGGCGCGGCGGCACGGCCTCGGCCAACGTGGCGCTGACGGTGTCTGCGCCGGGTACTACGCCTGTCAGCCTGTTCCCGTCCTCGGCGACGCCGGCAGTCGCCAACGAGAGTGACACTGGTTCGGTCGAGCTCGGGGTGAAGTTCCAGGCCTCCAGCTCCGGCACGGTCAGCGCGATCAAATTCTACAAGGGCAGCCAGAACACCGGCACCCATACTGGCGCGCTGTGGTCGAGCACCGGCCAGGCACTGGCCACCGCCACCTTCACCAACGAGACCGCGAGCGGCTGGCAGACCGCCACCTTCTCCAACCCGGTCGCACTGACGGCGGGTGCGACCTACACCGCCTCCTACCACACCGATACCGGCCGCTACTCGAGCACCGCCAACGGCTTCGCCAACGCGGTGACGAACGGGCCGCTGACCGCGCCGTCCTTTGGCAACGGCGTCTACGCCTACGGCAGCTCCAGCCTGTTCCCGACCAACACCTACCAGAACACCAATTACTGGGTCGACGTCGTCTTCAACCCGAGCGGCACCGCCGCCAACCAGGCGCCGACCGCCGTCGACGACACCGGCCCCGCGGTGACGAAAGACACCGCCGTCACCTTCGCGGCCTCGACGCTTCTTGCCAACGACACTGACCCGAACGGCGACACCCTGACGGTGACGAGAGTGAGCGGGGCGACCAACGGCACCGTGGCGCTCAACACCACCAATTCCACGATCACCTTCACGCCGACCACCGGCTACACGGGCCAGGCCGGCTTCACCTACGCGATCTCGGACGGGCGCGGCGGCACATCGTCGGCGAGCGTGGCGCTGACCGTCTCAGCACCCGGCACCGCCCCGGTGAGCCTGTTCTCGTCCTCGGCGACGCCGGCGGCGACCAACACCAACGACACCAGCCCGGTCGAGCTCGGCGTGCAGTTCCAGGCCTCCTCGGCCGGCTCGGTCAGCGCGGTCAAGTTCTACAAGGGCACGCAGGATACCGGCACCCATACCGGCACCCTGTGGTCGAGCTCCGGCCAGAAGCTCGCGACGGCCACCTTCACCAACGAGTCTGCCAGCGGCTGGCAGACCGCCACCTTCTCGAACCCGGTGACGCTGACGCCCGGCGCGACCTACACCGCCTCTTACCACACCAATGCCGGCCGCTACTCGACCACCGCCAACGGCTTCGCGAGCGCGGTGACGAACGGGCCGCTCACCGCACCGTCCACCGGCAACGGCGTCTACGCCTACGGCAGCTCCAGCCTGTTCCCGACCAACACCTACCAGAACACCAATTACTGGGTCGACGTCGTCTTCAACCCGAACAGCAACGCCACCAACCAGGCACCGACCGCAGTCAACGACACCGGCCCGGCGGTGACGAAGAACACCGCCGTCACCTTCTCGACCTCGACCCTGCTCGCCAACGACACCGACCCGAACGGCGATCCGCTGAGCGTGACGAGCGTCAGTGGCGCCACCAACGGCACCGTCTCCCTCAACACCACCAACTCCACCATCACCTTCACGCCAACCACCAATTACACGGGTGCCGCCGGCTTCACCTACGCGATCTCGGACGGGCGCGGCGGCACCTCGTCGGCGAGCGTGGCCCTGACAGTGCTCGCCCCCAGCACCGGCGCGGTCAGCCTGTTCTCCTCGTCGGCGACGCCGGCGGCGACCAACACCAACGACCTCAACCCGGTCGAGCTCGGCGTGCAGTTCCAGGCCTCCTCGGCCGGCTCGGTCAGCGCGGTCAAGTTCTACAAGGGCACGCAGGATACCGGCACCCATACCGGCACCCTGTGGTCGAGCTCCGGCCAGAAGCTCGCGACGGCCACCTTCACCAACGAGTCTGCCAGCGGCTGGCAGACCGCCACCTTCTCGAACCCGGTCGCGCTCACGCCCGGCGCCACCTACACGGCGTCCTATCACACCAATGTCGGGCGCTATTCGCAGACCGCCGACGGCTTCGCCAGCGCTGTGACGAACGGGCCGCTGACAGCGCCGTCGGCCGGCAACGGCGTCTACGCGTATGGCAGCTCGAGCCTGTTCCCGACCAACACCTTCAACAAGACGAACTACTGGGTGGACGTCGTCTTCAACCCCTCGGCGGCGGCGTAAAGAGTTTCCTCGAGGAGGGTATCGATGATCCAAGAAATCTACACCGACGGCATCAGCGAGGTCACCGTGACCGGCTCGATCGTCCGGGTCAACCTGATGAGTCTGTCGCCGTCCGAGCGCGACCCCAACGGCAAACCGGTGCTGGTCTTGCGCCAGCGCCTGATCCTGCCGGCCGACGCCTTCGCCAATGCCATCGACCTGATGCAGCAGGTCAAGAACAGCCTGATCTAGTCCGGCTTCGTAAGCCCGGGTCAGCCCCCGCGCGAGGCGGTGCCGTTCGCTGGCGTCCGTCCGGGGCGCAACATTGGAGGATGCCATCGCGCGGGCCGAGGAGCTGCTGATCTCTGCTGCGGAGGAGGCGATGCGCATAGTCAGGGTCGGGCTAGAAGCCCGATCGTTGCCGCAGAGACCCGGGTCCGCCACCATTGGGGCCTATCGCAAACGCGAGCGGGCCGCCGTTCACCGACCGTCAGATAAAGCTGCCCAGCGTGCCGCCTCCGCTCCAGACCCGGCCTATGATCTTCGATGCGTGTCCCGCCCGGCCTGTACGAGGGCCTGGAGTTAGCCCCGCCGTGGTTGCCGCTGGTTCGGCAGGCGGCGTTCCTGCGCAGTTACAGCCAGACGCATCCCACCGAAGATTACATGGACGCGGTTCGTGCGCTCTACCGCACTATGCGGTCGCAGACGACGTTGCGGTAACCGAACATAGAGCCACTGGCGTGGACAACCGTTGTTCAATGCCCTGAAATCCGTTTAGATCTTGTTCATCTGGGCGAATGGTGCCGCCTGACTTGAGGGGCATCTTGCGCCCAAGCGGATTTTTCGGTGAACCTTGCTGGCGATCCGGCGTTTCCTGCTCACTTCTGGAGACAGATCGGAGAGCATGCATGGCCAAGTTAACCCTGACCAGTTTCGCCGCCGCGGCGGCGCTCGCTCTGATGCCTGCCGTAGCCCTCGCCCAGCACGTCGATGTCGGCCCCGGCGGCGTGCGAGTGCAGGACGACGACCATCATCACCATGAGCGTCGAACGATCGAAGAGCACCATCACCATGGCGATACCGACCGCACCGGGACCGTGCGGGTCGAGCGTCATCACGACCACCACGACAATGATCACGAGGATTGAGCCTGTCCCGTTCAGGACGATGGTGCGTGCAAGGGGACCCTCACGGGTCCCCTTGTTCTTTCGAGGCCTGCGTTTCGAACTAGCTCAGAAGTGGTAATGCCGGCGACGGTGCCGCCAGTGATGATGGTGGTAGCGCGGACGCCAGTGATGATGGTGCCCCCAGTCGTGATGGTGATGGCCCCAGTGCCGGACCTGCTGCAGCCCCTCGTTCGTGCCGGCTACCGCGGCGCTGCTGCCGGTCGGTCGGGCCTGTGCCGTTCCTGCTGAGCCCAGCAGGACTGCCACGTGAACGGCGAATACGAACACGCCTGCTGTCAGCCACGAAGTCTATCGTGCCGTCATGACACCCTCCTTGCGGGACGATGGCCTCAGCCACACACGTTCCTGATCGTTGACGGTCAATCCACAAAGCTCATTCCTTGAACTATGTGTTTATGAGAAACGATCCTTCCTGGTAGATTGGCGTGTCGGACAATTCTTACGTAGCTTACGCGAGAGATGCGTATGCCTGATGATGTCAAGGAACACTGACGCCTATCCAATTGCCAGGAAAGACTTTTATCAATCGGCCGATGTTTCCATATATCTGTTGCATCAAGGTCTGAAATAATGGAAATTTTCAGATAGGACCCAGATATGCATTTAGTTTTTTGATCGCATCAGGTTCAATAGTCTTAGATCCTATTAGATCAAAGTACCTGGGACAGACCCCATAGCTGTCGGCCACGCGAACACCGAACCGCTCCGGGTTTGTCGGAGACTCACCTCTTGAGGAATTGGGGCTATGACGAAGCATACCCCACCCTTCTCCCCCCAAGGTCCCAGAGCGCGCGATGCGGATAGTCCTGGAGCACCAAGGCGAGCATGACTCGCAGTATGAAGCGATCCGCTCGATCGCTGCCAAGTTCGACTGTTTGGGTGAGGCACTGCGCAACTGGGTCAGACAGGCCTAACGCGATCGAGGCATGCGGGCCGGGCCGGCGACAGACGAGCGCGGGCGGGGCAAGGCGCTGGAACGCGAGGTCCGCGAACTGCGGCAGGCCACGAGATCCTGAAGAAGGCGTCAGCGTATTTTGCCGAGGCGGAGCTCGACCGCCGGTTCCGGTCACGATCGCCTACATCGACGATCATCGTGCGCTCTACGGGGTCGAGCTGATCTGCAAGGTCTTGCCGATCCCCCCGACGTACCACGCCCATGCCACGCGGCGGGCCGATCTGATGCAGTTGCCGACCCGGCCCAAGTGGGATGCGGCGCTCATGGCCGAGATCCGGCGCGTGTACGCGGCCAACTTTGGCATCTACTGCGTCTGGAAGGTCTGGCGTCAGCTCGCCCGCAAAGGGATCACGGTGGCGCGCTGCACGGTGGGTCGGCTGATGCGGGCGATGGGCTTGGAGAGCGCCGTTCGGGGGCGCAAGGTCCGCACTCCCGTCCCCGATCCGGCCGCCTCCTGCTCGCTCGACCAGGTCAATCAGCAGTTCAAGGCCAAATGCTCCAGCAAGCTGTGGGTCGCGGATTGCACCTACGTGGCGACCTGGGGCGGCTTTGTCTACGCGACCTTCGTGACTCACGTCTTCGCCCGCCGGATCGTCGGCTGGCGCCTGTCGCGTCAAGCCCGGGCAGATGTCGTGCTCGATGCCCTAGACCAGGCCCTGCACGAGCGCCGTCCTGTCGCCGGCAGCGGCCTTGTCTGCCATTCCGAATGCGGATCGTAGTTCGTGAGCATTCTTTGCACCGAGCGCCTCGCCGAGGCAGGCATCGAGCCCTCCGTCGGCAGCGTCGGAGACTCGTACGATAATGCTCTGGCTGAGACGATCGTCGTGTTGTTCAAGGCCGAGGTCATCCATCGGCGCGGCTCGTGGCAGTCGCTCGAGTCGGTCGAGTATGCCACCCTTGAGTGGGCTGATTAGTTCAACAACCGCAAGCTGCTCGAAACGATCGGCCACATCCCCTCCCGCCGAGGCGGAAGCACGCTATTATGCGCAGTCCGAGCGAGCGTAGGCTATCGCGCTCTGCGGGCGGCGAACTGGCCAACCACGTATGGGACGTGGCCCGGGACCAGGGGCAGCACGTAGGGGCAGGAACAACCCTGCACCAGCAACGGACGTTGCTAGAAAGCCGACACTGGGGGCATCGATGGCTATCGACGCCAGACCGCTCGGAACGGATGCGGCAGCGCGCTCAATCCCGTCCCTCACTGGCCGTGGCGAAAACCTTCAGAAGGCGCCTCCGCTCCGCCTCCGCGACCGCAGGCCGTGGCGGCGTCCCCACCTTCGGGGTCGCTCCAACACGAGCAGACTCCCGCCTGTCCGCGGAGACGACCAGACCGGCAGCCGGCATCGCGATCTCGCGCGGGTCCGCTGCCAGGGCCTCGGGACGGCTCACCTCGCCAAGCCCGGCTCCCGTCGCCATCATGGGCTCGCGGAACGCCCGATGTTGGCTGCCGTCCTCGTACACTAGCCGAACGGCCGGCGTCCCTGCAGCCACCAGGGCGGCGGTCTTCCTGTCGTCGTCAGCCTGCTTCCGTGCCACCGCGCCCGCTACGGGGTCGTCACCCCCGGCGTCGAACATGTATCGCCCGCCCGCGACACTGACGCCCGGCTCGGCCCTCGTAATCTCGAACCGGTCGGACCCCTCCTTGAGGTTTCTCCAGAACGCGATGTTCGGGTCCTGCCGGTGCCGGGCCAGGTTCTCCGGGGTCATGCGGAACGGGTAGGACTGGAACTGCACGGCGCGCTGCCCGCCCGCGAACGCCTCGCGTACCACGGCATAGAGTTCCGAGATCGCCTCGTCCGTCATCGCGAAGCAGCCACGCGACGAGCAGGAGCCGTGCACCATCAGGTGCGCGCCCGTGCGTCCCAGGGAGCGGTCATACTCGTTCGGGTACCCGAGGTTGAACGAAAGGTAGAGACTCGAATTTGGGTTCATGGACGCTGGCGTCACCGAGTAGAAGCCCTCCGGAGCCTGTCGGTCGCCCTCCCGGGTCTTGGGCCCGAGCTGGCCCGACCAGCGGCACATCGGATAGGTCTTCAGAAGGGCGTACTTGCCGTCGGTGCCGCGCTTCCAGAGCTCGATCTCAGACTCCTTCTTGAAGGCCCGCATCAGGATCGGGTCGTCTGGCGAGACACCCGCTGCCGACATCAGGGCCATGGTCGCGGGTGGGATCGGCGCCAAGTGGCGGGTCGAGGCCGCGTACTGGCCGTCCTGGCAGGCGGACAGTGCCAGGAGGAAGGCCAGACCGAGCGTCGTCTTCAGCATGTCGGCCTCGCTGGGGTCGGTGCACGAGCCTGAGCTCGAAGGATTGATGCCAAGTTGTTGAGGCTGCCGTTCGGCGGAGGCGAGGTTCTCACGGGACCGGCTCCCCGGGACCGGGACGCCTCCCCGACAGGGGCAGGCCTTCGAGGAGCAGCATGACGACGCCGATGGAAATCCAGGCGTCGGCCAGGTTGAAGGTGAACCAGCGGAAGCCGCTCGTGTGCAGGTCGAGGTAGTCGGTGACGGCCCCGTCCCTGAGCCGGTCGACGAAGTTCCCCGCGGCCCCGCCCGCTATCGCCGCGAGCCCGAGACGTTCGAGCGAACCCGTCGCGGCCAGGGCCCACGCAGTCACCAAACACGTCAGCGTGCCCTGGATGCCGAGGAGGAGCGCGAGCGAGGACGGATCGTGCGCCGGGAACAGGCTGAAGCTGATGCCCCGGTTGAACGACAGGGTCAGGTCGATGAAGGGTATCAAGCCCCGTACGGTACCCTCGGCCAACCATGCCTCGGCCATCGCCTTCGCGGCGAGGTCGACGGCCGCGGCGGTTGCCAGGACAGCCGCCACCGTCGCCATGCGGCGCGCCCGTCCTGCCGAAGGGGAACTCATCAAGCCCTCAGGAGACGGAGCGCGTTCGCCGTCACCAAGACAGTCGCCCCAGTGTCGGCGAGGATGGCGGGCCACAGGCCGGTGATGCCGGCGATGGTCGTCACAAGGAAGACCGCCTTCAGGCCGAGCGCGATGGCGACGTTCTGACGAATGTTGCCCAGGGTTGCCCGGGACAGCGCGATCAGCGCGGCCACGTCGCCCACCCGGTCGTTCAAAACCGCTGCATCCGCCGTCTCCAGGGCTGCGTCCGTGCCGCCGCCCATCGCGATGCCTACGTTAGCGGAGGCTAGGGCAGGCGCATCGTTGATGCCGTCGCCGACCATGGCGACCGGACCCATCGCCTTCAAAGCCGCGATCTCGGCCAGTTTGTCCTGGGGAAGGAGCTCGGCCTTCACATTGAGGCCAAGCTCTGACGCGACCGCCTCGCCCGTACGGCGGTTGTCGCCGGTCAGCATCACGCCCCGCACGCCCAGCTTCCGCAGGGCCGCGATCCCAGCAGCCGCGTCGGCACGGGGTTCGTCCCTGACCGCGATGGTGCCTACCGCCTCGGTGCCCCGGATGACAATGACCACCGTCTTGCCGCTGGCCTCTAGGTCCGCGACCACACGTTCGGTCGCCGAACCGAGACGGACGCTCTCCGCGGCATGGCGCGGAGAGGCCACGAGCACCGTCTGGCCCATGACGGTGGCCTGCATCGCCTTGCCGGGAATGGCGCGGGCATCGCGCGTCGGCCGCAGCGGCACCCCGTCCTCAGTTGCCCGGTCGAGGATGGCCCGAGCAATAGGGTGGCTCGATCCGTTCTCGACCGCTGCGGCTAACCCCAGGACCGACCGGTCGGACGCATCCGGCGCGAGGGCCAGGATGTCGGTGACCCGGGGCCGTCCGGCCGTCAGGGTTCCCGTCTTGTCGAACGCCACCGTGCGCACCCGCCCGATGATCTCGAGCGCCGCACCGCCCTTCACGAGAAGCCCGCGCCGGGCCCCGGCGGCCAGCCCGGACGCGATGGCGGCCGGTGTCGAGAGCACCAGGGCGCAGGGGCAGGCGATGAGGAGAAGCGCGAGCCCCCGGTAGACCCAGGTGCCCCAATCCGCGCCGAGCAGGAGCGGCGGCAAGAGTGCGACTGCAGCCGCGAACGCGAAGGCAATGGGCGTGTAGATCGCGCTGAACCTGTCGATGAAACGCGCCGTAGGCGACTTCGAGGCCTGCGCCTCCTCGACGAGGTGCAGGATGCGGGCGACCGTGTTGTCGACCGCCGTCCTAGCGACCCGGACTTGGAGCGCACCGTCGGCGTTGACGCTGCCCGCGTAGACCGGGTCGCCGACCTCCTTGGGCTTCGGGACCGACTCGCCGGTGATGGGGGACTCGTCGAGGCTCGACGAGCCATCCGTGATCACCCCGTCAGCGGGCACGCGGTCGCCCGGCCTCACCACGACGACCTGTCCAATGGCCAGAGACGCGGCGGATACCTCCCGGATGCTGCCGTCGGCCTCGACGAGGCGGGCGGTCTTCGGCACCAGGGCTGCGAGCGCCTTGATGCCCGCGCGTGCGCGCCCCGCAGCAACAACCTCCAGCATCTCGCCGACCGTGAAGAGCAGCACGACGATGGCGGCCTCCTCGGCCGCGTGGATGGCGAGCGCCCCGGCGGTCGCCACCGACATCAGCATTTCGATGGAGAAGGGCGTGCCGGCGAACGCCGCCGAGACCGCGCGGCGGCCATAATAGGCGAGCCCCACGAGGGCGCCAGGCCAATAAGCGTACTCGCCCGTCAGGCCCGGCGCGACCCGGTCGACGACGAAGCCGGCAACGAACAAGGCGCCGATGAGGATGGCCAGCAGCGCTTTGCGGCTTCGCCAGAGCGGCGGCTCAGCATCCTCCGAGGTCTCGGCCGGCAGGGCCCCGCCCTCAGCCTGGGCCTTAGCCAAGTCCGCGGCCGTCGGCAGCGGAGCGACGCCGTAGCCCAGACGCTCGATGCGCCCCTCAAGCTCCGACCTCGGGGTCGCGGCCTCGTCGAGCGCCAAGTCGAGGAACTGGCTGCCGTAGTTCACGCGCACGTCCGCGACCCCCGGCAGCCGCGAAACGGCGGTTTCGATCTTCCCAGCGCAGGTCGGGCAGTCCATCCCCCTGACCCTGTAGCGCAGGACCTGGGCACGGCTCGTGAGAGAAGATGGCGCGTCCGTAGTGGCGGCTAGGTTCATGTTGCGCTCCGTCCGCCGGGCTCCTGGCTCGGATCGTGAATGCCACCTACATGCACCCTGTAGTCACTATAGGGTCAAGGCCATGGCACGCGTCTCTTCCATGACCATCGGCAGCCTCGCGGAGGCGACGGGAACGCGCGTGGAGACGGTGCGGTGGTACGAGAAGGTCGGGCTTCTTCCCGCGCCCGCGCGGTCGCGCGGGAACTACCGGCTCTACGGTCCCGAGCACCTGCGTCGGTTGAGCTTCATCCGCCGCGGTCGTGCCCTGGGCTTCACAGTGGACCAGATCCGGGATCTCCTTGCATTGGCCGACGACCGGGAGCGCTCCTGCGCCGAGGTCGACACCATCGCCCGCGCCCATCTCGCGGACGTAGAGCGCAAGCTGGCCGACCTGACCAGGCTCGCCTTGGAACTGCGGGAGGTCATCGGGCAGTGTGGCTGCGGGTCGGTCGCCGATTGCCGCATCATCGAGTCCCTCTCCCCTTTGGGCGGGACTGCGTAGGGAGCATGATGCCGCTTCAGCGTGCGAGGTAAGGCGTCATCAGCACGCGGCTCTCGAACAGCTCCCTGGCCACGAACCCGCAGCACGCGCCGGCGACGATAGCGCCTATGGCCATGACGAAGACGCGACGCGCTGCAGCCTGGACGGCAGGCTTGACCCAGTGTCGCCGCCCAGCGTTCCTCTGGCCCCAGGAATGGTGTTCCAACCGCGCCATCCGGTCCCTCTTCCTCCTTGCACGATCGAGATCGCATCGAGGCTACCGGATGGCACGGCCGAGGTCGAAGCTGCCGTGGCACGGCCTGACCCGTGCTCAGGTCTCAAGCCAACTCCGCACCGTGGTACGGAGCGAAGACGCTTCTGGTTTCCGGCCCGAAGAGGACGACGTCGTAGGTCTCGGGCTTTGTGCCCCCGACCTCCATAGGGCGTAGGCCATCGGCACGCCGGCCGCGAAGGCGACGGCCGAGTTCAGGGTGACGCCGATGGCGGCGAGCAGCAGCACGAGGAACAGGTCGGCGTCCTCGACCCGCTGCGGCCTCGCCGACTGCGCGCCCGACACCTCCCTCATTCCCCAGCGGAAACGCTGCGGTCGCGTCGCCCCCGGCTCGGTCACCGCCCTGACCTCGGCGTTCATGCGTTCCCCTTTGCGTCGTCGACCCCCTGCAGGGCGTCGCACGCGGCCGTTGCGGCCGGCAGTCGCAACGTCAGGTCTCTCGCGGTGCGTGCTTCAGGGCCGCTTCCTTGCATGCCACGCCGCGCTCGTACCAGCCTTGGCTGCGGTTCACGATCCACACGACCAAGAGCATCACGGGCACCTCAATGAGCACGCCAACCACCGTGGCGAGCGCCGCGCCCGAGTTGAAGCCGAACAGGCTGATGGCGGCCGGTAAGCGCCTTCCTTTTACCCACATCCTGGCGATGTCTGGGCGAGGGTGGCGCCGAGCGTAATGTCGGCGAGCCGTGCAAAGCTACGCCATATGACGAGATTGCCGGGCGGCGGATCGCGTGAGCGGGCGAGGTAGCCGCCGAGGCGCGCAACCTTCACCACGTAGGCAAAGAGGGACCGCTCACCGGCTGGCAAGTCGGGCACGGGTCGGTCAAGCAGCGCGATCTCGTGGTTGGTTACGGCGAGGTGCGGGTCTGCTTTCGGCGCCGAGCGACCGATCATGGTCGTCCAGAACACCCGCCACGCCAGGATGCAGTACACGGCGATGAGCTTGACCAAGCGCTCGGCCGTGCGCAGCCGCGCATGCTCGGCGCGGCAGCCTGTCTTCAGGATGTGGTGGAACACCTCAATGGCCTGATCACAAACGACAGGTTTTGTCTGGTGCGCACGGCGCAGCTTGTCCTGACGTGGTGGCGTCGGCCGCAGCGTCGGCGCGGCTGCACAGCGTCCAGCCAGAGGGCAGATCTCGATCGGGAGAGCGATCGGGGAGGTGCCCATGCGTCGCCACTGGCAGATCCGCCGTCAGACCACGACCACGCCGGACGCAGCCCGGCGGTGGGATCGGGCCTACGGCTTCATTCTGAGTTGGGGATCACCCGAAGCCCCACCGGCAGCGATGCAAATGGCCTTCCCCCTCGCAGAGGAGGCAAGCCATGAGGACAGCTGTCTACGTGCGGGTCTCGACGGCGCGCCAGGCCCAAGCCCAGACCATCGATCAGCAGCTCGACCGTCTCCGGGTCCATCTGCAAGCACAGAGCACCACCCTGGACGACAGCGCCATCTTCCGGGATGACGGCCAGAGTGGAGCGACGCTGAACCGGCCTGGTCTGGACCGGCTACGCGATGCCGTGCGCGCTGGCGAGATCGATCGGGTTCTGATTACCGATCCCGACCGGCTGTCGCGCAACTACGTCCAGATGATGATCGTGTTGCAGGAACTCGAACGCTTCGGATGCGAGGTGGCGTTCCTCGATCGTCCGATCGGGCGGGATCCGCACGACCAGCTGCTGTTGCAGATCCGCGGTGCCGTGGCAGAGTACGAGCGCACGCTGATCGCGGAACGGATGCGGCGAGGACGCCAGATGCGCCTGCGTGCCGGCAGCCTGCTTCCCTGGACCCGAGCGCCCTACGGGTATCGGCTCGATCCCGACCGGCCGCGCGACCCGGCCGGGGTTCGGCTGGAGCCGGCCGAGGGCGCCGTGGTCCAGCAGGTCTTCGCCCGCTACGTCGAGGAGGAGGCCAGCCTGTTCGGCCTGGCCAACCACCTGCGGGCTCTCGGCATCGCCTCGCCGACAGGCCGCCCCCACTGGAGTTCGGCCTCGCTGCGCGGCCTGCTGACGAACCCGGTCTATACCGGCCAGGTCTTCGCCGGCCGGTGGCGCAGCCGACCCCCGCGCATCCGCCGCTCGGCGACGCATCCGATCGGATGCCCCTCGACCACGTCGGTGCCGGTACCGGCGGAGCAATGGCTGCTGGTCGCCACCGTCCCGGCCCTCGTCAGCCCCGCGCTGTTCGCGCAAGCGCAGGCCAAGCTGGCGCAGAACCGCGCCTTCGCCCGACGCCACAACACCCGGTATAGCTACCTGCTGCGCGCCCTGGTGAGCTGCGGGGTCTGCCAGTCGAGCTGCCTGTGCCGGACGATCCATCCCGGCTACGACTACTATCTATGCCGCGCCAAGGGGCATCCGGGCCGCAGCGGCCGCGCGCAGCCCTGCCCGGCGCGCTACGCGCCGGCCCATCAGCTCGATGCGCTGGTCTGGCAGGATCTGTGTGCCCTGCTGAGCGAGCCCGAGCAGATCGCCGCGGCCCTGGCCCGGGCCCATGGCGGCGGCTGGCTGCCGCAGGATCTGCAGGCCCGGCGCGATCAGCTGCGGAAGGGGCACCGTGGGCTCGTGCAGCAGGTGGAGCGCCTGACGGAGGCCTACCTGCAGGGGATCATCCCGTTGCCGGAGTACCAGCGCCGCCGCCGCGTGGCGGAGGAGCACCTGCAGGCTCTGGCGGCGCAGGCCGAGCAGTTGGAGGGCCAAGTCGACAGACAGGCGCAGCTGGTCGGCTGGGCGGGATCAGCCGAGGCGTTCTGCCGTCGCGTCTAGGATGGTCTAGCCGGCGCCGACTTCGCGCAGCGCCGCCGATTGATCGAACTACTCGTCGGCCGGGTCGTGGTGACCGAGGCCAAGGTCGAGATCCGCTACGTGATTCCCATCGGCCCGGACGGCGAGCGCGGACGCTTTTGTCATTTGCGGAAGGACTATTTCGATTTTCCAGCGCCGGGCATACCAGTCCAATTTCTCGACGGCCTGCTCGGGGCTGTCCACGAGCAAGTCCGTGATCAGCCGCCAATCGATCGCTGGACGATCCTTCGGCGTTTCCGGCTCACATGCGTGCAGGACGGTGAGTGATAGCAGGGGATAGCGCTTTTGCTTGCCGATCGGCGGTAGAACCGTGATGCGGCGATAGCGGAGTTCGACCGAGGCGGTAACGAGCCGCCCTCGCTGATCGCGAACCTCGACCCGATGAAGGCCTTGGACGGCGACCTCATCCATCTCGTTGGCGATCGTGTGCTGGCCGTCACCAGCAAGCCGATCTACGCAGCTGCGCACGATGAAGTGCGTGCCGAGGTCATGGGCCAGAGAAAACAATTCGTAGATGTCGCTCTTGCGGTCACCGACATGCACGCAACGGTCCGGCGCGGCAAACAGAGATGTGGACTGGCGAAGGTTCTCCAGCCAGCGGAAGCTCTCTTTCTGCTCGATTGGCACACGGGTCGGATTGACCTTGCGCTTGAGTGCATTCGTGCCCTTGAACTTCTGCCGCGACCAGAACTTTACCGCCGCAAGCCCGACCGGCAGGCCGTCAGTGGTCACCGCGAGCGAGGCATGCATGAGCAGGCCACACAGCGTGTGCATGCGAACCTGACCTGCCTTGTCGCGCCCAGTGTTGACGGTGCGGGTGATCCCGACGGCCTCATGGCTCTCGCGCTGGAACGTGAACTCGGTCGTATCCTGGAGGACCAGTACGGGGCCCTCACTGGCCCGCACACGCTCGCGTGTCGATGCGAAGTGACCCGACAGGATCTGCGCCTCGCTGACCCGTTCGTTGGAAAAGAAACGGTATGCGGCTTTGGTGCTGGCCCAGTCCTGGCAGGCAAACGGCAGGCTGGCGCCGAGGCTACGGTCCATCTGTCCGACGAGCCGGTGCAGCCGCTGCTCGAGGCGGGCATCGGCGAAAGTGCTACCAGCGAGTTCCTCTTCCCACCAGCACCGTGTGGCAACGGGCATGGAACACCTCGTCGTCCAAGGGTTCAGAAGCCCTTCAATCACGGGCGACGCCGATCGCGCAACGCTCCAAGCTTGACCTTAGATATGGGTAAAAGGAAGCGTCACCGAGAGCTTACGTCCGACCTGTACCCCAAACCGCGTCCGACCTTCGCCGATGCTCTGGCTGCCGTGCGCTGTGCGATCTGGCGCGAGCGGACTTTGGCAACATCACTGCGTCGGTCCGCCCGAACAAAACCCCGCTTCCGCTTCCCCGCTCCCTGGGCTTATGCCCTCTGCCACGCCGCATGGATGGCCAAAGTCGAGCTAAGAGGGTCCCATAGCGCGCGACTTGAAAGCGAGAGGTCCCTCATCGGCCCCATTGACTCCGTACCATAGTACGGACTGTACGAAGGTTCGGACATGAGCATACAGCACCTGACTATCGGGAAAACCGCCGCCGAAGCAGGCGTGAGTGTCGAGACGATCCGCTTTTACGAGCGGCGCGGACTTATCGTGCAACCACCGAAGGGTGAGGGGTATCGCGTTTACCCGGCCGAGATGGTCGCGCGCATCCGTTTCATCCGTCAGGCACAGCAGATCGGCTTCTCACTACGCGAGGTGCAGGAGCTCCTGTCGCTGCGCGCCGATCCGGCTTCCGACTGCGCTGACGTCCGCCGTCAGGCAGCGCAGAAGATCGAGGAGGTGGATCGGAAGATCGCTGACCTCCAGCGCATGCGCGCTGCGCTGGAAACCGTGACCTCGTTCTGCCCCGGTAGAGGCGGGTTGATGGACTGTACTATCATGGTCGCGCTTGAAGACGCGGCGCGATGAACTCTCGACAGAGGTGATAATGACTGCAACACCGCAGGATCAGCAGGACATCGCACGGGAACGCCTACTCCGGGTGCTCTCGGCGGCCACCTTCGTGATCTTCTTCCAAGCGTTCATGGTCGCTCCGATCATCCCGACGTTAGCGACCGCGTTCGAGGTATCGCCCCAGAATGCGGGGCTGATCGTTCCGGCGTACCTCGTCCCCTATGGGGCCGCCACGCTGGTCTACGGCCTGCTGGCTGATCGCTACGGGCTCGGGCGCATCATGGCCGGTTCGCTCCTGGCCTTCGCTATCCTCACGGCCCTGACAGCTACGGCGCGCACGGTGGAAGAACTCGCGCTCTGGCGCATCGTGACCGGTCTGGGAGCCGCAGGCGTCGTGCCGCTGGCTCTCACTCTCGTCGGCAAGCTGTTCCCCTACGAGCTTCGCGGCCGACCTCTCGGTTGGTTGTTCGGGGCGATGGCAGGCGGCATGGCCTTCGGCTCGACCTTCGGGGCGGTGCTTGAGCCCTACGTCGGCTGGCGCGGCCTCTTTCTGGCAGTGGGGCTCGCTGGGCTGTCTATCCTCCTCGTCCTGCTCCCCCGCCGCCATCTCCTCGTCGGTACCGCTCTAGGGGCTGGAGGGGGCCTCGGTGCGTTGCTTCGAGGCTACGGAAGCTTGCTTGGGACGCCGCGCGGCGCACGCACCTACAGCTTCGTGCTGGCGAACTCGATGTTCCACTCCGGTGTCTTCACATGGCTCGGGCTCTACTTCGAGCAGCGCCACGGTCTCGGGCCTGTCGGCATCGGATTGGCGCTCGTCGGCTATGGCGTTCCAGGCTTCCTATTCGGCCCCGTAATCGGCCGCATGGCCGACCGGCATGGTCGTGGTCGGCTCCTGCCGTTCGGTCTCGCCCTCAGTGCCATCGGGGCAGCGGCCTTGATCCCCGACGTGCCCCTCGTCGTCGCGGTCGTGGCCGTGACGGTGCTCTCGCTCGGGTACGACACGACGCAGCCGCTGTTCGCGGGCATCGTCACCGCGCTCGGCGGCCCCCGACCGGGGCAGGCGATGGGCCTCAACGTGTTCACGCTGTTCCTCGGCTTCGGGCTCGGCAGCCTCGTGTTCGGTGAGATGCTTCGCGGCGGCTTCGGAACCGCGCTGCTCCTGTTCGTCGCGATAGAATTCGTGCTCGCCCTGGTGGCGAGCAGGCTGTTCCAAGCCGAGCGGCCAGTCCCCGCCAACCAAACGGGAGAGAATCATGCCCCACCACCCGGCACGCAGGCCGCCCCTTAGGACCGCGCTTCTCGCACTGCTCAGGCAGGCGTGCTCTGAGCACGAATTCAAGGTGGCCGATCACCTGCTGTGCGCCCTGGAATGCCTCGCTAGAGAGGCTGACGCGTATCCGCACGGTGAGCCGTCCTGCCTGGACGAAGGCTACTTGATCGTTGCCGACGAGTTCCGGCCGGAACTCTTGGCGAACCATTGTGGCCGATACGGGCCGCATAAGAAGCGCCCGCACTGACGCGACAGCGCACGTCACAACCAATTCACGTTCGAGCCAACGCAAAACGGGGCGGTATGATCTATTTTAATAGACAGCAGGCAGCAAGAGATCTCGTGCATTGGGGTGCGACGCTCGATTAGTATCAACCAGGTTCTATTAAGCCCTAAGCGCATGCTCTTATGCCGGGTGACGATCACCAGCGGAGCAGGCGTGGTCCAAGCAACGCGCCGGCAAGCGTGCAGGATGCGATGGTACCGCCGTACCAGAGCGCCACAAAGGGGACGGAGTCATCCATGCAGTGAAGGGCGTAGCCCATCGCGCTGATACCGCCGGCCACAAGGCCGACGAGTGCGCCGGTGCGGACCAAGTCGGTCGGCGCGGCGAACCGGCGGACGGCCCAGACCAGAACGGCGAAGGGCACCAGGGCGATGATCGGGATCGAGACGAGGCACTCCAGCCACATGTGACCGACCAGCATATGGTCCCAATGCGCGCTCGGAGCCGAGGCGAGGCTGAGAGCCGCGAGCGCCATGATGGCGCCGAAGGGCAACAGCGCCGCGAGCACAGGAGTCCGGGCCTCACCGCCCGGGCGGGCGACCTTGGCGAGGAGGCAGGCGGCGAGGACGACGATGCCGGCGCTGAAGGCGAGCTTCAGCAGGAGAAAGCCAAGAACGCCGGGCGAGGCGAGATCCGGGCGAATGCCGAGCGCCAGGAGCGCTATACAAAGTGCTGCGCCCGCACCGAGCGCAGCGGCGAGGCCAACGCTTCGCATGAACCGGCGGCGGTCGGCCGGCTCAATGTTCGTGCTGAGTATCTCGATCAGTTCGTTCGTTCTCATCGTGCTCTTCCTTGGCTGATCCCGGACGCCATGGCCTTGATGCCGCGATGCACGCTGACCTTGACGGCAGACTCCGACATGCCGCAACGCTTGGCCGCCTCCGCGACGCTCAATCCATCGAGCTTCACGAAGCGGATCACTCGGCGCATCTTCTCCGGAAGGCCCGACAGGAGGCGGTCGAGGTCGTGCGCGCTCTCGGCACCGACATGGTCGTCCTGCGCCTCGAAGTCACCCGCGTCCTCGATAGGCACATCGGCCATTGAGGCGCGTGTATGGCGTAGGTGGTCGATCAGCTTGTAGCGGGCGATGGCCTGCGCCCACGGGGTGAACGGCTGGCTCACGTCGTAGGTATGCCGACGCGTATGGATCGCCATCAGCGTGTCCTGCACGAGGTCCTCCGCCTCCGTTTGGCTCCGTCCGATGCGCGTCAGCTTGCCCCTGTAATAGGCCCGCAGGTGCCGGCTGAGCCGGTCCAGCAGGGTCCGGTACGCGCCCGCATCACCCTCCAGGCTGGCCCTCATCAGACTCCTGAGTTCTGGTTCACTGGCAATCATCATGCACTCCCCACGGAGTTCGGGAGGGATGCCTGAATGGTTACAGTTGCCCACTGGCGCGACAGCTGCGTGGCCAAGTCACGGCGGCTTTCAACGCGGGCTGTCGCCCCAAGTGCTGGGTCACGTGCCGGAGCGCGAACGGTAAGTTTTCGTGCCCGACCCTGCGCCGAAGATGGCCGGCCATGAGCCGTGTCACGGTGGAATGACATCGATCTTGTCCTTGATATCCATGAAGGCCTGCAACCTCAACGCGGTCCCCGGCACAAAACCGCGCAAGGACAATCGCCAGAAGCGCCGCTACGAGCGTGCCAAATGGCCCGGCGCGCCTAAACTCAAGGCGGGGCTCTTGGGCGGAAACGGATCAGGCGGCGCTTGCAGGCTCACACCCTCGGCATCCGCGAGCGCATACGCGAATGTGGCCTCGATGATCCGGGGACCGACCTTGGCCGGAGCAACTGCGATAAAACCGGCGCACAGCAGTGAGCAGGTCGCGAAGGCTTTCCCTCCCTCGTCGCATCCACCGCAGCCGTCGGGCATCGATGCCTGCATCGCCGCTACAGGCATAGAGGTTTTCGTGTGCGCGGCCTGCACGCCATGTAGCGCGAACCCCGCCACGAGGGCGAGTGTCAGGAACCACGCGCAAATGGAACGGGACCGCAGCCAGGACATCCAGACCGGCATAACAGGCCATTGTAGGCACCGGAAGGGCGTGCGACGGCGGGTCGATCGGTTCGACGTGCAGGGTTGCGTGGTTGGGTGCCGGCGGGGCCGTCCACGCGCGGAGGCGCCCCTACACCGCCGGATGCTTGAGGGGCGCCGACCCTTATCAGGTGTGCGTGCGTTCAGCTGGTGTCACCCCGGTTGTTCGCGTTGTAACGAAGTGTCCGCTTCCTCCGAACTCAGCACCATAGAACCGATGTCGCAGGTGGCTCGTGCCTGGGATTGCGGCGGCTCGCCTCTTGGGTCGGTGCGGGTGCCACTACTGCGGATTGCGCTCCAGGCCGGCGAGGGACACGCGGCGCTAACCTACCGCGCCAGGGACTAGCTAGACTTGGCCGGACATGAGCGGAGCAGCTTCGATACATATGGGCCCTCCGAGTGGGAGACGCAGCAGTCATAGAAATAGGGCCTCACGGGAAGGCCACGCCAGACCTGCAGACAGTGTCGCGAGGCTTACCGAGAGCGCTCAGAAGAAGAGGCCAACGCGAACCTATGTGATCTTCGAGTGCCGGTTCGCCCAGGATCTGTTCTGCGCGGTGTCGACAAGCCTCTCAATCCCGGACTTCCTCATCAGTGGGGGGTGGCGGTTCCGGGGCACCGTCGGCAAGCAAGGCTTCATGCCATCAGGCTTCAACGCGGCTTCGGCCCAGAAGGCGCTCAGCCGTGACGGGTTCTACCTGTTCACTTCGACCAGAACCGAAGATTGAAGCCTCCTGGAAGCCTTGCACATTCTCAACTCGCGCGGCGGAGCGCCCTCCTCCGCTGGGTGTGAATGCGATGGTCCCTGCCAATCCCACCATGCCATATAAAAAATTTTGCGCGTCCTGTAACGAACTTCGCGAGGCATCCGAACTTATGAATGGAAGCAACAAGTTCCGAGAACATAAAAGGGGTCTTGCCATGAGAAAGTCATTCGCCGTTTTGAGCGTCGGAGCATTTCTAGTCTCGGGCCTACCAAATCAGGCCTCGGCAGCGTATTGGGAGTCGCTGCCCCCGTCGTGGAGAAAGCACCAAACGGCGGCTGCACCGTCGATGCTCGCTCCGCCCTCGGGAGTCCTGACGACAGGTTCGATCAACAATGCCCCTCGTCGACCCGCGCACCGTCAGCCGAGGCCCGCTGGCGAGAAGTTCTAAAACATCACGGCACAGGGCGCCTGTAGCGGTGTCCAAGGCTGGAGCCGGGTTTTCGGGTCCTTGATCTGCTCAAATAAGCGCAGGAAACCAGCTCTCACAGAGTCATTACTCGGCTGGCCATTCCGATGTCGCTGTGGTCGCCGTTAATCGTCCGGCTCTATGTCGGCTTGGCGAGGTGTGTGGAGAAGTGCCTCTTGGTCGAGTTCGGACGACGATACAAGAATGCCTGCCGTCGGCGTGCTGATGTTTGATCCCGGCGCTGTCGTGACGGCGCCGGGCATCCCGCTCCTTCGGATGTAACGAAAAAATTTTGCTCTCCGAACTCATGAGCAAGGGCGCTCCCACCGAGGACGATGGACAAGATCATGAGGTTCTTCGTTGGCACGGCATCGGCCGCACCCACTTGGCAGACGCGAACCGGCCCGCGCCTTCACGCCTCATATCCCACGCGCTCCTTGCGTGATCCGGAGACGACAGGAAGCCTCATGTGCAGCCTGAACCGCACGCACGGCCTGCGCGACGTGCGGGGACGAGACTTCCGCTGCGGCATAGGCGGTAACGCGCAGTTCCCGGGGCGCCTGCCCGTTCAGCAGAACCTCGGCTATACCTCAGGCGGCCCAGCATTATGATCCCCCCTCCTCGCACACCCCTGTTGAGGCCGGTAGGCGCGGCACCTGCTTGCATGCGGCACCTCCCGTTGTGGCGTGCTCTCGCGCTGGTGCTGCTCCTCATGGGCACCGGCGTCGCCGTTGCCTCGTCCTCCAGCCGAGGCTCGCCGGACCATTACGCCTTCGAGCTCGTGGAACGTGAGGTGAAGCAGGGTTCCGGGACGACCATCCTGGTCCGTCTCGTCGACGAGCGGACCGGCAAGGTGGTTCCGGACGCGGTCCTGTTCATCAGCCGCATCGACATGTCGCCTGACGGGATGGGCTCGATGACCGCCCCGCTGGAGCTCCAGGCCGATACGCTGCCCGGCTACTATCGTTTCGAGACTGACCTCTCGATGGAGGGTGCCTGGGCGCTCACGCTCGCAGCCAAGATCCCAGGGCTCCCAAGCCCCATCCAGCGCAGGCTCGTCCTGCAGGCAGTGCCATGATGCATCAGAACACACCGTTCGATGACTTCGAGGAGTTCGAGTCCGCCCCGGGGGGCAGCGGCTGGGCAAGATGGATCACCGGCATCGCCCTGTTCGCCATGATGCTCGTGGCCGCGGTTGCCCTCGGCTACGGTTTTGGGCGCCGGACCTGGACGGTGCCAAGTGCGATCTCCGACCACGTTCCGGCCGCTCTTGCCGGTTGGCTGCCGCACCGAGGCACGAACTCCGAAGCGGCAGGTGTACCAGCCGCGCTCAAGGATTACGCCTTCAATTTTGTCGGGAGCCAGGCCAAGCAGGGCGAGGCGACGCTGGCGGTGCGCCTGATGCACAAGCCGACGGGCAAGCCGGTCCAAGACGCGGTCGTCTTCGCGTATCGCCTCGACATGGCACCCGCCGGCATGCCGACCATGACGACGGAGCTGGAGCCGCAGCCTGCATCCGAGCCCGGCTTGTACCGGTTCAAGACCAACCTCACGATGGTGGGCGATTGGCAGCTCTCGCTGGCCGCCAAGGTGCAGGGCGAGACCGGCACTGTGCAGAACCAGCTCGCCCTCAAGGTGGTACCGTGATGGACCAGAGGACGCCTTTCCACCTCTCCGAGGCCCAGGGACGCGGGGGCGGTCCCTCGCGCCTGGCGGCCCGAATCGCGGCCCTCACGCTCGTGCCCATCGCGCTCGGCGGCGCGGTGCTGGTCGGCCTGACGGCCGGCAAGGCCGACTGGCCCTTGCCGGCCTGGGTACCGGTTCCGATCTCGGGCCTGCTCGTCAGGGGCGGGGCGGGTCCGGCGGCGGATGCCCCCATCCTGTATTACCGCGATCCCGACGGGAAGGCCGCCTACGCGCCGGCTCCGGCGAAGACGCCCGACGGGCGGGAGTACCGGCCCGTCCGCGTCGGCGAGGATGTCGGCTTCGACCCGAAGCCGGCGGAGCCGGCCGGCGGCGGGACCTTCGGCATGGCGGAGACCGGGAGCAAGAAGGTGCTCTACTACCGCAACCCGATGGGTCTGCCGGACACCTCGCCGGTGCCAAAGAAGGACTCGATGGGGATGGACTACCTCCCCGTCTACGAGGGCGAGGCGGAGGACGGAAACACCGTCAAGATCTCGCCCGGCAAGGTCCAGCGCACCGGCGTCCGCTCCGAGACGGCACAAAGTCGCGTCGTCAGCCGAGCCGTGCGGGTGCCCGGCACCGTCACGCTCGATGAGCGGCGCGTCACCGTCGTGGCGACCCGGTCGGACGCCTATGTTGACCACGTCGAGAACGTCACGACAGGCGACCGCATCCGCAAGGGTCAGCTCCTGGTCCACGTCTACTCGCCTGAGATCAACGCGGCCGCCGCCCAGCTCATCGCCAACCCGGGCTTCGAGGGCTCCCGGCGGCGCCTGCAAAACCTGAACGTCTCGGAGGAAGTGATCAACGAGATGGAGCGCACCCGGAAGGTGCCGATGGCCATCACTTGGTCGTCCCCGCGCGACGGGGTTGTCCTGGAGCGAAACGCCATCGAGGGCATGAAGGCCGCAGCCGGCGACACCCTGTTCCGGATCGGCGACATCTCGGTGATGTGGGTACTGGCCGACGTCCCCGAGTACGACCTCGGCAGCGTCAAGGTCGGCCAGCCCGTCAGCGTACGCGTGCGCTCGCTGCTCGGGCGCAGCTTCACCGGCAAGGTCGGGCTGATCTACCCGCAGGTGAACAAGGATACCCGCACCACCCGCGTGCGGATCGAGTTGCCGAACCTCGACGGTGTGCTCCTGCCCGACATGTACGCCGACGTCGAGATCGGGACCGGGGCGACGAAGCCCGTCGTCGCGATCCCGAACGATGCTGTCATCGACACGGGCGCGCGCCAGGTCGTGCTCGTCGACAAGGGCGAGGGCCGCTTCGAGCCGCGCGAAGTCAAGGTCGGCGCCCGCGGCGAGGGCTACACCGAGATCCGCGAGGGCGTACAGGCCGGCGAGCACGTCGTAACCGCGGCCAACTTCCTGATCGATGCCGAGAGCAACCTCAAGGCGGCGCTGCAGAGCATGGCGGCCCCAACGCCGCCGGCTCCGCAGGCACAGGGCCAGGAGAAGCCGTAATGATCGCGCGTCTCATCGGCTGGTCGGCCCGCAACCTCGTCCTGGTGCTAATCGGCACCGTCTTCGTGGTGGCGGCCGGTCTCTACAGCGTGCGCACCCTGCCCCTCGACGCCATCCCCGACCTCTCGGACGTGCAGACCATCGTCTACACCGAGTACCCCGGCCAAGCGCCTCAGGTCGTCGAGGACCAGGTCACCTATCCGCTCACCACGGCCATGCTGACGGTGCCGAAGTCGAAGGTGGTGCGCGGCTTCTCGTTCTTCGGGGTCTCGTTCGTCTACGTAATCTTCGAGGACGGCACGGACCCCTACTGGGCCCGCTCGCGGGTGCTCGAATACCTGAGCGCGGCCGGCAAGCGCCTGCCGACCGGCGTGACGCCGACGCTCGGGCCCGACGCGACGGGGGTCGGCTGGGTCTACCAGTATGCCATCGTGGCCAAGCAGCAGACGCTCGCCGAGCTGCGCTCGCTCCAGGACTGGGTGGTGCGCTTCGGGGCCTCGCGCGCCGAGGGCGTGGCCGAGGTCGCGGGCGTCGGCGGCTTCGTGAAGCAGTACAACGTCGTCGTCGATCCGAACCGGCTGCGCGCCCAGGGCGTCACCCTCAGCAAACTCCGGGACGCGATCCGGTCGAGCAACGCGGATGTCGGTGGCCGCACGGTCGAACTCTCCGAGTTCGAGTTCATGGTGCGTGGCCGCGGCTACCTGAGGAGCGTCGCCGACATCGAGAACATCGTCCTGAAGACGGACGCCGGCACACCGCTGCGAGTGCGAGACATCGCCCGGGTCGAACTCGGGCCGGACGAGCGGCGCGGTATCACCGAGTTGAACGGCGAGGGCGAGGTCGCCGGCGGCATCATCCTGCAGCGCTTCGGCGCAAATGCCCTCAACGTCATCGAGGGCGCCAAGCAGCGCCTGGCCGAGGTCGCCGCGAGCCTGCCGAAGGGCACGGAGATCCTGCCAGTCTACGACCGCTCGCAGCTCATTGAGGCGGCCATCGAAACCTTGAAGCACACGCTAGTCGAGGAGAGCGTCATCGTGGCGCTCGTCTGCATCGTGTTCCTGCTGCACCTGCGTAGCGCACTGGTCGCCATCCTGATGCTGCCAGTCGGCATCCTGATGGCGCTCGGCGCCATGCATCTCCTCGGGATCGGCGCCAACATCATGTCGCTCGGTGGCATCGCCATCGCGGTCGGCGCCATGATCGACGCCGCCATTGTGATGATCGAGAACGCCCACAAGCACCTGGAGCGGGCGCCCCCGGGCAAGCCCAGGGTGGAGATCCTGGTGGAGGCGGCGGCTGAGGTCGGGCCTTCGCTGTTCTTCTCCCTCCTCGTGATCACGGTGAGCTTCCTGCCGATCTTCACCCTGGAGAACCAGGAGGGGCGCCTGTTCGGGCCACTCGCCTTCACCAAGACCTTCGCCATGGCGGCGGCAGCGCTCCTGTCCGTGACCCTGGTGCCGGCACTCATGGTGCTGTTCGTGCGTGGGCGCATCATCCCCGAGCACCGCAACCCGCTGAACCGCTTCCTGATCTGGGTCTATCGCCCGGTGATCAAGGTCGTGCTCAGGGCCAAGGTGCTGACCATCCTGCTGGCGGTGGTGGCGCTCGGACTGACGATCTGGCCGGCCCGCCAGCTCGGCTCCGAGTTCATGCCGGACCTGAACGAGGGCACCCTGATGTACATGCCCACGACTCTGCCGGGCATCTCGGTTACCCAGGCCGGCGAGCTACTCGCCACCCAGGACCGCATCATCAAGTCCTTCCCCGAGGTGGCCTCCGTCTACGGCAAGGCCGGGCGCGCCTCGACGGCGACGGACCCGGCCCCAACCGAGATGTTCGAGACCATCATCACCCTGAAGCCCAAGGCGGAGTGGCGTCCCGGCGTGACGCTCGCGAGCCTCAAGGCCGAGATGGACAAGGCCCTGCAGTTTCCCGGGGTATCGAACGCCTGGACGCAGCCGATCCGCGCCCGCATCGACATGCTTTCGACCGGCATCCGTACGCCGGTCGGCATCAAGATCTACGGCACCGATCTGACTGAGATGGAGAAGGTCGCCCGGCAGGTCGAGGCGGTCGTGCGCAACGTGCCGGGCACGTCAAGCGCTTACGCGGAGCGGGTCATCGGCGGCTATTTCCTCGACATCACGCCGGACCGGGAGGCCCTCGGGCGCTACGGCCTCATGGTCGGGGACGTGCAGGACGTCATCGCGACAGCGCTCGGCGGCGAGAGCGTCACGAACACGGTCGAGGGCCGCGAGCGCTACACGGTCAACGTGCGCTACCCGCGCGCCTTCCGTTCAGATCCGCAATCCATCGCCACCGAGGTGCAGGTGCCGTTGCCGGCCGGCGGCACGGTCCCGCTTGGCGAGGTGGCCAAGGTGCAGCTGACCCGGGGGCCGACCTCGATCCGCACTGAGAACGGGCAGCTCGCGGTCTACATCTTCGTCGACCTGACCGGGCGCGATCTCGGCGGCTACGTCGCCGAGGCCAGGGACGCGGTCAACAAGGAGGTGCAGCTCCCGCAGGGCATGAGCATCCAGTGGAGCGGGCAGTTCGAGTACCTGGAGCGGGCGGAGGCCCGGCTGAAGATCGTGGTCCCCGTGACGCTGCTGATCATCTTCCTGCTGCTATATCTCAACTTTCGACGGCTGACCGAGACGCTCATCGTCATGCTCTCGCTGCCGTTCTCGCTCGTCGGGGGCGTCTGGCTGATGTGGTGGATGGGCTTCAACATGTCGGTCGCGGTGGCGGTCGGCTTCATCGCGCTGGCCGGCGTCGCCGCGGAGACGGGCGTGATCATGCTGATCTATCTCGACCATGCCTGGGACGAGCAGCGGGCCGAGGTCGCCGCCGCGGGCCGGGAGGCGACTCGCACGCACCTCTACCGGGCGATCATGGTGGGCGCTGTCGAGCGGGTGCGCCCGAAGATGATGACGGTGGTGGCCATCATGGCTGGCCTGGTGCCGATCCTGTGGAGCACGGGCGCGGGCTCTGAGGTGATGCAGCGCATCGCCGTGCCGATGATCGGCGGCATGGTCTCCTCGACCGTGCTGACGCTCGTCGTGATCCCGGCCATCTACGGCTTGGTCAAGGCTCGTGGCCTCCCGCACCGAAGCCGAACCAGCACCGGAGCGCCGAGCACCGATCAGGCCCTTGCTCGCGTGCGACCGCGCCTCGTCAATACCGCCGAGTGAGTGCTGGTCGATCGCGCACGGTCGACCGCCCGGCGCGGACAGCCCCCATTATCGACGACGGAGAGGAGCCGGAACCATGCCGGAGAGCGTCCTGGATTGCCTTGTCATTGGGGGTGGACCGGCTGGTCTGACCGCGGCCATCTACCTGGCCCGCTTCCGCCGGCGGTTTCAGGTGGTCGACGCCGGCCGGAGCCGGGCGGCCTTGATCCCGACCTCGCACAATCATGCCGGTTTTCCCGAGGGCATCCACGGCAGGACACTCCTGGGCCGGATGACGGAGCAGGCGCGCAGGTACGGCGCCCACATCGTCCACGGCTCCGTCACGCACCTGGAGCATCGACCGGACGGTGTCTTCATCGCGACTGTCGGTTCAAAGCGGATCGCGGCGCGCACGGTTCTGCTCGCGACCGGGGTCGTCGACCGCGAGCCGGCGCTGCCCAACGTGCCGGACGCGATCCAGCGCGGGTTGGTGCGCCATTGCGGGATCTGCGACGGCTACGAGGTCCTCGGCAAGCGGGTCGCGGTGATCGGGCACAGCAGCAGCGGCCTGCACGAGGCGCTGTTCTTGAGGACCTATACCTTCGACGTCACGCTGCTGTCGCTCGGCTGCCCTCTGACCCTGTCCGAGCAGGAGCGGCGGCAGGCGGCGGAAGCCGGGATCGGGGTGGTCGAGGAGCCGGTCGCGCGGGTGGTCATTGACGGTGACCATGTCCGTGCCCTGTCCATGCGCGACGGAAATCACCAATCCTTCGATGCCCTCTACTCGGCGCTGGGCAGCGACGCCCGATCCGACCTTGTGCGCGGCCTCGGCACGGACCTTGACGACAAAGGCTGCGTGGTGACGGATGCGCACCAGAGGAGTTCGACTGACGGTCTGTTCGCGGCCGGCGACGTGGTGCGCAGCCTCGACCAGATCAGCGTCGCGATGGGCCAGGCTGCCATCGCGGCGACGGCGATCCACAATCGACTGCGCGGGGTGCCCTCTCCGGACGAAGCCCCCGACGGTACCCTCTCGTTCTCGCCCCAGGATCTCTGCACCTGCTGCACGCCGTCGGAGGTTCGATAGAGTAAAACCTCGGTGTGGATCCCACGCGCTGAGGGCGGACCCGTACGCATGGTCCCGATCCGGACGCTTTCACGGTGGCGGCCACTGCCGGAGGCAAGCTCCTGCCATCGGAGTCTGCCTCAGAATGCTGAACGCGTATCGGATCGCGGGTCTCGTCACCCACGCTCTGGTCTTCCTGATCGAGGTCGGCGCGCAGGGTTCGGGCTGGTGCTTATGGCAGCTGCGATGACCATCGTGGTCCTCGAGCCGCGGCTACGGTTGGGAGCGGTCGGAGTCGGCGCCTACGTCGTAGGCTTCCTGAGCGGACTTGACTCCTTTGCGTCCGCGTATCGTGCTGCGGCCGGACCGGCAGGATAGCGCTGGGCCTTATTATCCCGAACTCATCGAGGCTCGAAAGTGAGCCGGAGCTTGAGGACTGTCAGCCTGCGCTGGTGGGCAGGGCTCGATCCAGGAACGGAACGTAGAAAGTAACCTTTCTTCCCCCAGGCCCGAAGTCTTGTGTGACGGCGGCCAAGCGCAAAGGTGTGCCGTCGCAACACAGGTTCAGGATCCGGGGGCGGGGCGCCGGCAGGCGGGCCCGATCTGCCGGAGCAAGGAGAAGAGGGATGATGGTGCTCAACCTCGGCCAGTCACGCCGGACCGGAACTGTGGCCGCTGCGGCTGCCTTGCTTCTCGCCGGAGCCGTGCAGGTGCAGGCCGCGCCGCCCTCCAAGATGGGCGACATGCCGGGCATGAGCGGCAACGCGGGCTCGGACAGTACGAAGGGCCAGACGGCCAGCGCGACAGGCACGGTCGCGGCCGTGAATGCCGGGCAGCGCAAGGTCACCTTCGATCACGGGCCGATCCCGGCGATCGGCTGGCCGGCGATGCACATGGAGTTCCCCGCGGCGCAGTCGGTCGACCTGACGAAGGTTAAGCCGGGCGAGAAGGTCCAGTTCACGCTGACCGGATCCAAGGGCAACTACACGGTCCAGTCGATCACGCCGGCTCCGTGAAATGAACCCAGGCGGAGGACGTGAGATGATGAGACGACGCACGGTCCTCGGATTGCTTCTTGCGGTCACCGCGCCGGCGACGGCCGTGGCGCAAGGGGTGCAGGGCGCAATCCTCTACAAGAACCCGCAATGCGAATGCTGCGACGCCTACGCCAAGGTGCTCCAGCGCAGCGGCATTGCGGTCACCGTGAAGGCGACCCCGAGGCTGGCGGCGCTCAAGCGCGAGCACGGGGTGCCGGAGGGGCTCCAGGGCTGCCACACCCTCCTCATCGACCGCTACGTCGTCGAGGGACACGTGCCGATGGCGCAGGTCAAGCGGTTGCTGGCCGAGCGCCCGGATATCAAGGGCATCTCGTTACCCGGCATGCCCGCTGGCTCGCCCGGGATGGACGGTCAGAAGACGGAGCCATTCACGATCTACGAGATCGGGGGCGGTGCCCCGAAGGTCTTTGCGCGCGAATAGCGCACTGGCAAGGCCAGTATTCCGTTTGAGGCGCAGGTTTCTGGTTGGGGAGTTAACATTGTTGGCTTACCGGTGCACTGTTGAGGTGTTGAGTATGTTTGGATCATTAGATCTAACAGAGTGCATTTGATGAAGGGTGTGAACAAATGTGCGGGATGATGGGTGGTGGCAAAGTTCTCTCGTGGGGCTGGCTGCTGCACGGTAATCTCATAACATGGATTTTTATATTCCTGACCCTCACGGCTGTCGTCGCGCTCATCATGGCGAGCGCCGCGTTGGCGAGAACGTTGATCCAATTTATCGGTCGTCTCTGGCGTTCCCGTCGAGCTCCGGCCTGATCAAGTTGTCAGTGGCTGGGCCCGAACGGCTCAGCCACTAACGGCCGCCACCCGGCTCCGAGCGGCGGCATCCACTCCTCGGCATAACGGAGACACACGATGAAACACTCGACGATCATCCCGGCCTCGGCCGCGATCGCTTTCGTTCTCACGGCGGGCTTGGCGCTGGCCCAGGGCATGAACGAGCAACCCTCTTCCCAAGGCAGTGATCAAAAGACGCAGCAGGGCGGCGGCATGGCCGGCATGAACATGAGCGGCGGCAAGCAGGGCGGCATGGGCATGATGGGAATGGGCGGCGACAAGCAGGGCGGTATGGGCCAAGGCGGCAAGCAGGGCGGCTGCGGCATGATGGGCATGATGGGGATGGGTGGTATGGGGCAGCCGCAGGGCGGTGGCACGGGCCAACAGCAGGGGGCCGATGTGACCGCGCTGCAGGAGCGCGTGAGCCAACTGGAGCAGCGTCTTAACTCGGTTCAGGCGCAACCCTCGACCCCGTCCAAGCCTCAATGATCAACCCGTCCTGACCCTGCCATGCCAGTTCGCGGTCCGGTTCATGGGCCGACGCGCGATGGTGCGCCGGCCCATCTGTGCAGGACCGCTTGCCTCGTGGCCGCTCCTTCGGCGTGCCGCAGGTTCCTATAAGGGGCAAATTACATTTCTTCCTCTGCACTTTCACCAAACGCCAGGACGATGGCCAGCAATGTCGATCCCAGCATCAGCACGTTGCGGGACGATCCTGCACGGCAGAGGCCGCGGTGGCCGGCCACCCTGTCAGTCATCATTCACTGGCTCGCCGCAGCGGCCTTATTTGGTGCCCTCGCGGGCGGGTTGTTCGTGCACCGGCTCTCGTCCTGCTGCGATGTGGGGCATTGGACAGTCTACAACCTGCATGCCTCGTTCGGCTTAGCCCTGCTCGCGCTTGTGGCGCTCAGGATTTTGGTGCGCCTGCTGCGCCCTTGGCCGGCGCTGCCTGGCCACACCCCGCCCTGGCAACGTCTGATCGCACGCGCAACGCACACAGCGCTTTATGTGCTCATGATCGCCCTGCCGCTGGTCGGATGGAGCATCGTCTCGGCCCCGGGCTGCTGCCACATCAATCCCTATGTCTTTGACTGGTTCACGCTGCCGAGCCTCGACCCGGCCCCGATCCCCGATCGCACGGTGGCATTCGCCATCCACTCTGCCCTAGCCTGGATCGCCATGGGTGTGATCGCGCTCCATGCATCTGCAGCCTTGTTTCACCATTTTTTCTACAAGGATGACATTCTCGCACGCATTGTACCGAGCTTGCGCTCAAGCCTGTACAGCAGAGACAAAGGATAGATCAGGATGGATTTTATCTGCTGCTTGGGCAGTCCTCCAATATTATCCAACCAGAGGTGAATAAATTATTATGTTGCCTAGATTGATCGCTTTAGCTAATAATAAAAATTTGTAGCGGTATTAGCAAAGTAGAATTAGTGACGAATATGGTAGAACTTCAGGAGAAATTTCTATGCTAACAATTTTTAAAAGACATTACGGTGAGACTATAATTGGCTTATCCCATGATGGCAGGGAATTGCGGGCGGCTGTCTTCAATGAGAACCAAGTGCGCGCCGCAGCAGGCGTGACGATGGTCATGGGCGCGGTGGCGTTCGTGTACGCGTATTTCGCCAAGGTGTACGTGCCGATCCAGGTCGTCACAACGATGTTCTTCATCGAATTTCTGATCCGCGTCACGGCAGGGCTCAAGTACAGCCCGGTCGGTACGCTCGCGCGCTGGATGACACAGCGCCAGCCGCCACACTGGGTCTCTGCCAAGCCGAAGCGGTTCGCCTGGACGCTCGGCTTGGTCATGTCCCTAGCCATGATGATCATCACGAACACCGGGCTCCGCGGCGTGCTGCCCCTAACGATCTGCCTAACCTGCCTCGCCTTGATGTGGCTGGAAGCCGTGCTCGGGCTGTGCCTCGGCTGCGAGATCCACGGCCTGATGGTCCGGCGCGGCTGGGCTGCGCGGGATGACGCCTTCGAGGTCTGCGCGCACGGCGCCTGTACGATCGACGGACAGCGCTAACCCGGAGGGCTTCCCGTGAACATGGCAGCCGACATCTCGCCTTTTGTCCCCCTGTTGCCCTGCGAGAGCGGATCGTCGGCATCGACCAACGCGTACCGGTGCTCGATGGGTCTTTGCGGCGCTACGTCAACCTGGACAATGCCGCAAGCACACCTGCTCTTCGCGATGTCTTGGATACCGTCAATCGCTTCATGGAGTGGTACGCCTCGGTGCATCGTGGCACCGGCTTCAAGAGTCGGGTCGCGACGCGGGCCTACGAGGATGCGCGCGAGACCGTGGCGCGCTTCGTCGGCGCCGATTCGCACCAGCACGTCGTCATCTTCGGCAAGAACACGACTGAAGCCATCAACAAGTTGTCTTATCGTCTGCCGCTGGCTTCCGAGGACGTGGTACTGGTCTCGCAGATGGAACACCACAGCAACGACCTGCCCTGGCGGGCGCGGGCGCGCGTTGAGCACATCGGCCTCGATGTGCTCGGTCGGCTAGACGAGGCTCACCTCGGCCGCTTGCTCCAAACACATGCAGGGCGGATCAAGCTGGTCGCGATCACTGGCGGATCCAATGTCACAGGGGCGATGCCCGATCTTCACAGGGTCGCGGTGAAGGTGCATGCCGCAGGGGCGCAGATCTTAGTCGATTGCGCTCAACTAGCGCCGCACCGAGATCTCGACATTGGGGCCCTCGATGATCCGGCCCATCTGGACTACGTGACCCTCTCAGCACACAAGATGTACGCGCCGTTCGGCACCGGTGCCTTGATCGGCCGGCGAGACACGTTCGAGCGCGGTGAGCCGGAATACCGCGGTGGCGGCACGATCGAGTTCGTCTCGCTCGACGATGTCACCTGGGCCGATGCGCCGGATCGTGATGAAGCAGGAACGCCGAACGTGGTGGGAGCCGTGGCACTGGCGGCCGCGATGCGGGCCTTAAGCAGCATTGGCATGGAGCGCATCGCCCGCCACGAAGCCGAACTCACGGCCTACGCGCTAAAACGGCTGACGGCTATCAGAGGTCTGCGCATCTACGGTGATGCCGATCCACTGCGAGCGTCTCAGCGCCTGGGTGTGATCGCGTTCAATCTCGAACCGCACCCGCACGCCCTGGTCGCGGCCGTGCTCGCAACGGAGTTCGGCATCGGCGTGCGCAACGGTTGCTTTTGCGCACATCCCTATCTCATCCATCTGCTCGGATTGACGCATGACGACGTACTTCAGGTTCGCTCCAGCATGGCCGTGGGTGACCGCAGTGCCGTGCCGGGCTTGGTGCGCGTGAGCTTCGGCCACTACAACACAACCGACGACATCGACAGGCTCGCTGAAGCACTAAGTAATATATCGCGCGGCGAATATCAGGGTAAATATTACCAAGATCGAACCACGGGTGAGTATGCGGCGCAAGGCTGGCGTCCAGATCTGAATGGCCATTTCTCCTTGAGTGGCTAACTTTGGTGACCTAGCAGCGTAGAACTGACTTTGCGGTCTCTTGAAGCAGGAGTTTGCCGGTGCCGCTGGCCGATGAAGGTGTGCTGACGCAGCTCTGGTCCGATAGGCCGTTCGGTCATTCCCTCTCTTCCGCCAAAGCCGCATCCGAGGAGGTGACGCTCATGACGCAGGACGCTCACTGGAACATGGCAGCAGATGATGCCGCCGCTGCCGCCCACGAGCAGGTCAGGGATCCCATCTGCGGGATGATGGTGGATCCGGACACCACATCACATCGGCGCACCCTCGGTGACGCGACCTATCACTTCTGCAGCGCCGGTTGCGCGAGCAAATTCGAGACCGACCCGGACCGTTACCTCAACCCGCCAGACCGTGATCCGGCGGTCTTGGAGCCAGCTATGGACGCGCTGCCCGAGCCAGCCGAGGGCGCGGCCTGGACCTGCCCGATGCACCCGCAGGTGCGCCGCGCCGGTCCCGGCAGTTGCCCGATCTGCGGCATGGCCCTGGAGCCGGCCGCGCCCACCCTGGAGGAGGGCCCGAACCTCGAACTCATCGACATGACCCGCCGGTTCTGGCTCAGCGCGGCCCTATCACTGCCGCTGCTGGCCCTCGCCATGGGTCACGAACTCCTCGGCTGGACCCTGCTGCCGGCTCGGGCGTCGATGCTGGTCCAGCTCGGTCTGGCGACCCCGGTCGTGCTGTGGGGCGGCTGGCCCTTCTTCGAGCGGGGTTGGGCGTCGGTCCGAACGCGCAACCTCAACATGTTCACCCTGATCGGCCTCGGTGTCGGCGTGGCCTACGCCTACAGCGCCGTCGCCACGCTGGTGCCCGGTCTGTTCCCGGCCTCGTTCCGCTCGCCTATGAGCGGCGCGGTGCCGGTCTACTTCGAGGCTGCCGGAGTTATCGTCACTCTCGTCCTGCTCGGCCAAGTACTCGAACTGCGCGCCCGCTCCGCCACGGGCCGGGCCATTCGCGCGCTGCTCGGCCTCGCCCCAAAGACGGCCCGCGTGGTTCACGACGACGGCCGCGAGGAGGATCTCTCGCTGGATCTGATCGAGGTGGGCACCACCCTCCGCGTCCGCCCGGGCGAGAAGGTGCCGGTCGACGGCGTGGTGGTCGAGGGCCGCTCCGTCGTCGACGAGTCGATGCTGACCGGCGAGCCGGTCCCAGTCGAGAAGGGAGCGGGTGACAAGGTCACCGGCGCGACCGTTAACGGCACCGGCGGTTTCCTCATGCGCGCGGAGCGCGTCGGCCCCGATACGATGCTGGCCGGGATCGTCCGGATGGTGTCCGAGGCGCAGCGCTCACGCGCGCCGATCCAGGCCCTGGCCGACATCGTGTCGAGCTGGTTCGTCCCTGGTGTCATCGGGGTCGCCGTCCTCGCCTTCGTGATCTGGAGCGTGTTCGGCCCGGCGCCGGCCTTCGCCTTCGGCTTGGTGAACGCGGTCGCGGTGCTCATCATCGCCTGTCCCTGCGCCCTCGGGCTGGCCACGCCGATGTCGATCACGGTGGGCACGGGACGCGGCGCCCAAGCCGGCGTGCTGATCAAGAACGCGGAGGCTCTGGAACTGATGGAGCGGATCGACACGCTGGTCGTCGACAAGACCGGCACGCTCACCGAGGGCAAGCCGCGCCTTGTCTCGGTCGTGTCAGCTCCGGGCATGGCTGAGGACGACCTCCTGCGTCTGGCCGCCAGCTTGGAGCGCGGCAGCGAGCATCCCCTGGCGGCGGCCATCGTCATAGGAGCCGAGGAGCGAGGCCTTCGCTTGAGCGAAGCTGCCGACTTCCAGTCGGAGACCGGCAAGGGCGTCCTGGGGCGGGTCGAGGGTCGCTCCGTAGCCTTGGGCAACCGTGGCCTGCTCGACGCCTTGCAGGTCGATCCCGGTGACCTGGAGCGCGAGGCTGACCGGCTTCGCTCGGAGGGGCAGGGCGTGATGTTCGGCGTCGTTGATGGCCGCGCCGCTGGCCTCCTCGTCGTCGCTGACCCGGTGAAGGACAGTGCCGCCGGAGCGATACGGGCGCTACAGGCCGATGGGGTGTGCATCGTCATGCTGACGGGCGACAACCGCCGGACCGCCGAGGCCGTCGCCCGCCGGGTCGGCGGCATCGATGAGATCGTCGCCGACGTGCTCCCGGATCAGAAGCAGGCGGTGGTCGAGCGGCTTCGCGGCCAGGGCAAGCGGGTCGCCATGGCCGGTGACGGCATCAACGACGCGCCGGCACTCGCCGCCGCGGACGTCGGCATCGCCATGGGCACGGGCGCAGACGTTGCCATGGAGAGCGCGGCCGTGACCCTGGTCAAGGGCGATCTCAACGGCATTGTGCGGGCTCGGCGGCTCTCACGGGCGGTGATGCGCAACATCCGCCAGAACCTGTTCTTCGCCTTCATTTTCAACGCGCTCGCGGTCCCAGTGGCGGCGGGCGTGCTCTACCCGTTCACCGGAACCCTGCTCAGCCCGATGATCGCGGGCGCGGCTATGGCACTGAGTTCCGTCACCGTGATCGGCAACGCGCTTCGTCTGCGCACGGCGCGTCTGTCCTGACCGACTTACGGGCTGGCAGATCCGCAGACCTTGGCGGCACCCTCACGCAGGCGCCCTGTCATTGGTCCAACCAGCCGGGCCGGTCCCGAAACTGGGCGGCGTCCATTGCGGCAGGAGTAGGTCTCGCTGATCAGGAAGCCGGCCATTCTGCTTTCCGATGCCCAGTGGGTATTCACGCGGCCTGGACTGACGGGAGCGGTAAAAGGCGGTGCCTCGTCCCATGGCAGTGTTAAGGCCGTTCGAAGGCCTTCGTGACCTCCTCGAAGCGCGCGTTCGCGTCGGACCAACTCTGGATGAAGTCGAACAACTCCCGCAGCGCCGGCGCGATCTCCTTGTAGGCCGCCAGCGCCGCAACGAGCGCGCCGAGCGAGATGCGCCCCTGGACGACCAGGTAGCCGCCAATCGAGAAGAAGAAGAACGGCGTGAGATTGGACGTGAAGCTATACAAGCTCTTCAAGCGGCCTTTCAGCTCGCTGATCTCGACGCGCACCCGCTCAAGATCCTCGGCCTGCCGCATCTGCCGCAACAGGGACGATAGCCGCCGCGTGGCGGCCTGCACAGGCACGGCAGGCGTGACGGCCTGGTCGGCGTCCGTCGCGGTCAGAAGCCCTCCCAAAACCCGTGTTGCGTGGACCCTCTCACGAACTTTGGCGTTCAGCCGCTTCTGCAGACGCGGGAGGAGACTGAGCTGCACCGGCAGCATGACGAGAGCCGCGAGGGCCAGCGTGGTGTTCTGGAGCAGCAGGAACGCGATGCTGGTCGCGAGCGTGCCTCCCTGGACGAGCGGCACGACAACCATGCCGGCTCCGAAATAGCCAATTGGCTCGACCTCCTGGACGGCGATGGCCGCGAGGGTGGCACGATGCTCGAGAGAGCGTTCGCCACGCGCCCGCCGGAAGATGGCCAAGCGCAAGCGACGCACGATACGCTCGCTCACGCGCCCGCGCCCTTGGTTGACGGCGTACTTGGCAAGCGCACCCATCGTGAGCGCGCCCAGGTAGCTGGCGCACAGCGCGAACAGGAGCTCCACGCGTCCGAGATCAAGACCCAGAAAGGTCATCTGCGGATGGCCGCCCCCGTTCGCGCCGGCGAGGGTGTGGTTGATGATGTGCTTGGGGATTTCGAGAAGCAGCCACGCCGACGGCAGCGTCAGCAGGGAGAGCAGGACGAGACGGAGCTGGAAGTGCAACGTCGCGCCAACGATGAAGCCTTCCAGCCGCCACCCATTCACCCCCGCGGGAACAGTGCGTGCCGTTCGCGACGCGAGCGCGGCTGGGGCGCCGCACAGCGAGGCAGCAACCTGGGCTTGGCTGCGGCGCCGACGCTCCGCCCACCGCAGACTCGAGCGGGAAGCAAGCCATGGCGTCCAGGCCGGCGCGACAAAGCAGGCCAGCGCAGCCAGTGAGCTGAGCCATCGGTCGTTGTGGAAATGGCGGCGATCTGGGACTCGGCCCATCAGATCATGAATTAATGCCGGCGCGGTCACTGAATGCTCGAAGGCGGGGGCCCGACGGCTCGCGTCAGACTCGCCCAGCTCCCCC
The DNA here is from genome assembly GCF_016804325.1 of Methylobacterium aquaticum. Lineage (NCBI taxonomy): Bacteria > Pseudomonadati > Pseudomonadota > Alphaproteobacteria > Hyphomicrobiales > Methylobacteriaceae > Methylobacterium > Methylobacterium aquaticum. Next base: position 108,655 of record NZ_CP043628.1, read on the forward strand.
ATGGCGCTTCTTCCGTGCGCGCCTATGGCCTCATGCCGATCCAAGAGCATAGTCACCCTACGGTCTCCTCGTACCGTAAGTCCGGTGCCCGGGCCGGTTTGGTTACGAAAGGTGGCCGGCGCTGACGCCTGCCGCACTTGCCCCCGTGCCGGGCCTCCCGTTCATGCCCGCTTGGTTGGGGCGCTCCGCTCTCTCGTCGTGCCAGCGCTCACGCCAGCGACATCGGGTTCAGGCTCCAGGAGGCTCGGACGGGGGCGCCTGAGCCGGGCTTGCGAAGGCGGCGTCGCCATCCCAGGCCACGCCCAGGGCAACGGGTGCGGGAACCGATGGGCCAACGCTCATCGGTAGATCGGGGACGACCTCCGCCGGGCAGAGCGCCATCAGGGGGCAGGCCTTGGAGCAGTCCGGCATAGCCGGCCTCTCGTGGGGACAGCAGGGCATATCGTCCATGACCATTCCAGCCACGTCGTCGGCGCTCATCTCCGCCATGAGGTTGTGGTCGGCGCTCATGGACATCGACGCGCGTATCCCTGCGGCGGCCGTGGAAGCGGTCACCACGGCGAGGGCAAGGCTGAGAACCGCCAAGCGGGAGCCGCCGGAGGGCGAGCCAATACGTCACGAGGTGACGATGCAAGTTTTTTAGTCCGAGCGGAAGAGGGATGTCCGGCAGGGTACCCCCTCCCCCATGCAAATGTAAAGGGTACGAAAGAGGGGGGATCTGCAGCGCCAAAACTGATTTGCTGCGATCGACGAGTTGCACGGAGCGGGTCGAGCAGCATCCAAAACGATTATGGGGGCGACCCGCTCGAAGGGGAAAAATGTAGTCCTTCACTGCTCAAAGGTCATCGACGCCGATGGGTGCCAAGCGCCAGATCTCTCGTTAGATCACCGGGTAGGGACCGAGGAACAGATCCCCGAGCGCGCGTCTTCGCAGGTAGGTCAGGCGCCGCCGGCGCAGATGCTCCGGCCGGTCGTGGATCAGGTGACAGCGCTGGCACCACGCTGCAAGATCCCGGTCACCGTTCAGGCTGGTGTCGTGCTCGCGGTGGCATGCGGCCAGGATCGGCACTGTCAACCGAGCGCGAGACAGAGCTGCAATCCCGGGTTGCCGCCGTAGCGGTCGGCCTCGGCCGGAGCGCCAGTGACCGGCCTCGGCGTCGAACCATGTCCCTGCCTCCAGGCAAACGATCACCTGCCCGTGCGGACGCCCGCAGGCCTCGCAGCGACCGCCGGCGCGGCCGAAGCGGATCACTGCCGAGAGCTGCGGCCAGTCGATCGGGTAGAAGTGGCGGTGTTCGGGACGGATCGGCACGGTGCAGTCACGCTAGCACGGCCAGGTTAAGAGCGAATCCCCCCTCCGCAGCCAATCGGAGATTACCGAGGCCGTCCGTCTCGCAGATCCAGATCGAAATATCCTGCCGCACGCCTGAATGCGCGAAGCTGACTACGGTATGCCCCACAGCTGCAAAGTGCTATCGGGTACGGCAGCCTTATTATGACCGTAATTTTTAGTAATTTCTGCGAATATTATTGGTATTTGGTGGCCTAATAGGGTAAAATCATGAATTTTAACTGGAAATACCTCAGTTAGACTTCCTGGATCGTTTTTGAGTTTTTCTCTCAATTCCATTAGAAGCCGGCCAAGAACGTTACTGCCGTGGAAGTTGCCGTCATTTCCCTTGATTGCTCCCCAAAATTCGTCCTTCCGTGAATCTTCGACGATTGGCTTATCTTCCGTACGGAGGAGAAGATTGCCAAATTTTATCCAGTTCTGCGCAAGTTTGACACGGAGACACCACTTCATGATGGGAACCCGGATATCGTCCCATTGCTCGCGGCTGTCATTCCGATATGGCTTGGAGCGCATCTTTGCCGTCATCGGGCTTGTCTCGCTCACGATGAGCTTCTGCACCTCGGGACGATGCGGAAACCTGCACGCTTGGTACAAGGCTTCCGAAGTCCGCACCGACACGCCGGCGATGCGAAGCGGAAAGCCCGGCGCCATGTTGGACAAGCCGCCAAACTCCTCTCCGGTCTTGCGGAACGAGACCACTTCGTCGACGCGGTAGGTCCGTGGATCGGCGTTGGCCATGACGGTCAGTTCGTTATCCTGGGGAGCAGAGGATACCACGGATCGCCTGCCCACAACACCAAGGGTGCGTTATTGGGACAATTACGATAAGTGGCGAATAATGTTCCAAAGCCGAACGTTCTCATAGTGGTGTTGCCGAGAGGGCGCTGATGAACATTGAGATAGGGACACATCGCGCGCACCTCGACTCCTTTTTTGAGGAATTCTTGCTCAAGCACCTCCCGTCCTTCGTTGGATGAGAAGAATTGTTTGGGTCCGACGCTGGTTCCTGTTCGCCATGTTTGGGGCTTTCCAAGTTGCGCAATGTAAGCGGTCACGGCCGGATCGGCGCCAGGAGTAGTTGGTCTCAGAACGTCTGAATAATCTACTTTAAACAATCCGTCTTCGATGGCTATGTAGTGCGCCCAGCTCAGGGAAATATTCTTTCCTGATCTTGCAATTGCGCTCTTGAGGCTTCGATCCGTGAAGTAGTGTCCCTGTGTGTGCAATGCAATGACCGCGATCATAAGCTCCGCGTTTTGAGGTGCCTGACCGATGATCCAGTTTTCCAGATCAGTGCCGATCCGGCCCCCAGAAAACAAGCCATCGTCAAGGTAGAAAAACTTATTACCTTGCGCGCAATCATTTATCGAGAAGCCGCACTCTTTATTCAGTCTTTTATCAAAAATTGCCAGCAACTCCCGCTGGCTGTTGCCTCTCGGTTGCATGTTAAGAAAATTCATTTGTCTCCAGAATGCATGCGGGTTGCCTGCAGTCCATCCAGGATGATGGATGAGACCCCTCAGAATACCCCTCACGCGGATTTTAGAAAAGTATGTTTTTTCTAGTACGTGGTTTATCTCGCTCAGTATCGGCAGCTGAGATGCTTGATTGAACTGGCTGACCCATTTTTCGACGTGCTCAGGGGTCGGGGTAGGAAGGGTGCCGGCCTGGTAATCCTCGATCGTGGTTGCAATCGATCGCAACAACCTGTTCCGCTCGCTCATGCTCACCCCTGCAATATCAAGACCGACGATGGCGATTGCAGCGGCGGTTGGCAACCTCAAGTCAGGGGCAGGTCGGTAGCACAGGAGCCGTGAGGCTTCTAAACGGAACGCATGATCGAAGAGAGGCTTTGGTGCCCGTCATAAAGTCACGGCGATGGCCCGCCTTCTCATCCTCGCCTTCTCGGTCATCAAGGGTCCCGACCGCCTCCCGGCACGCGTGCGCTACGATGATGCTGATTGGTGCGCACTTCCCAGGCCGGCCCGCGGCCGTCCCGGAGGCTGCGCGGTGCCGTCTCAGGCTCGACGCGGCCCAAAGCGCCGTCACGCCAGGGTCGTTTCACCTCGTACCCCTGCAGACGCACTCTGCGCTGCGCCGACGGCCGGTTCGGCCCAGCCTTTACGCGCATCGTGCTGCCACGATGGCTACGTCGATCCGCGCGGCAACTCCGAACGGTCCAGCGCGAGCGCTGATCTACGGGAGTGTGGGCCAGTTAGATCGGAGCTATGGCCGCACATCGCTATGCCATTGATACCCTGTCGCTGTCGCGCCTGGTCAGCAGTGGACGACCCCGCTCTCTCGCAGCAACCCCGATAGGCCGTCGCGGCCTTCCACGATCAACCCTCAAGGGGTCCGCTCCGCAAGCGGGCGGCCGCTCCCGGCTTCGCCTCCCGCGGTGATCGCGGCCGCTCCCGGCCTCCTTGGGGCGCTGTCGAGCGGGGATCGCCCCCGCTCCGTCAGGAGCAAGACCCCGATGGCGACCGATCTCACCCTCGCGAACCGCTACGCCTACAGCCTCGCGCTCTCGCTGATGGTCCCTGTCACCGTGTTCCGCTCCGAGGCCGGTTACGGCGTCGTCACCTCTGACGAGTTCGAGGGCGATCCCGCCAGTGTCGTCACCGAGTTCGACCCCTACGAGGCGTGAGCCTCGCGCGGGGCAGGACGAACCTGCCCCTCTCACCGTCGCGCCGCGCGGCCTTGCCCCGCGTTCCGCCTCGGATATCCTCTATATCCGATTGGGATAGGCATGGCCCTCTTCGTCAAGGACCCGGAGGTTGGCGCCCTCGCGCAGGAGCTGGCCTCCCTCAAGCGCACGACCACGACCACGACCGAGGCCGTCCGCCTCGCCCTACGCGCTGAGATCGAGCGCGAGAAGGACCATCTCGACCTCGTCGCCCGCCTTCGCGCGGGGCTTGCGCGAGCGGGCCGGCCCGAACCCGCAGCCCGTCGACAGGGCGTTCCGCGACGGATTGTACGGAGATCCCTGATGTTCGTCGATGCCTCCGCGCATAAATGGATAATAGCATGGCCGAGCCGGCTTGGGAGCGCTCACATGTAGCGGCACACTCATTACGTCTGGGGTAAGCAAGCGGCTGAGTCTATCATGAGGGCGATCGGATAAAATTCGATAGATTGCGCAATCCGATCTAATGATAAAAATCTCATCTTATTAATGAGAACATCGATGAAATACGACTGGTGGATCGTATGGAATTATAGTGGATGCAGCCGAGGATTTTACAATAGGGGGTTGGATTGGTGGCAAATTACAATTCCATGGTCGCGCCGACTTCCGCGCATCGCACTGATTGTCAGGCGAATAGACGATCGAGCGTGAGGCAATTCTACTCAGGCTTCGTACCAACCCTTTATGGCTGATGGTGGCCGAGGCGGGTAAGATCATGACGAAGTGATTGATTGAGACCTCGTAGAAGTCTGCTCCCCACCCCGAGCGGTCCTTCAACCATCGCAGCCCATCTATGCTCGAGATGATTGGGTTTTGACCCTTGATCACGACAGCTGAACCCGTTGTTGAGTCCTGATACGATGGCGACACCGGCCCAGATCTGCCGTAAGCAGGTCGTCGCGAATGGCCTCGGCACCCGGTACGGCCGGTATCCCGGCAGCAAGGAGAGGGCGTCGCGGCGCCGGCGGTGAGGGCACGCAATCGTCGAGGTTCCCTGTCCCGCCGGCACGATCGGCTGGTGTCCGCAGGAGCCGGCGGTATCGCCCTCACGGGCCCTCGAGCGGAGGCCTCCCTCACGGCGAGCAACTGGCACACCGGCCCTTTTCGGTGCAGGCACGGATGGCCGCAGGGAGCGGGCTGGCCCGGCCGGCGCAGCTCTGCTCCGTTGCGTCCTCGTACCGCGCTCATGTGGGAGGCGCTACGGAGCCATCGGCGTAGGGAGGCACCTTGTGAGCCGACCAGGGTGTTCCTGCCAGCTGGCGCCGAGCCGCCCAAGGGCCTCGTGGATGAGCGGTTCTATCCGGGTCGCCCGGGACCACCGCAACGGCGGAAGCCGGGTTTCTTCCCCGCCGCCTGCGGCGTCTCCTCGCGCTAACCAAGAAACCCGGCCCTCGCCGTCCTCCGCTGCGCTGCGGCCTGCACGCAGGTGCGGCGCCGGTCGCCTCCGGCTCAACGACCGCCATCGAGGCCGCAAGGGTGCGGCTCCGGGCAATGGGACAAGGAACACCACCATGGCGACCATCGGCACCTTCACCCAGACTCAGACCGGCTTCTCAGGCGACATCGCCACCCTGACGATCCAGGCGCGTAAGGTCACGATCGTGCCGGAGACGGAGCGCAGCGGCGAGACCGCGCCGACCCACCGGATCTACCTCGGCAAGGCCGAGATCGGGGCCGGCTGGGCCAAGGTGTCGAAGGGTGAGCGGGACTACATCTCGGTCAAGATCGACGACCCGAGCCTGCCGGCTCCCCTCTACGCCCGCCTCTTCGCCGAGGAGGACGGCAAGACCCACTCGCTGATCTGGACCCGCGAGAACAACCGCCGCCGGAGCTGACCCAGGCTTTCACGGGCCCCGCCGATCGCGGCGGGGCCGTACCTGCGATAGAAGGAGCCCGCTCGATGGCTTACGCGTTGGCCAGGATCACGCCCAGGCGCAAGCCCAAGCCGCCCGGGAGTTACATCATGGTCGATCTCGTCACGAAGGAAGACCTTCTCACCTCCCAGGAGCTTCAGACGCTCACGATGACCGTGCGGCTGGGTGGCATGATGGTGGCCGGCTTCGTCACCATGTTCGGGGCGCTCGCCGCTCTCATCAAGCTCACCAGACCGGCATCTCGGCCCGCGCCGCCGCCCGCCGTTCGCTCCGGACTGCGTCCTCGCGGCCGGATCGTCTCCTCCGCCAATTCCCGCAGGATCTCGGCGCGCGTGGCCAAGCCCTTCGGCACGTAGCCGAGTTGTACGAGTAGCAGGTTCAGCAGCTTGAATTGGTGCGTGTGCTCGACCTGTGCATTCGCCAACTCGCTCTTGCTCACACCGGCCGCGGGCCGGCCATCGTCCTCCAGCACATCGAGCCGCATCAGCGCCGTGAGATAGAGGCGGTGGGCTGTGCGGGTGCGCTGTTCGAGAGTCTCCCCTTCGCCGCTCGTGCGATCCAAGGTCGTCCCCCTCGTCTTGCCCTGCCGCAGGGAATTCCGTGCGGTTCCCTTGCAATCGTAAGATATATTATTTTATCGATCCAGCAACCAAGAGGCGAGTGTGCCATAAGCGCCTGTTGCCGGCGCGCATCTCCCTGGCTCGCGTCGTGGCCAGGCCGGGAGGTCGCGCCGGAGGCAGAGAAGGCCTGGAAGGTCACGACGGGAGATCAGGCCGGAGAGAGGCTCCGGCGCCCGTCGCGAGACCACACCGATGGCCCGACGCCCCTCCTCCCGGAAAGCCCCTGCCCGCCGCACCGAGGCCGCTCCAGCCTCGCGCGTCGACCTCTACCAGCGCATCACCGACACGATCATCGCCCAGCTCGAGCAGGGCCGGGTGCCCTGGGTGCAGCCGTGGGGCGATCTGCCGGGTGCCGCTGCGGTCGGGATGCCGCGCAATGCCCAGACCGAGCGGGCGTATTCCGGCATCAACGTCATGCTGCTGTGGGCAAGCGGCATGGAAGCGGGCTACCCGACCCAGCGCTGGCTGACCTTCCGCCAGGCGCTCGCCCTCGGCGGCTGCGTGCGCCGCGGCGAGAAGGGCACCCCGGTCGTTTACGCCAACCGCTTCACCCCCGAGCAGGAGCGTGAACGGGCTAGCGCTGCCGGTGAGGAGGCGCGGTCGATCGCCTTCCTCAAGCAGTACACGGTGTTCAACGCCGCGCAGTGCGACGGCCTGCCGGAGAACCTGTACGTGCCGCCCCCGTCGCCGCGCGAGGACCTGATCGAGCCGCGCTTCCGCGCGCTGATGGAGGCGAGCGGGGTGCCCATGCACATGGGCGGGCAGAGGGCATTCTACCGCCCGGCCGATGACGCGATCGTGCTGCCGCCGCCCCAATCCTTCTTCGAGCCGGTGAACTTCCACCGGACCGCGGCGCATGAGCTGTCCCATGCGACCGGCCACCCCTCCCGGCTGGCCCGCGACTTCAGCGGGCGCTTCGGCAGCGAGGGCTACGCCCGCGAGGAACTGGTGGCCGAGATCTCGGCGGCCTACGTCTGCGCGAGCCTCGGCATCGTACCGACGGTGCGGCATGCCGACTACATCGCGTCCTGGCTCGATGTGCTGCGCTCGGATCCCCGCGCGATCGTGCAGGCGGCGGGGATGGCCAGCCGCTCGGCCGACTGGCTGCTCGCTCGCCTACCGGCCGAGCTCGCCGCGGACGGCGCCGGCGGGCCGGACGAGGGAGATGAGAGCGACGAGATCCCGGCGGACATGCAGGCGGCAGCGTGATGCGGTTCAAGCGCTGGCCGCGGCCGACGGCCTACGAGGACACGTCGCGCAAGCGCGCGGCGTACCGGCGCAAGCAGGTCCGCGAACAGGCGGCCCTGCCCCTGTTCGCGCCCGTCATCGCCGAGCGGCAGCTCGACGTCGGCGAGGAGATGATCCGGCGCACCGGGTACTGGGAGCGCCAGCAGCAGGAGAGCCGTCGGCAGCGGGCCGCGGGCTGGCGCCGGGCTCGCGAGCGCCTGTTCAAGCACCCTGAGCCTCGCCGCTTGGCGATCCGGGCGCTGTGGCGGATCTGCCCGTACCCGGCCGATCCGAGCTACCTCGCAACGCTACTCAACGAGATCGCCACGGGGCGGATCGACCCGGCGCGGCCCCCATGGGGTGGGCGACACACGCTTACCCCGCGGACGACACCGAACCCAGCGAGCTTCGGGGAGGCCTTCCACCAGATCGGACAGCGCACGGTTGGCGGCGGGCCGAAGACGACGGGCGCCGAGGAGCGCCTGTTCTGCGGCAATCTCGGGTCGGGGATCCTGTTCCTCGCCTCGCGCGTGCGGCTGATCGAACCGAGGGAGAGCTTCTACACCACGTCCAACCACCGTCTGCGCGACAGCCACGTCGGCCGGTCCGGGCATTGGATCGACCTCAAGGTGCGAGGTCACTGTTCGGATGCAGACTTGGCCGTGATCGCCCGCCTGGCTCAAGCCGAGGACACCCGCCCCGTGATCGTCCGGCGGCATCGCGGATCCGGGCCAGAGCAGGAGGAGGGCATCTGAGGGCAGAGTTTCTCGACACCAGGACAGACCCTGCTCCCCGCCACTCGGAGGCAGGCTCTAGTGGCCGAACCCCATCCCTACTCGATGACCCTCGATCTGGACGTTCAGGATCCCTCCCGCGTGCTCGAAGCCGCGGCCGGCAAACTGGTCTCGCCATTGACCCTCACCGAGGATCCCGGCGCCGCCCGTCAGGCCGCTGCCTGATCCGGCCCAGTCTCAGTCCCGGGGGCCCCTTCCGGAGTCAGAGGGGGGCTTCGCCTGCGTGAGGGTTTTGAGGTCGGGAGAGAGCCCGGCCGCCCGAACTAAGGATGATGAGCCATGACTAGGACCAAGGCCGCCGCCAAGATCGCCGCCACCGTCAAGATCGTACTGACCGAGGTGGCGTCGATCCCGTTCGACAAGCTCAGTCTGTCCCAAGCGAACGTCCGCCGGATCGCCGACGGTATGAGCATCGAAGATCTCGCCGCCGACATCGCCCACCGCGGCCTGCTCCAGAGCCTGAACGTGCGCCCGGTCCTCGACGAGGCAGGCCAGGAGACTGGCCGCTACGAGGTGCCGGCCGGGGGGCGCCGCTACCGCGCGCTCGAGCATCTCGTGACCACCGGCCGGATGGCCAAGACTGTCAAGGTGCCCTGCATCGTGCGCGCGGCCGGCAGTGCGATCAGCGCGACCGAGGACTCGATCGCCGAGAACGCGATGCGCGAGGCCCTGCACCCGCTTGACCAGTACCGGGCGTTCAAGGTGCTTGCCGACACCGGCATGTCCACCGCCGACATCGCGGCGCGCTTCTTCGTCTCGGAGAAGATCGTGATCCAGCGCCTGCGGCTCGCCGGGGTCAGCCCGACCCTGCTCGAGGCCTACGGCGCCGGCCAGATGACGCTGGAATGCCTGATCGCCTTCACGGTCACGGAGGACCAGGCGCGCCAGGTGCAGGTCTGGGAGGCGCTGAAGAAGCGGGGCGGGTTGAGCAACTGGGGCATCCGCCAGGCTCTGACCGAGCGCACGGTGAGCATGGGCGAGCCGCGCGCCATCTTCGTCGGCCAGGATGCCTACGAGGCCGCCGGCGGCGTGGTCCTGCGTGACCTGTTCACGGAGCGCGGCGAAGAGTGGTTCCAGGATCCCGCGCTGCTCGACCGTCTGGCTGAAGCGAAGCTGGCCGAGTTCGGTGCCACCGTGGCGGCCGAGGGCTGGAAGTGGGTCGAGGTGTCGCTCGCGCTGATGAGCAGCCGCGTCCACGGCCTGCGCGTCCTACCGACCCGCTCCGATCTGAGCAAGGCGGAGCAGGAGGCCTTGGAGGTGGCCCTGACCGAGCGCGAGCAACTCGACAACGAGTACGGCTACAGCGAGGACGAGTGGCCCGCCGACGCCGCGCATCGGATGGCTGTGCTGGAGGGTGAGATCGCCGCGCTCGAGGCGCGCGCCGCCATCTACGACCCGGCCGACATCGCGATCGGCGGCGCCTTCATCACCCTCGATTACAGCGGCCAGCCGAGCGTCCGACGCGGCTATGTCCGGCTGGAGGACGAGCCCCGGGCGGAAGCCGAGACCACGGCGGGGGCGGAGCATGGATCTGCCCCGGCGGCCGCGGCGCAGGCGCCGCTCGGCGAGCCGGTCGCGCCCTCCTCGGGCGGGGTTGCCGCCCCGGCGCCGGTGGTGATGCGCACGGTCATCACGATCGGGGGCGGCGCTGCCCCGGTCCCCCCCGCTGCGGAGCCGGAGGAGGTCGAGCGCCCGCTCTCCGAGCAGCACCGGATCGAGCTGACCACCTACCGCACCATCGCGCTGCGCGAGGCGTTGGCTGACGATCCGGTCGCCGCCTTCATCGCGGTTCTGCACGCCATGGTGATCCGGGTCATCGTCACCGCCTACCGCACCGGGTCCTGCCTGGAGATTTCGGCCTCCTCGGCCCGGCCCGACCACACCGTCCAGGGCCTCGAGGCGTACCGGCCGGCGAGCGCCCTCGACGTGAGGCGCGAGGCGTGGGCCCGGCGCCTGCCGGCCGACCACGAGGCGATCTGGGACTTCCTGGTTGATCTTAGCTCCGAGGAGCGCACCGAGCTGTTCGCGCTCTGCGCCGGCCTCTCGATCAACGCCGCGCACTCGCCCCATGACCGCCGCCCCGAGGCGATGCCGCATGCCGACCAGATCGCGACCCTCGTCGGTCTCGACATGACCCGCGACTGGAAGCCGACGGCCGCCAACTATTTCAACCGGGTGACCAAGGGCCGGATCCTGGAGGCGGTGCGCGAGGCCAAGGGTGAGGACACCGCGCGCCTGCTCGAAGGGCTCAAGAAGTCGGAGATGGCGCGCGAGGCCGAGCGGCTGATGGCCGACAGCGGCTGGCTGCCCGAGCTGCTGCGCACGCCCGGCCTGACCGCCGAGGTGCCGAGCGAGCCGGCCGAGGCCGCCGATCCCGAGGGGAACCAGGCGGTCGAGGGCGACGCCTTGCCGAAATTCCTAGTCGCCGGCGCGGCTGAGGCTGAGGGAGAGGCCGAGCCGCTTCCGTCCTTCCTCGACGGCGAGGACGGCCCGGGCGACGGCGATCACGACATGGGGTACGCCATCGCCGCCGAGTGAGGGCTATGGATGGGTGCGGGCCGTGCGCTCGTACCCGTCCCTGCCCAGATCTTTGAAGGTGTGCCACGGCGACCTGCTGAGGACGCTCACCAACGCCGACCGTGGGGAGCGCGTCGGGTGGTGGCGCAGGACGAAGGCGGTGGCCTGATCTCGCCCACGATCTGCACGAGGCCCAGGCGTCAGCCCGGGCTTGCGGCCTGCGCCACCTCGCCCTGCCGGCGCCACACGGCTCGGGTGAGATCCGTGTCGGACGCCTTCGGCTTGGAAAAGGTTTCGACGCTCTGCGTCTGCCTCTTGGCTTTCATGACGTAGGTCTTGCGCGGCTTGGCCGTGCTGCGGTCGTACTTCCCGAGATGCCTCTGGCGGGCGAGCTCAGCGCGATGCTTGAGGTCGGCCGCTGGCATCATCGGGTAGTCGTCGGGCAGGCCCCACTTCTTGCGGTAGGCGTCCGGCGTCAGGCCGAACAGCCGGAGGTGCCGGGCCAGCATCCGGTAGCGCATGCCGTCCTCGAAGCAGACAAGGTACGTCTCCTGGACCGAGTCCGCCATCTCCTTGAGCGAGAGGAGGCGCGCCGGGGCCTGCGGGCGGGGATAGTCCGACGCGACGTAGGACACTTCGGGTACGGCCGGGGCGATCACGGACGCCGTCAGGGCGATCTCGATGTCGCGCGGAGACCTAAGCGCCCTCGACACCGTCGTGACGAACGTGGCGAGATCATCGGCCGGCAACCGGTTGCCGGCCACATATCCCATCACGATCCGAGCCGTGCAGCGCAAGAGATCGGCGTCTTCATTCGATTGCGGCCGGTTCAACCGACGAATCCCTCCGCTGTGTCTGATTGTTTCATGCAAGCGCATGACTCGGCCATCGGTCAATGGTCTTAACCATTCCGCAAGGAAGCTGCTGTGTGGAACGGCACTCGGTGTGTCCGCGATACTGCACTGCGGGATTAAAATTCTGCGTGCTGAGAGGAAGAGAAGCCCTGTCGGGGATTAAGCCGGCGCGAGGACGAGAGAGAGCCCTGCGGCCCGGCATGATCTGACAGGAGCCGCGCCCATGAACTTCTCCATCAGCGCCAAGGACTTCCAGGCCAGCACCGTTCATACCCCGAGCCCGACCGCCATCGTCGAGGCCGGCACCCGCCTCGCCGATGCGCTGGCGCAGGGCCGGGCGATCGAGACCGCCGCCCTGCGGGCGGCGATGGAGGCCGCCTGCGGCGGCAGCGATGCCGGAGGCCTGTGGTTGTGGAAGGATGCCTACGAGGCCGGTGAGGTCGCCCAGGTGCTGTTCCTGCGCCGGTTCTGGCCGGCGATCCAGGCCAAGGCCACGATCCCGGCTGCCCGGCTCGCGATGCTCGCCCGGATCGCCGGCATGCTGCCGACCCACACCCGGCGCAGCGAGGAGAGCGAGAGCCTCCAGCAGTTCTCGACGCCCCTTCCGATCGGCTACGTCGCGGCGCTGGCCTGCGGGTTGCGGCCGGGCGAGGCGCTGCTGGAGCCGTCGGCCGGAACGGGCCTGCTCGCGATCCACGCCGAGCTTGCCGGCGCGCGCCTCCACCTCAACGAGCTGGCCGCGACCCGGGCGGGCCTGCTCAAGACCCTCTACCCGGCGGCTTGCGTCACGCAGCTCGACGCGGCGCAGATCCACGATCGCCTGGCCGATGACGTCGCGCCGGGTGTGGTGCTGATGAACCCGCCCTTCTCGGTCGCGGCCCATGTCGAAGGCCGCTATCGCGACGCGACCGGCGATCACCTCCGCTCGGCTCTGTCCCGGCTCCCCCGCGGCGGGCGCCTGGTCGCCATCACCGGCGAGAGCTTCCGGCCCGATCGCCCGGCCGCGGCCAAGGCCTTCGCGGAGCTCAGCGACCGGGGCGGACAGCTGGTGTTCTCAGCCGGGCTGTCGGGCCGCGCCTACGCCAAGCACGGCACCACCGTCGACGTGCGCCTGTCCGTGTTCGATCGCTTGCCCGACGGCGAGGCGGGCCCGCACATCGCTCCGCTCGGGCTTATGGACGACCCGGCCGGGCTGCTGGCCGCCGTCCTGGCGCATGTCCCGGCACGCCTGGAGCCGGCCTCCGCACCGGCCCGCCTGGAGCCAGTCGCCGTACCGGTCCGGCGGGTCGCGATCCCGGGCCTCTCCCGCAAGGCGGGCCCAGCCCCGCGCGCCCTCCCCTCGTCCCAGGTCGCCGCGGCGGCTGCCGCGAGCGTCACCGCCGCGGAGATCGCCTACGATCCGTGCGGTTCGAACACGAAGGCGCAGGGCCTCTACACGGCGATGACCGGCTCCCCCGCCGCTCGCCGGCAGATCGTCACGCCGGTGCGTGCCCAGCCCGGCCGCTATGCCGACCCGAAGGACTGGGTCAACGACATGACGTCCGGTGCCGCCCCCGACGGCGCCGCGCTCTACAGCGGCGACGCGCAGGGGGCCTCCAAATTCATCAACGCGGTCGTCGGTCCACCCGACAGCCGGCCGCAGGACACCGCCGCGACCGCCACCAGCGACCGGGATCGCCTGGAGAAGACGGGGAAGGACACCTACCGCTCGATGACCGCGGTCGTGCTCGCCGACATCGCCGCTGACTTCAGGCCCGACGGCCCGATCGCGCAGGCGCGAAACCTGTCGACCCACTGGCAGGGCAACGACGGCGGCGCGGCGTGGGCGGCGGGCGTGGCCGGCCAGCACGATCGCGGCATCATCCAGGACGCGGTGCGGATGGAAGCGGCCAACCTCGCGCTGCTCGCCCACCAGATCAAGCGCGGCATGCGCACCGAGGCCACCGCCGCGGCGCTGCTGCTCGCCATGGTCAATGCCCGCCTCACGAACAGCGTGCCTGCGGTCAACCGCGGCTCCCTCACCCCCGCGAGCTTCCAGGCGCCGTGATGAAACAGGTCCTCCTCGCCGTCTCCGCCGCCGCCCTCGCGGCCAGCCTCGCCGCGCCGGCGGCCGCGCAGACCTGCTTTGTGGCCGATCCGATCTGGATCGCCGGCCACAACAGCGCGACCGCCACCCTGACCACCCGGGTGGCCACCATGGGCACCAACATCGCGACCCAGCGCAGTCTCACCCTCGAGCTGCTCCTGAGCGCCATGAAGGTGCAGACCGCCCAGACCTCGACCAATGGCGAGCGCGAGGTCAACCTCGCCAGCAACACCCAGCAGGCCGTCGCTTCGACCCTGTCCCAGGTCTCGCAGCGCCGTGCCCTCGTCGACGCGCGCGAGCAGTACGGGATCGACACCGGCCAGGGCGTGAATGCCTGCGGGTCGATCGACCTGATGAACTCGACGAGCCGCTCGATGGGCAACGTCGCGAAGAGCGGCCGGGAGACCTACCGCAGCCTCGACGTGGCGCCTGGCAAGAACACCCCGGTCCAGGAGGCCGCCCGGAACCGCTTGCAGGATCCGACCAAGACCGACGCCTCGGTATTCTTCGATCCCTCCGCCAGCGACGACGACCGCAAAGCCGTGATCGAGGCGATGGCCGGCCTGCCGATGCCGAAGCCGACGGCCAACATGACCGGCGCCGAAGCCGACGTGATGATGCTACGCGCCCGCAAGGTCGAGGCCCTGCGCTCGCCCGCACTCGTCTCGCTCAGCGCCGTGCGGGCGATGTCGTCCTCCGACGACCACCAGACCGGCACCACCGCCGGATCGCCGCTCGCCCAACTCGACGCGCTGATCGGCCAGTACGGCGGCGGGCCTCAGTACGAGGCGTGGTCGGCCGGGCTCGCCGGCCAGTCCGAGCACGGGCTGCTGATCGAACTCACCCGCATGCGCTCGATGTCGCTCAGCTTGCGCCAGCAGCTCATCGAGCAGCAGGCCCGCACCTCAGCGGTGTTCGGCACCATCCTGGCCACCCAGGCCGGCGGCAACCTCTAGGGATCCCCCCATGCTCCGCAGGATCGCCGCCGGTGCTGGCAGCCTCGGTCTCCTCGCTGCCGCGACGGCCGCCCAGGCCCAGACGACCGGCAAGGAGATCTTCACGCCGGTCCAGAACGACCTGGCGCTCATCAACCTGCGCAAGCTCCTCGGCTGTGTGGTCGACGGCGTGTGGACCGCCGCGACCTGCTCGGACGACCGTCCGCTCACGGTGGCGCTGGGGTATTTCAATATCGGCTGCCTGATCGTCTCGACGATCCTTGCCTGCTACCTGCTCTACTCGCTGGTCGCCGACACCGCGAACGACGGCCAGGCCTTCGGGCGCGGATCCTCCGCCAAGTACACCCTGCTGCGGGTGATGACCGGCGCGATCCTCAGCCTGCCGATCAAGAGCGGCCTGTCTCTCGTGCAGATCCTGGTGGTGCAGATCGCCGTCTGGGGGTCTGGCTTCGGCGACACCCTCTGGACCCGCGTCGCCGGGACAGGGCTCGCCGGCATGTACGGTACGCTGGCCCAGCCGACCCCGGCGCTCGGCGACTTCGCCCTGCGCGGCAAGCTCGCCAAGTTGCTGGAAGCCCGGCTCTACGGTCACGTCTGTGCTCAATCCTTGCAGCAATATGCCAACAATGTGTCGGGCCGCGACAATGCCGCCGCGATCGTCTCGCGGACCGTCACCGACACCGGCAGCTTCGGATCGTGGAGCCCGCAGACGACGACGTACTACTTCGCCGACTCGAACGGGTATTTCCGCAAGTCGAACAACCTGTGCGGCTCGGTCGTCTACGAGCACCAGAAAATCAACGTGAAACTCGCCGACGCGACGGACGCCTCGACGACATCGCTCCTGATCGCGCTGGCCGAGCAGCAGAGCCAGCGCGCGTTCCAGGCGGCGATCGGCAGCCTTGACGGTGCCGCGAGCGGGATCGCCACCACCATCATGTCCGGCCGTCGCGACGAGGAGGCGATCCAGACCCGCATCAAGGAGGCGGTCGACGCGGCCTATACCAGCGTCAGCCAGAGCCTGACCCAGAACAACAACGCCCAGCTCGACCAGGCCCTGCGCAACTATTTGTCGAACTCGACCGAGAACGGCTGGCTCTCGGCCGCGATGTGGCAGCGCTCGATGAGCCTCGTCCAGGCCAAGCTCCTCGCAGCTTCAGCCGGTCCGAGCGCCTCGGTGACGGCAGTGCCCCCGGCCAGCATCGCCACCTACATGCCCTCGCTCGGTCACAGCGCGTACTGGCCACTTGCCCAGGAGGCGCAGCGCAACGTCACCTATGTCGGGACATTCAGCGGCTTCATCGCCGCGCAAGGCACCGGCAGCGTCGCGCGCATCGCCAGTGATGATCCAGCCGCACAGAACGACCCGCCTAATGTGTTCGCCAGGGCGCTTTCGGCGATCTACTCGGGCGTGCTCGGGGTCATCAGCCGGCCGGAGAGCACGACCTGGAGGGACCCGATCCTCGAGGTGCAGGAGATCGGCCAGAGCATTGCGAACTATGGGCTTGCAGCGACGGGAGCTGGTATCGGTTCGGATTTTGTCGGATGGGGATTAGGGTTTGTCAAGCATCCGGCAGGGCAAGTTGGGCAGGATATTGCTGAGAAGGCGTCTGGATTTTTCTATTTTCTAGCTACGATCTTGTTCGCAGCTGCCTTCATGCTGGTTGGACTCGTGCCGTTCGTAGTCATCGTCCACTTCCTGATGGGCACCTTCAACTGGTTTCTCATCGTCGCCGAGGCGATGATCGCAGTGCCGATCTGGCTCCTCACGAAGTTCATGCCGGCTCGCTCCGACAGCTTCGTCGGCAACAGTGGCCAGGGCTACATGTTCTTCCTCGGCATCCTGCTCCGCCCACCCCTGATCGTTGTCGGGCTCCTCGTCTCGCTCCTGTTGATGCGGGTGGGCATCGATATCACCAACGTGTTCTTCCGCGGCGCGCTGGCGATGCTCTCGCCCGACGGGACCATCGCCTACGCCATGGTCGGGACCGCTGGCCTGTTCGTCTATGCCGTGATCCTGTTCTCGATCGTCATGCTATCGGCCGGCCAGATCAGCGCCCTGCCGGAAACCGTGCTGTCCTGGATCGGGGCGCAGATCGAGCGGCGTACCGGCAGCAGCACCGCGACGGCGGCGGCCGGCATCGTCATGCCGAGTTCGCCCAACCAGATCCCGGGCGGGAACGCGGCCAGGACCGCGGGCGCCCTTACCTCCGGCACCCGGGCAGGCTCGAGTGCGACCGGCCGGACCATGCTGTCGATGATCCGTGGTCGGACCAAGGGTTGAGGGGAGCACGAGCGATGAACGATGACTCCCCCAAAGAGGTCGCGTGGCATTTCGGGATCGCGACCGCGCTCTCCGTGTCGCTGTGCGCCGCGCCGTTCGTGCCCGAGGCGATCCTGGCCTACGCCGGGTACCGCTTCCTGCGCCACTTCACCTACGGCTGGCGAAACTGGCGCGCGCCCGGGCGCGTGCCGCACCACCTCGGACGCCGCGGCTACCGCGACGAGACCACGCGCCGGCGCGGCGACGCCACCTGGCCGATCGGCCTGGCGAAGACCGGCCAAGTCTGGCTGCGGCGCGAGGACCTAGTTCAGGGCGTGGCGATCGAAGGCGACGATCCGCAGTTCCAGGCTCAGGCGGTCGCCAACCTCGTGTTCGGGGCCTGCATGAACGGCATGGGTGCCATCATCGTCGAGGGCATCCCCCAGCCCTTCGCTCGGAACAAGGCCGATCTCGACGAGGGGAAGGTCGCCAAGAAGCCGGAGATGCTCACCCGGCAAATCTCCCAGATCGCGCAGCCCTTCGGCCGGGACACCGAGGTCTATTCGATCGATCTCGACGCCGTGCCGCAGCCGCCCCTGCGGGTCGCGGCCTCGACCTTGACGGCTGCGATCGCGGACATGCGCCTTGGACCCGAGGCTGAAGCCTTGCACAAGGAACTACTGCCGCTCGCCATGGCGATCGCAACACGGCGCGATAAGAGCCCATTCGAGATCTACGCCGCCTTCCTCGACGAGGTCGCGCTCGGTCAACTGGTCGAAGGCAGATACGAGATCGACGGGCACGAGGTCGATGCCGGCGAGGACGCATCGGCCGAAGGGGCGGCTCTCCGGAGGGCGATCAAGCCGATCCAAAACCTCCCGGACGACAAGCGCGAGTTCGGGCGCAAGGCCCTTGCCGCTCACGCGGCCGAGATTGCCGGTCTCAAGAGCGTGTCGCTGACCGAGGGGTTCGATCTGCGCTCCGCCATCTCGGCGCGGGGGATCGTCTGCATCCGCCCTTCCTCGCCGCTGACCACCGCGCTCGTGATCGCGCGATGCGTCGAGGCCCTGGTCGAAGGCGGGCCTGGCCATGCCGCCGACACCCTCATTCACGTCGTCTATCCCGCAGAGCTGTCGGGCAAGTCGGCGCGGCGCTTCCGGGCCGCCGCCGTGCAAACGGGGGCGATTGGTACCCTCTCCCTCCCAGCGAGACCGCCCGGCCACATCTACAAGGCCGTCCGGAAAATCACCGCCGTTCGCATTCTGGCCAGGACCGGCTCTCGCAACGGAGCTAGCGAGGACGCAAAGGTCATCTCCACGATCAAGGACTGCTCGTTCACGGTCGACATTGAGATGCCCGCGTGATCGAGAGTCTAACCCGCAAAGGGCCTAACAACAGACTATCTACGTTGAAAATACGCTCGAATCACATCCAGGACGTGATTCGGGTTGACAACCCTCGCCGTGGGGCCGGAGATGCCATTTCGCCGGCTCTTGGCCTGCGAGTCGTTACCAGGAGTTCAACGCCGCCGCAGAGCACCCCTGAAAAGCCATCGGCCCCCACCTCCTTGCCGGGAAGTGAGAGCCGAGTGACCGTTACCAGAAGGCTGTAGGAGCCGAAAAACCACCTCCTACAAGCCACAGATCGCCCCCGGGCGTCAAGCAAGAAACGCAGTTTCTTGTAACGGAGAGGCTTTGCCTGGAGGAGGACGCCCCTATGGGGTGACCTCACGAGCTGTCGCGGCCCGACCAGAGAGGGATCGGGCGTCATGAATGAGAACAGTGGCCGCCTCGGTGGGGTGGTCAGGCGACTTACCGCGCCGTTCGGCGCGCGATCGCTGACGGCTGCCCAGATCACGGCCCAGACTGAGGTCGCGGCGGACAAGCCGGCCGGCATCGTCGCAGAGAAATGGCGCGTCCTGCACGATCTCACGACCGCAAAGGCACGGCTTGGCTTGTCGTCCGCGACCCTCGTCGTGCTCGAGGCCCTGCTCACCTTCCTACCCGAGGTCATGTTGGCTCCGACGAAGGACACCCCCGACCTGGTGGTCTTCCCCTCGAACCGTAGCCTCGCAGCCCGGGCGCGGGGTCTCTCCGAGGCGGCGCTTCGGCGACACCTCTCGGCCCTCGTCGAGGCCGGCCTGGTGATCCGGCGCGACAGCCCCAACGGCAAGCGCTACGCACGCCGGGGCGAGGGGGGCAGGTCACCCATGCCTACGGCTTCGACCTCACCCCACTCGCCCAGCGGGCAGCCGAGTTCGCGGCCCTCGCCGATGCTGTCCGCGCCGAGGCCCTTGCCCAGAGCCTTGCCCGCGAGACGGTCAGCCTGCTCCGGCGCGACTGCGCCAAGCTCCTCGACGCCCTCGACGTAGCGGACGGGTGCGGGGATCCTGGAGAGCCGACACCGGCCGAGCTGCGCGAGCGCTACCGCGCCCTCGTCGCTGGCTATCCCCGCCGGCCGGAGCCCGCTGAGGTGAGAGCCATAGGCGAGGCGCTCGAAGTCCTCGCCCTCGCCCTGAGCAGGGCCCTGATTGCGCGACAAGAATCCAAAAAATTGAGCGGCAAAGCCGCTCATTTCGAGCGGCACATACAGAGTTCAAACCCTGATAGGCCTGTTAGTGAAAAAGCATTCGGGGATGGGAAGAAGCCGGCCGGTCCTGCCGAAACGGGCAGGGAGCGTGCCGTAGCTGACCAGAGCGCAATACGATCAACTTATCCGCTCCACTCCGTGCTCGAGGTCTGCCCGCAGGTGCAGGACTACGCGCGCTCTGGAATCCGGTCGTGGGACGACTTGATGGACGCGGCCGACCTGATCCGGCCAATGCTCGGCATCAGCCCCGCGGCCTGGAGCGATGCCCAGGACGCTATGGGGCCTGAAGCGGCAGCGATCACCCTCGCGGCGATCTTGGAGCGTTCCGCGAGCATCAAGAGTGCCGGCGGCTATCTACGGTCTCTGACCGAGCGAAAACGCGACGGGAAATACTCGCTCGGCCCTGTTCTCCAGGCTCTTCGACGGGCGCGACTTAATCGCAATGTTATGTTATGATGAGGTATCCGATTTATTAGGCCAAGGTGTAATTAGAATCCGAATTTCTCCGGCAATTCGGTCTTATAATATCCTAAATTTTAAAATAACCCGTGTATTATTGTAATTATGTGTGATTTAGTGATATAAATCTGTGTAGAGTTGGCTGTGTAGTTAATTTTGGCGGCGGCGTGTCAGAGATAGAGAGAGGCGGTCATGTTTCTTGTATGGACTATTGGTATAGGGTTAATGGCGCTGTCTGGGTGGCTATTTTATCGCTTCATGGTAAATCATGCTATTCCCTATGAGAATTTCCATTTTGAGAACTCCAATGAGCACGGAATTCTCGCTCCAAAAGATTGGGAAGAGTACAAAAAATTTAAAAAAATAGAAATTAAATCTCAAGTGCAAGGAACCATTATACTTGTTCCGATTGTTATTTTGTTTATTGTCGGAATTGTTATATTTTTGTTTACAACAGCAACTTTTATGAGCCGGGTGTAGGTGGCTGATCGAAGCAATGCGGTCTGATTATGTAACGGGATCGTTCGCCACACCGTGCTGCAACCTATCGTAGGGTGGGGTAAACCCCATCTATGACATCATCCCTCGAACTGGTTCTCAACTGGTCCCGCGGTTTCGCCTCTCTCTCGCCGGACCAGCCGCCCTGCCCTGGCCTTAGAAGCATCGACTGGTACGAGACGCATCCCCGCTGCACGGCCTGGATCGAGGAGTGGGGCCTCCAGGCCGCAGAGCTCGGATGGGGCACCCTGCGCCTCTTTGGCGTCCACCCGACGGCCGGCACCCTCCGCGGCGATTACACCGGCGCTCTCCTGCCGCTGACCAGGGATGTGACCGAGGTAAACGCGGAATTCATCCGCTTTCCCGTCACTCGCTCCTGGCGCCTCCATCCCATCAAATCCCCCGGCGTGCCCATCTGGGACTTCGGGAAATCCCCCTGACCCGAGGCACCTAGCTCCCCTCCCCCGGCCAGCGACCGTCCTGCCCACCCCCTTGAGCCTTGCCCTTCCGGCATCCCGCCTGCCGCCTCACGATCGGGCCGAAACCCTGGCACGGGTGCGCGCCGCCTCTCCAGGATCGACGGTCCCCCAATTTGCTGAACGCAAATCGGCTCCCCCGTCGCCCGCTCCCGCGGTCGCTGCGCGATCCTGGACCGCCGGCGCCAGAGCCCGCGCTGCATCCCCGGCCTCGATCAACGAGACGGAGGCACCATGCAGCTCACATTGTTCAAAGTGCTCCAATCGCTTAAATTGGACGACGATACGGCAACGAAGGTGGTCGAGGCACTGGAGGCACACATGGCCACGAAGATGAGGGAAGCGACTGCCGGCCTGGAGGCCCAGCTCAAGGCGCAGACCTGGGTGATTGGCGCGATCGGCGTGATGCTCGCGCTCACCAACTTCACGGTCATCTACCTCGAGCTCGTTGGTCACTGACCGAAGAGGGGGAGGCGGCACGCCTCCCCTGCCCTCTCGGCTCGCTGGCGCGCTCAGACGCGCAGCAGCTCGTCCCACCGCGTCGTGTAGCGCGGCGAGTGGAATTCCGCCTTCAGCTTCCAGCCCCGGTCGAGCCCCGTGCCGGCAAACCGGACCCGGTCCCGGCCGTAGCGGCGGTTGATCGCGTCGATCGCCCCCATCAGCTCGACCCGCCGGTGATCGTCCGGCCGCAGGAACAGCGAGCCCTGCACGCTCCCGGCCGGCGCCAGATCGAGCAGCAGGATCCCGGTCTTCTTGTAGCGGAAGCCCGGCCGGTAGATCTCCCGCAACCCACAGAGCGCCGCCCGGATCAGCCGCGCCGTGTCCGCCGTCGCGATCGTCAGCCGGACATGCCGGGTCGCGTGGTACTGCGGCTCCTCCGGCTTGTGTCGGTTGGTCGACACCAGCACCGCGATCGCCGCGGCCGTCAGCCCCTGCCGGCGCAGCTTCTCGGCCGAGCGCGAGACGTAGGTGGTCAGCGCCTCCGCGAGCTCGTCAAACCCCTCCACCGCCCGGCCGAAGCTGCGAGCCGAGCAGATCGTCCTCGCCTCCGGGCTGTCCCGCTCCAGATCGAGGCAGGGAATCCCCCGTAGCTCCAGCACCGTCCGCTGGACGACAACGTTGAACCGCTGGCGGATCATCACCGGGTCGGCCGCCCGCAGTTCGAGCGGCGTCGTGATCCCGAGCGCCATGAGCTTCGGCGCCAGCCGGCCCCCGATCCCCCAGATGTCGTCGAGCGCGAGCTTGGAGAGGGCGTCGGTCTGCGCCTCCTCGGTGTCGAGCAGGCAGACCCCGCCCCGCGCCAGATCCTTCTTCGCGGTCTGGTTGGCCACCTTGGCCAACGTCTTCGTCGGCGCGATCCCGACGCAGACGGGTATCCCCGTCTGGCGTGCGACCGTCGCCCGAAGCCGTCGTCCGTGGCCCTCAGGATCGCCGAACCCCGCGAGCCCCAGGAACGCCTCGTCGATCGAGTACACCTCCAGGTCCGGGGTGAACTCGCTCAGGACCCGCATCACGCGCGCGGAGATGTCCCCGTAGAGGGTGTAGTTCGAGCTGAAGACCTGCACGCCCCACGCCGCGAACTCCCGCTTCCGCAGGTGAAAGGCGTCACCCATCTTGATCCCGAACGCCTTCGCCTCGTTGCTCCTGGCGATCACGCAGCCATCGTTGTTCGACAGCACCACCAACGGCTTGCCCGAAAGCTCGGGCTGAAACAGCCGCTCGCACGAGGCGTAGAAATTGTTGCAGTCGACCAGGGCAACGAGTCCGGGCATACGCGGATCATCGCCTCTAAAAAACGCGCGACGAGCCGGTGACCACGCCCCAGACCTGGAAGTCCGCTTCCTCCGGCACGGTGATGTCGGGAAACGCGGGGTTCTCCGCCTTCAGGATCACCTCGTCGCCGCGCTTGAGGTAGGTCTTCATCGTGAAGTCGCCGTTGAGGCACGCCACCACGATGCAGCCCGACCGCGGCCGGCGCGCCTTGTCGACCACCGCGATGTCGCCGGGAAACAATCCCCGGCCGGTCATGCTCTCGCCGGCGACCCGGACCAGGAACACGCTCGGCGCGCCGATCCCATGCAGCTCATTGAGATCGAGCGGACGCTCCAGGCTGTCCTCGGCCGGCGACGGGAAACCGCACGCCACCGACGCCGTCACCAGGGGGGCGCTCGCGGAGGTCCGGACCTCCCCCTTCAGGAAGGCGCCGATCCCGCTCGCGGAACCGCCCCGGGCCGCCGCCACACGCCTGGCGGCATCCGCGATGTCGACTGGCAAGCGGACGACCTTCGTCGGCTCGGCCGGCGGCCTCCCCGCCCCTTCCCGGGGCCCACCCCAGGACGTCCGCTTGCTCTGCCGCATCTGCCCGACCCTCCGTCTTGAAATCCGTAACGGATATCAAGCGCACGGGTTGCGCCCAGGGTCGAGAGTCGTCGCGCGTCAAGCGAAAAGACGCGCCGTAGGGTGTGAATTCAGTGGATAACCCATGCATCCGGACCCTGAGCAGCGCTCGCGACCGCGGTCGGACACCGCTGCAGGCAACCGCTCGGGAACACCGACGCGGGCATTCCCCTCATCAGCCACCACTCCCGATCGAAAGTTGGCCGCGGCCAACTCCGGCTTTTCCCTCACGTTCAATGACTTCTAGAGCCTGGCGCCCTGTCGGATCCATCCGTGCTCACCATCCGCAAGGTAAGGATCCATTAACGATTAAATTCTTGCAAAGCTGAACTGTTTATGGATATATAAAACGGATTGGTACCGTTTTTTCGGCCAAATCCGTTTTCAAGGGCATAGCATGTCGTCGCTCGCTGTATCTCAGGTAGAAGCCACTGCCTCTTCAGACGATCGCATATCGACGCATGCTCGTCTCCTCTCCGCCCAGCTACAGTCAATGCGTGAGCGGTTTTTTCCTCCCGAAGCGCAGAAGGAGCTTCGTAGATTTTCTATTGGCGAAGTCTCTCGGCTTGTCTCCGTGTCTGACAGCCATCTGCGCGCGCTGTCCCTGGAGCAGCTTGGCCCATCTCCTGAAATCCAAGCGAATGGTAGGAGACTGTATTCGCTTGCGCAGATCGGTGAACTACGAAAGTACCTGGCTGAGGCAAGACCTAAAGATGCAAAGAACTTCCTGCCATGTCGTGGTGAGGGAGAGCGTCTTCAAACCCTTGCATGCGTCAACTTCAAGGGCGGTTCAGCGAAGACAACAACCACCCTGTATCTTGCTCAATGGCTGGCCCTCCAGGGATACCGCGTCCTAGCAGTCGATCTCGACCCGCAGGCATCGCTCAGTGCCATGTTCGGGATCCAGCCCGAATTTGACCTTCGCTGGGGTGATACGCTCTACGGCGCTATTCGATACGACGATAAACGCAAGCCTCTGCGTGACATCATTCGTAAAACCTATTTTCATGGACTCGATCTCGTTCCAGGTAACCTCGAACTCATGGAGTTTGAGCACGAGACCCCCAGCATGTTGTCCAGTCCTCAGCGTGCCGACGGAGGGATGTTTTTCGAGCGTGTCGGCCATGCTCTCGCTTCAGTGCAAGAGGACTACGATCTGGTCGTCATCGATTGCCCGCCGCAACTCGGGTATCTGACCCTCGGGGCGGTGTGTGCCGCGACTTCTCTCCTGATTACGATCCACCCGCAGATGGTGGACGTCGCGTCCATGTCCCAGTTCCTGCTGATGGCCTCCGATCTGATGCGGGTTGTCCGCGAGGCCGGTGGCGATCTCTCCCACGATTTCATCCGCTATGTCGTGACGCGCCACGAGCCGCACGATGGGCCGCAGAGCCAGATCGTTGCTCTCCTGCGCAGCCTGTTCGGGGATGACGTTCTTGCCGCCTCCGTCTGGAAGTCCACTGCGATCGCCGATGCCGGCCTGACGAAGCAGAGCCTGTACGAACTCGAGCGGAATAGCGTCGGCCGCGCGACCTACGATCGGGCTTATGAGAGCCTGGACGCCGTCCATCGGGAGATCCTCGGGCTCGTTCACAGGGCCTGGGGACGGGTCGCGTGAGCCGCAAGCCTACAACCCGGGACCCCTCTTCCATGATCTCGGGCGCCGGAAGGTTGGCCGCGGCCAACTCAGGCCGGGACGTCGTGGCCGATTGGGGCCAGCCCTTATGTTCCGCCGCTGCCGCCCGCGCCCCCTCCCCCGAAAAGTTGGCCGCGGCCAACTTTCGCGCCAGCAGCACCTCACAGCACCGACCCATCCCGGCTGAGTCCGTCCACACCGCTTGGAGGCGGGCAGCATGAAACGCCGCGACGCAATCCGGGACCTGTATGCCCCGAGCCCCAACCTCGGAAAGTTGGCCGCGGCCAACTCGCCTCCGAGCACCGGCTCGGATCAGCCCGCCCCCCCTGCTGCCGAGGCCGTCAGCCCGACTCCCGACCCCGAGAAGTTGGCCGCGGCCAACTCCGGTTCAGGCACTGACGCGGGCCAGGCTATCGATGTCGGCTCCCACCGAACCGAACAAGCACCTGAGTCCGAAAAGTTGGCCGCGGCCAACTCGCCTCGCCACACCGCCACGGGTCTGCCCGGGCACCCGGGTCACGAACCGACCTCTCACGCCCCTGCCACAGAGAAGTTGGCCGCGGCCAACTCTCGTTCCGCCGACCCGTCACCGGACGGAAGGGTACCAGCAGGACCCGTCCGGGCAATGAGCCTCTCGCTTTCTCGGATGGACGACGATCGCCGCGCACTCCAAGCAGCGCTGGCCAGGGGGCAGACCATCGTCGACCTCGACCCGGCTTTGATCGATCCCTCCTTCGTGAAGGACCGGCTCGATCATGACGGTGGTACCTTCGGCGAGTTCAAGCGCCAGATCGAGGAACACGGGCAGGAAGTCCCGATCCTAGTCCGCCCGCATCCCACCCGCATGGGACGGTATCAGGTCGCTTACGGGCACCGGCGTTTGCGGGCCCTGACCGAACTTGGTCGTCAGGTCCGCGCCGTCGTACGCGAGCTGAACGATGCTGACCTCGTCGTCGCCCAGGGTCTCGAGAACTCCGCCCGCCAGGATCTGAGCTACATCGAACGGGCGCTGTTTGCCTGCCGCCTTGAAGACCACGGCTTCGAGCGGACGATCATCACGAACGCGCTTTCCATCGACAAAGGTGAGCTGTCGAAGCTGATCGCCGTCGCACGAGCCGTGCCGGAGAAAATCGTAACCAGGATCGGTCCCGCGCCGAAGATCGGTCGCCGCCGCTGGGTTGCTCTCGCCGAGCACATCAAGACCCCGTCCGTCGCGAGGGCGGTCGAGAAGGCCGTGATGGATGACGCCTTCGTGGCGCTCGACAGCGATGCACGCTTCGCCAGGATCGCCGCACTCGTCACTCCCCAGAAGCCCTCTCCGGCCACATCGAAGCTGTGGGAAGGGCAAGGTGGTCAAGCTACAGCAGAGATCTCCCGCAAGGGTGCAACCGTCACCCTGGCCATCAATCGCGACCCCTCGTTCGGTGAATTCGTCGCCGCGCGCCTCGACGAACTTTATGCCACGTTCCTCCACCAGCAGGCGTCCGAGGCCCGGAGTTCCGAGGATGAAACCGCGCCAGGCCGGCGGTGATCGCCTCGCTTTCCGAAAGTTGGCCGCGGCCAACTCCGGTGCTTCGTCGGTAGGGTGCAGGGCGCGTCCCTCCGGGACCGGGCTCTACTCGCCGCCTGCAACGGCTCCCCGAACCCGCTTATGCGGTTTCGGCCCTTCGGGTGACGATCAACCTCGCGCGGCCCTCCGAGAGGGCTGAGGGCCGCAATAGGCCGGACCTCACGAAACACCCCGCCTCGCAGGCCTCCTTGCGTCGGCCTCTATCCCAGCGCGCGCCGAGATGGTCGACGGCAACCTGATCCACATCATCGACGGCGATACGGTCGAGTTGGCCGGGGAACGCATCCGCCTCGTAGAGCCGGACGGTTCGGAGTTCTCGAAGCCACGCCGCAACACTGAACTCGCCAAGGGCCTGCGCGCTTCGGGGCGCCTGCGCCAGCTCCTCAAGGGGCCGGTCAGGATCGAGCGGACCGAACGCTATCGCCGCACTCTCGCGTCTGTCGTGGCACCTGAAGGCAAGGTGGCCGACATCCTGATCCGGGAAGGACTGGCGATTCCCTACAAGCCGGGCTTCGAGGCCTACCAGCAGTGCGCCGAGCATTGGTGCCCGGGACAGGGCAGGGGGCCAACGTCGCCCGTTCAGGGAGGGGAACGGTTCTAGTTGAAGGCCATTGGTCTGGCAGTCACACCAGCCTGCCGCCCGTTGGCCGCTCGGTTGGCGTCACCCGCGGGCCGGGCCTCCGTGACGGAGAACACCCCGGTCCGCCGCCCTGCTCACCCGATTGCGAACAGCTCGAGTTGACCGGGCGCCACCCGCTTGCGCGACGATCGCTTGGCCGGGGCCGGCCTGGACATGAGCTTAGGTTGCATGAACGACGGCAGTGCCTCGCCCGGCTTGCCGTGCAGAACCGCGCCTATGATCGAGCTGCCTTCGCCATGCAGCAGCACGTACAGGACGAGGCTCGAGGCCCGTAGGATCTCTTGCCGAAGCGGCTCGTTGACAGGCAGCCCAGAAAGCGCCGCCATCAGGCACGACAGGCCGACCGAGGCCACGCCCATCGCCTCGAACTCGATTTCGCGTAGTCCCCACCGCTGACGCGAAGCCCCCGCCGTTGTCGACGGGAACGGGTTGGCCGCGACCACCGTCGCCTCATCAACCACGAAAGCCGCCAACTGCTCGCGGTCGATGATCGAACCAGCTCGCAACACGCCGGCGATCCGGCGCTTCTGATCCGCGGTGTCCTGCAACGAAGCCCCCGATCCACCTGACCATCTTCATGACCCGAGCGGGGTCGATCAGCCAAGCTCCCATGCGAATGGTAGGGGAGGGGCCGGACAAGCCGAACCAGGTTGGGGCCGATGCGCCCGCGGAGATATCAGGCCACTTACACGATCGCCCCACCCTGGAAGAAGTTGGCCGCGGCTCACTTATACGCCGCGCAAAGAGGGAAGGGCGCGTCCCTTCAGGATCGGGCTCTACTCGCTGCCTGCGACGGCTCCCCGAACCCGCTGTCGCCGTGTCGGCCTTTCGGGTGACGATCAACCTCGCGCGGCCCGCACTCACCGGAGAGGTCATCTCCCGGTCTGGAGATCCGCAGCTGGCCGCCTTCAGCGCGCAGCCGCTCCTCCGGTCTCGCCGTGACACCCTCTTGGCTCGTCCGGGGCCAATCAGCCAGGCTGGCTCGTGCCCGGCGTGGGTCAAGCAATCAGGCCCGCCGAACCGGCTTTGCGCTGCTACGCGCGGAGAGAGGCCGTTGCCTCCCGCACAATCGACTCTGTTGGCCGCGGCCGTGACGGGATCCGGATCACCCGGTACTGCCCCAATGCCAGCAACGCATCGCGTGCCCGATCATTCTCCGCATCGTGGCTCGCGTCGTCCAGCTCGACCACCGCCTCGACGCTGCCCGTGTCCGGGTCGATCACCACGAAATCCACGATCTTCTGGCCGAACCGGTTCCGTGTCCGCCAGAACTCCTTGCGACTGAGACCCCGCTGCGGCTTCAGAAGTGCCCCCATCGAGACCTGGCAGGACACGTGATGCCCCGGCAGCACGCGCCGCAGGTACTCGAGGACCTCGATTTCAGCCCTTGTCAGGAAAGCCTTTCGTTCGATCCGCGGGCCCATTCTCCGGCGAAGTACCGCCAGCAGTGCACCGAGGATACCAAGTACACCGATGGCACCTATTATGGTCATAATGTAAAATGGCAGCATGTTCAGTGTATTTACAAATTTATTCATGTGACGTATCTCAATATATAGAATATTTGAGCTTTTTTTAGAAAAAATATGATATCATCTACGACGCTTTTGTCAAGGCAGTTATTAAATATATGCTCGTTTGCAAGCTCTCATGTTGGAGCGGTTATATGCATCGTCTCGATCCTGCGGCCTCGCGCAACGTCATGGTGTGCGTGTATATGAACATGCGCAGCCGTATAAGCCCTAAGTGATCACCGGGTGTATCAATCGTGGGGGAGTCATGAAAACATATCTAGCGTCGGTCATCTTGGTTTTCTCGTGCACTTGTGCGAGGTCAGAAACTCAAGAGGACCGTATGTATGTGGTCCCTGAGATCCGCTTGAAGGAATACCCGTCTACGCGAGAGTATCGGGATCACGACCCGATTGACGGTGAGGCAATCAAGGTGGTGAGTGGAGATGCAGTTATCATTAATGGCGAGAAGCACTACCTCGCTTCAGTCTATGCACCGCAGATCGCTCGCCCTCGCTGCATGGATGAGGTAGGAAAGGGCTTGATGGCAGCCGGCCGCCTACGCCTGCTCCTGAAAGGGCCGATCATGGTCCGTCCTGCCATTTCTCTCGACCTGAAAAGAATCCCTGCAGTGCATCTGTCGTCAAATAACGAAGATGTTGGATTTAGATTAGTTAAGGAAGGGCTGGCTGTTTATTCGGGTCGCGCTGCAAACTCGGAAGAAAATTTGACATACTGGTGTCGATCGTCATGATAGTATAACTGGTCCTGACCGACAATGTGCGGATGGGGCTTGAGCGCGTCCCTTCGGGATCGGGCTCTACTCGCCGCCTGCGGCGGCTCCCCGAACCCGCTACGCGGTTTCGGCCCTTCGGGTGACGATCAGCCTCGCGCGGTCCCGCGGCCAAGCCGGCGCACATCCTTCACCGCCGGGCCGCAGGCAGCTTGAAGGAGGGCGTCAGCCATACAGCCCCTCTGCCCGGAGCCGTGACAGCAACCTGCCTGCCTCCTCCTGCCCCGCGGTGTCCCACTTCGCCTCGTCGAAGCCGTGCGCGAACATCGGCAGCAGCCGGCTTGCCGCCCGCGCCATCGCCGAACCCTCCCACAGGATTAGCACCTCGCGGTCGGTTAGATCCTTCAGGAAGTACCAGAGCGTCAGCATCACGCTCAGCGTCGAGCGATCTTTCCAATCCGCGATCACGCCCCGCGCGATCCGCTCGACCCGCCGCAGCAGGGCGCCCCGCTTCTTCTCGGACAGATCCTCGAGCGGCTCGAAGCTGGCCGCCTTCAGGTCGGCGCGTAGCTTCGCGATGTCGGCCTCGGCCCTTGCCGTCATATCCGCGTCGGCCGGGACGAACGCACCCGGCGCCGAGCTCAGCGCGAGCAGGAGGTAGGCCGGGATCGCGAGTTCGACCCGCTGGCGGTCGGTCAGGGTGGGCATCAGTGCACCATCTGGTTCAATCAGATGTGATATAGGTAGCGTCGATCCGGCGCCCCTTTCCGTAGCGTTCCGCGGCGTACCAGAGCTAGAGAGGGCCAAGCCCGAGTAACGGTTACGAGGTCGGGAGAGACGCTCCGATCCGGGCCGACAAGGAACTGTCCCAGCCCGCTCGGGAGACGACCCGATGGCTATCGAGCCCATCATCACCTCCGCTGCCTCCGCAGCCCAGCGTGGGGAAGCTGAGCGTACCGGCATGTCTTGGTTCGTGCGTGGCTTCAAGGCATGGCGCGCTACCACCGAGGCGTTCCGGGACCGAGACGACATCGTCGCCAGCGCGCTCGCCGCAGGCACCGCCGCGATCCGTGCCCGGGCCGAGGCCGGGTTCGACGCCGCCACCTAACTCGAAATGCAGGCGAGGCGCGGTACCGGCAATTCGACAATCTTGGAGGAGGTGCTGCTCGCCGCGCCAGTGACCCAAATCGGCCTCGCTGGCGACGTCGACCCGGGCGAACCGGAGACCGCCTGCCGCATTGGCCTCGCGTGAGGCCCGCGCCAAGCCGAGGCCTCGGAAGTCTCACCACGTCCGCCAAGACGTCACGCGGCTGCCGGTGGGCAGTCGACAGCCCTTTGGCGGGCCGAATACGCCACCGCTGCTCTCCTCGCGCTCTTTCTGACACGGGCCATGGCGGCCGGGTGCTGCGGAAAGTCCGGAAAGGAGATGTGCGCCAAGCCGATGGCGTCGATATCCATGAAGAGCGGCAAGAAAGGCTGCTGCTGAGAGGGAAGGGGGCAGGTCGATGAAGATGTGACATCGGCCAGAGGTCAGGGACAGGTTCGGTCCCGTCCTCAACGCTTGGTGCGGGCCTTCCCGCGCTGCGCCAGCGGCTCCGGCGCTGTCGGATCGGGGTTCCGGTGGCAGGCTGGGGCCTCCGCTCCGGTCTCGAGGCTTACGATGATCGGGCAATCCGGACGTCCGTCGCCGTCGCAGGCGTCGGCCAGGGAGCGCAAGGCATCGGCCATCTCGTTGAGTTGGCGGGCGCGCTCCTCCAGCTCCCGAATGTGCGCCTCGGCGATGGCCTTCACGTCGGCGTTGCTCCGGCCGGGGTCGTTCCAGAGACCGAGCAGCACCCTGATGCGCTCCAGGGAGAAGCCGAGGTCGCGGGCGTGCCGGATGAAGCCGAGCCGGTGCAGGTCGGCGACGCCGTAGTCCCGGTAGCCGCTGTCCCGCCGGTCGGCCGGAGGCACGAGCCCGATGCTCTCATAGTGGCGGATCATCTTGGCCGAGACCCCGGAGGCTCGGGCAGCCTGGCCGATGTTCATGGCAGCGCCATCCCCGTGTTGACCTTACTATGATGGGAAGGTTCACAACGGTCCGCAACCCTTGACGACCGGGCCCGTCCGCCGTTCCGAACCAGGAGCGCGCAGGGCCAAACCGGTCCAACCTCACACCCGGAGCTTCCGATGCAAGCCGCGGCCAGCCGCAAGGCCACGCTCTACCGCATGGTCATGCCCCAGCACGTCTGCCCGTACGGTCTGAAGGCCAAGGACCTCCTGGAGTGCCAGGGTTTCTCTGTCGACGACCGCTGGCTCACCACCCGGGAACAGACCGATGCCTTCAAGGCGGAGCACGGGGTCAAGAGCACGCCGCAGACCTTCATCAACGGCGAGCGGGTGGGCGGTTTCGACGACCTGCAACGCCATTTCGGCAAGGCGGCCAACGATCCTAACAAGACGACCTACGTGCCCGTTATCGCGGTGTTCTCGATGACGGCGCTGATGGCACTGGCGGCGAGCTACGCCGTGTTCGGCACGCCGCTCACCATGCGGGCGGCGGAGTGGTTCATCGCCTTCAGCATGTGCGTGCTCGCGCTCCTGAAGCTCCAGGACATCGAGAGCTTCTCCTCGATGTTCCTGGGCTACGACCTGCTCGGGCAGCGCTGGGTCCGCTACGCCTATGCCTATCCCTTCCTCGAGGGCATCGCCGGCGTCCTGATGGTGGCCGGCGCCCTGAACTGGATCTCGATCCCTGTGGCCCTATTCATCGGCACGGTCGGGGCGGCCTCCGTGTTCAAGGCGGTCTACGTGGACAAGCGGGACATCAAGTGCGCCTGCGTGGGCGGGTCGAGCAAGGTCCCGCTCGGCTTCGTCTCGCTGACCGAGAACGTGATGATGGTCGCCATGGCTGTCTGGATGCTGGCGGTGCACCATTGAGCGCGTTCGTCGCCCCGGCGAGCCTATCCAGGAGCCGGGGCGCAAGCCCCCGACCAAGTTGTCGATCCGTTCGACGACCTGGTCAGGGTGCATCAACCAGCGCTCTTTGGCGTGCCGGTGTGCGGCCATCCTCGTAAGTGGATATCTGCTGCTTGCTGGCGATTTTCCGGGTGACGCCGATGTGCGGGAGTTGCTCCGCCGGCCATGCCCCCGATGTCGACAACCCGGCCCGGGTGACCCCTTCGCCGAGCCCGGGCGCTTCGGAAGGGCCACGGCCGTCTCCTTTCGGTCGGTCGCGCCGACGCCGCGAATGCTCGGCCCGAATTTTAGGGAGGCCTGGTCGGCGCTGCCCATCGGATCATCTCTCGCCCGTCCTCGGAAAGGGGGGAACCTGGTGGCTCGCGTCAACATCCAGCTGCAGGGGCGCAGGACCGCATCGACTAACCACACGACGAAGGCCGCGGCGTGAAAGGCTACTCAGGGTGGGAAGCGGCGGTTCAGCCACGACATATTGAGCAGCAAGATCGCACCAGTTCCGAACCTCCGATCCGGCTCACCCGAGCGGACGCCCGTCACCTAGCAGCGGACCTTGCAATGTCACCATCCCAGATCCGGGCTTCGCACTCATTCGTATAAGGGAGGCTTACGGAACAACGGCGCGATGGACGCAGCCCACGTTTGCTCCCCTAGGACATTTGCAAACCCCGTCTCGATCGTCGCCTCGCCCGAGAGACCGACCCGCAGCAGCCGAGTGAGCGGCTGGTTCGGGACAATCACGATCTGCACTCAAGCGGCGCGGGACCGGCTCTAACGGCGCGCGAATGCGCCTCTAAGTCTTCGAAATGATCGCGTAGCGGCCCTCATTGCGAGAGCACGTGGCGCAGCCGCGACGGAGGTACCAGACGAAGCCGATGGCCCCGAGCACTGCGACAACTCCGGCTAACACGGGCCAGTACGGTGCGATAAACGCGAGTGACACACCTGAGAGAAGAAGGAGAGGCAACCCACAGCAGATGAGGTGCAGGGCAGCGAAGGCGGCGATCGCGCCGTTCCATTGTTTGCTGTCATTATCTTGCACTTCCATGACGATCGCTCTCTTGCACAAAATTCGGCTATACGAACTCGACCGTCGTTTCTGGCGAGGGTGTTTCAGAAAGCTAACAAATCTGGAGCCCCTCCAGGTCCCCGATAAAAAATGACGCGTTTCACTACGGCCTGTTCGGCCTTGAACGTGTTCCGTGTGCGGGCGTTTTGCTCCTCCTGACTGGGAGGAGTGATGCTGGACGACGCAGAATGGAGAAAGCTGGAGCCGCTGATCGAGGCATGCCGGCCGAGGGGCAAGACGCCGCCGCAGGATCTGCGTCGCACGATCTCGGCCATCCTCTGGCGGCATCAGAACGGGGCCAAGTGGCGAGCCATCCCGGCTGAGTTTGGTCCCTGGGCTCGTGCGGCTCAGACCTTCATCCGTTGGGCCCGCCTCGGTGTCTGGGAGCGCCTGCTCCGCCTCGCTCAGCATGCCGGTGTGCAGCTCGGGATGACGTTCCTCGACGGCACCAGCATCCGTGCCCATCAGAAGGCCGCAGGAGCCCATCGAAAAGGGGCTTACAAGCTGAGCGGGACAGGCGCGAGGCGCTGGGCCGCTCGCGCGGCGGCTTTGGCAGCAAGGCCTGCGTGATCGCCGACGGTCTCGGTCGCGCGGTCGCCTTCATCTTGGCTCCCGGTCAAGCCCACGAACTGCCACACGCTATCCCGCTGCTGGACCGTCTGCCAGGCGTGCCCAAGTGGGTGGTGGCCGACCGAGGTTTTGCCAGTCACGCCTTTCGTGAGCACATCTGGAGCCAGGGTGCACGGCCCGCGATCCCGTCAAAGCGCAACGAAGCTCCCGTCGCCTGCCCGGACTGGATCTACAACAACCGCAACTTCGTCGAGCGGCTCTGGGCGCGCTTGAAAGAATGGCGTGCCATCGCAACCCGCTACGAGAAGACAGCCTCAAGCTTCATGGGCGTTCTCTCGCTCGCAGCCGCTCTGGACTGGCTCAAGAGCTAACAGGCCGTAATTCGATCGAAGCATCTTTTTGGGATCGCGCTGGCATATCGTGCAGGCTAAACCGATCCGGCGATTCACGCTCCGTTGGGGCCGCGCGAGGGCAGTTCAGTCCGGCCGGCCTCCGAATCGGGCGACACGTTCAGGAGACGGTAGAGGCTCTCGGCCGCGAGGGCGGCCGCGGCTCCATAGACGAGGTGAGCGACAAGACCCCGAACATGCGTAATGTTGGGATAGGCACGGCTCGGCGCGCTGAACCCGAGGGCGGGGGTTAAGGCCTCGTCCACGATCAAGGACATCGCGGCGCCGGTCACGAAGCCCGCGCCGAGCGGCTGCATCCGGCTTTGGCGCCGCAAGAGGCCGTAGAGCGGCCCCCAGCCGACGCCCAACCCGTAATGGACCGCCATAGTCGCGAACTTGAGCTTCTGCTGCCCGAGAGGATGCCCAATGGCTTGCATGGTTTTGCGCGCGGCGACCTCGGGGGGCGGACCAGGCCGAACCGCCTCCTCGGCCTGTTTGACGCTCTCCGGCATGGGTCGGTAGAGCGCCTCCTGGGCGAATTCGGTCACCTTTGTCGCGACAAAGCCCGCAGCGAGGCCGATTGCGACATCGACCAGCAAGTTGTCTTTTTGGCTGCCCATGACCGTTCATCTCGCAAGTTGTTCGACCCGCCAAGAACATCCGGCCACTGGGGGCCTGTGATGAAGTGCCGAGAAGTCTCTGGTGCTTGAACGAAGCTGGACCAGCGACAGGTTCCAGGAATTATGATCGCAAATTTAGAGTAGTGGGGAGGCAGACATCTCGATCTGCTTATCCCAAGCATAGCGCTGGAGCGTGGACCAACGGCGTCGGAGGTAGATTAGCCCGAACCACTGTCCAAGCATGCTCAAGGTTACGGCCACGCCGACGAGCTTGTAGTGTGCCAGCGCTGGACTGTTGCCGAACCAAGCCGAACCAAGCGCCAGGCTGAAGAGAACTGCCTTGAGGCGGTTGCCGCACGAGCGACGGACCCCGTCGTCCGGCTGTGGCGATGCCTCGATATGGCCTGCAGGACGGACGACCGGTTTCGGTGAGCCTGCGCAAGCTGCCCCTGTCATCCGAATTCGCTTCCCCGTCCTGGCGTCGTTGCTGAACACCCGGTTTCGGCTTCCGGCCGAGGCGTACACCGTCGCCCCCGGCCGCTTATGAAGACGTGAAGCAGAACGAAGGCTCCGGCAGCCGCTGAGGCCACGACGAGCAGGACCATCGACTGGCTCAGCCACGCTACTGTCGCGACAACGCCTGACACGAGCGCTGCAGGACCTGCGCAACAGACCACCGTCAGAGGGAATACGAACAAAAACGCTACGAAAGCTGCGACGGGCTTATCGCTCACGAAGTCTCTCCTCGATGTCTGTGATGGGGCGATGACGGCTTCGCGCCCGGGTGTCCCTTGAAGTAGCAATCGGCCGGCAGGGCGGGATCGGCGCTGGCTCGGGACATCATCGCGCATCCGTACCGGCTACTCGGAGGATCAGTCCGTCAGGTCCACTCGACAGCAATCGGTAAAAGCAGCTTGCCCGACCCGTATGGCAGCAGGACCCATCGCCGCCGACGTTCACCTTCAGCAGAATTGTGTCTTGGTCGCAGTCGACCCACGGCTCCTGGACGTGCTGGATCTGCCCGCTTGTCTCGCCCTTGTGCCACAGAGACTTGCGCGATCGGCTCCAGTACCAGGCTTCGCCGGTCAGGATCGTCCTGTTCAACGCGTCCGCGTTCATCCAGGCGAGCATGAGCACGGCTCCGGTCTGACACTCGGTCGCGATTGCCGGGATCAAGCCGGCTTCGTTAAACGCAGGCCTGAGCACCGGGCCTTCTTCAAGCTCGTTCGCGGTTCCGGCTCCTTGCACCTGTTTCTTCTCCTCAGCAGGAAAGAGGTCGGCGCCCTCGGAGACGCGCTGCAGGGCGAGGCTCTCAAGGCAGCGCGGACACGGGCTCCCTGAGGATCGGGGCAAAGATCGCGCGACCGAGTTCCAACCCCTCGTTCATGCTCAGCCGAACTCCGGCCCTTGCCGGCTCCTGCCCTTCCAGCCAGCGACGGAGATGCTCGTCCGAGCAGAAGAACGCGATCGACGGGCAGCAAGAGGAGGCCGCGCTGTCGCCGTAGGCAAAGTCGTACCAGATCACCGCCCCGGCAGGAGCGACGCTGCCCAGCTTGCGGCCTTGGTCCGTCGTGACGACGCTGATCGTCTCCCCGCAGGATCGGCACTGCGCCTGGACCCTGATGTCCGTCCGATACATGTCCCCAACGCCAAGCGCGTCGATCGCGCAAAGGGCGCTGAGAACATGCCGACCGAAACCAACCCGGTGCCCGGTTTCGCTTTCCGTGAACGGGTAGGCGTGCCGGATCTTATCGGACTCGTTTTCGAGGCCGACAAGGTCGCGCAACTGCAGCTTGCGCAGCAATGCGCCGACCCGGTCACTGGGGATGCCCGTATCGCCGGCAAGGTCCGCCGCTTGGGGAGGCCGGCCCATGGTGGCGTATCGCTTTAAAATATTCCGCCACACCAGATCCTCGTCGGGATCCAGGGCGTGCGACCACTTGTCGAGCAGGCCAGCACGTGCCGACATACGCCCGCTCAGCGCATTGCGGGCGGCCGGGGTTGTCACGGCGGACCAGTCCGGCCGCACCACGCCCGGCCTGATCTCGGTCGCGAGCTCTTCCGCTTTTGCGACCATTCCGTCTCCGTCGCCCGCGCAAGCGTCTTGCCCCGGCATCAACCGGCGCAACACGAAAGCCTCTTCACGTCCCGATCGAAGGTCTGAGCCGCGAGTTTCAGGCCCTCGACCGTGGTCAAATACGGAAAGATCGTCTCGGCCAAATCGTCGATCGTGAGCCCACCGCGTATCGCCATTGCGGCGGTCTGGATGCTGTCGGCCCCCTCGGGTGCTACGATGTGGCTTCCCAGAAGCTTGCGGGTCCCCCGGTCGGCGACGAGCTTGATCAGACCGCGCGTGTCACGAGCCGCAAGCGCCCGCGGCACATTGTCGAGCGAGAGCACCGAAGTGCGAACGTCGTGCCCGGCAGCACGGGCCTGGGCTTCAGTGAGCCCAACGCTTCCGACCTGCGGGTCCGTGAACACCACGGCCGGCATCACCCTGTTGTCGTAGCGCAGGCTGTCACCGTTGAGGGCGTTCTTGGCGGCCAGTTTCGCGCCGTAGGCCGCCATGTAGACGAACTGGTCCTTGCCGGTCACGTCACCCGCCGCGTAGACGCCCAGCTTCGAGGTGCGCATGCGGTCATCGACCACGATGGCGCCCGTCGGCGTCTGGGCCACACCCGCTTCCGCGAGGCCGAGGCTCTCGGTGTTGGCCGAACGCCCGGTCGCGACGACGATTTGCTCGGCCGTGACCGTCTCGCTGCGTCCGTTTCGTCGGACCGTGAGGCTCACGCCTT
>NZ_CP043629.1 GCF_016804325.1 Methylobacterium aquaticum
AATCGTCGACGAGGACGAGTGCAAAATCGAGAGCGGGAGGGCGGACGTCACACAATCGGGATGAGTGTGGCGCGCCATGCTCGCAGGTGTGGCATCCAATTACTGATTATCATCAAGAGGTTAGGCATCCAAGCCACACCCGCCACACTTGCCACACCCTAAAATCGACGGGATGGCATAAATATGAAAAAGTGAGATTTTGCGTAGGAATCAATATATTTCTCTGTAAATATATATATATATATAGATCAGGCACTTAGCATTTTCCTTCCAGTGCGCGCTAATTTTGCGATGTGACGGTGTGAAAGTGTGACGCCAAGGCCAAGTCATTGGTTCGAAGGGGAAACGTCAAAAATCCCGCCACACTCGGATGTGGCAGAACACATGAGGCGTGTGGCGGTCGCCGGGAGTGGGGGCGGCCTGAATGCAGCCCCTTGCGAGCTTCTCGGCCGCAATGCGACCTTGTGGGGAATATCCAGGTATGGATTGTTCCCTGGGGTGGATCACGCGAGATCTGTTGCCGGTTCGCCACGTTGAAGCGCAAGCTGAGTACAGCCGCAGCCAACTGAAAGACCTTGTTAAGGCGCGCTTCGGCAGCCTGGGATCTTCACCCGAACTCTCGCTGCGCCTCGTCGTAGTGCGTCCCTTCCACTGCCATCCGACGAGGTGACCGGCATGACCATCTCCCGCGAGGCGATCGACATCGAGGCGCTTCTCGTCCGTGCCTACCGCGAGCAGCGGGTCGACCAGTACGGCCGGGACGGCAAGGCCGCGGGCGCCGTGGCGCTTGGCCTCGGCTCCGGCCCCCGGCGCCGGGATCGCAGCTCGGCGGCCCGGAGCGGGTCGACACGTCGAGCTATGCGGCCAACCAGGCAGCCCGGACCCGCCAGGCGTTCCAGCAACTCGCCGCCACGCCCGACGGGCTCTTGGCCCTGCACGATGCGGTCCTCGCCCTCCCCGACATGTTCATCGAATACGGGGCCGGCGCCGACTTCGTGGTCTGGGACGCGGAGACGGCGGAACGCCGGGGCGAGGTCATCACGCTCGCGGGCGGGCGTGCGACGATCCAGGCCACGCGCCGCCGCGGGGGGCGAGGCGAGGGCCGCAACGACCGTGTGCCGGTCGGCCTGCCCCGCCCCCTCACGATCCTGCCGATGACCGTCCTCGTCATCACCCACGGTCGCGGCGATAGCCGGCCGGACGTGACGGATGTGGCCTGGCGCCGCCGTCCGGTCTATCGCCATGGCACCCGGGACATCGCGAGCTACGAGTCCGTCCCGGACGCGCCCCTCGACATCGTCGCGTTCGAGCGCGCCCGCTACGTCGCTTGGCACGCAGTTCTCGGGATGCTGACGGCGGCGAGGGCCGAATGCTCCGAGTTCGCCGTCACGGGGCCGGCTGCGCCTCTGACGATTTGGGCCTCCGAGCCGGTCAAACAGGTGCCCGTGACCAGGCGCAAGGCACGGACACTAAAGGCAAATTTGGAGCGAGGGGCGGCCTAAGCTGAGCAGCTTGACGGCCAGGGAAAGCTAGACTAGGGTCAGAGCACCCTCAGAAGGTTTGAAAACGCCCGGCGCACTCCGCCGGGCGTTTTTCGTTGTGGGCGCTGCCCCGGCCCGCCCCAGCGGCGAGGCCCATCTCTCTGCGCGACAGCGATCCCGCCCCGGACGGTCGCGCCTCGCAGCGCTGCGTCCTCGCCTGTCCCCGCCTCGCACTCCTGTCCGACCCTGCCCGCCCCACCCCCAATGGGTCCCTCTGAGGGGGGTGGACCCATGCGGGCGAAAAGCACCCGGGATTTCTCTAGTTGCTCTGTTCAAAAACCGATGCACAGGTGCACAAGTATGAGCACAGATTGCACAGATCTAGTCTCAATCAGTGAGCTTCACAGAAAGCTGACTGCGGATGGGGTCGCGATCAATAGATCTAGCCTGTCTCGCTACATCACGCGCTACGCCGAAGACCTGAACCCAGTCGTGCAGGGACGCGATACGCTGGTTTCCTACGCCGCGGTGGTCCGCCACCGGGCGGAGAACACGAACCTCGACAGCGCGCTACCGGCCCGACGCTCCTCCTACGAGGGGCCGCGCCGCACCGGGGCGGCCAAGGCGCGCCGGGAGGAGGCGGACGCGAGCCTGCGCGAGATCGCGCTCGCCAAGGCCCGCGGCGAACTCACCCCGACCGCGGAGGTGGTCGAGGCCGCCCGCGAGGCGGTGAGCGCCATGACGCAAGCCTTCGACCTCGCGCTCGCCGATACGGCCGAGCGCATATCCGCGGAGACCGGACGCGATGCCCGGGTGATCCGCCCCCATCTGCGCAAGCTCAAGGATGCGGGTCTCGCGGCCTTTCGGGCCACCCTGACCAAGGCGCTCGCCGCGGAGCAAGGCTCGACGGCCGCGCCCGGCGCGTGATCCCACGATGGCGCCCCCCAATCAGACGGGGGAGCCGTCGGTTTTCGGTTTGGCCGAGTCTCGGCCACCACCCCTTGGCGAGGGATCCTGACGGCGTCGCGGCCCGTCGAACAACGGCAAGTTGACCTCTTGCCTCGCCATGCAGACATCAAGTCAAGGTCAACGCGGCCGCACCTTTTACCATCGAAAGTCACGCAGCGCTCAAGGCGCGCGGGCAGTCGACACCCGAAAGACCACAGCATGACATTTGCCACCCAACCCACCAACCCGTGGGGCGTCAAGGTGCCGGCTGCGCGGCACGGCGCGCAGCAACTTCCCATTCCTGTGGCTGGCACCGCCGAGGAGGCCCGGAGCGTCGAGTTCCGCAACCGCCTCTTGGCTGCCTGTAGCGCGCAGCTTGCCGCCAACGGCGTCGCCTTCCGCGCGACCCACGGTGAGGCTGGCAAGACGCGCGAGGCGGCCCGCCGGGAGCAGCACGCCGCACTCGGCATCATCCCTCGGGCGCAGGAAGCGCAACCGGTCGAGCCGCACGCGGCCGGCCTGGGCGCTGGTGACGCGCCGATCGCGAAGATGCTGTCGGCGGCGGACGAAACGCGGCCCGGTCACGGCCTTCCCATGGAGAGCGCCGCTCCGGTGTCGGCCCCTGCCGCCGGTTCCACCGTGCTCGCCGATCGCATGCGGGCTCGCCACGGCCTTCCCGCCGCGAGCACTGGGCCGGTCCCGGCCCCGGCTGCCGTGACCGCGACGCTCGCCGATCGCATGCGGGCCCGCCACGGGCTCCCCGCCTGATCCCCGTCCCTCCAGATCCTGAGGATCCCGTGAAGCACGATCTCGCCAGTCTCGTCGCCCTCTCCGCCGATACCGCAGCCTCGTCCGACGCCGTCGCCGACGGCCTATCCGCTGCCCAACGCCTTGCGGAGGCGGCGGCGACCGCTCTCAGCCAGGCCGAGACGGCCTATCGCGACTCGCTGCTCACCGCCGACGACAAGGCGATGGGCCGCCTCGCCTCCGAACGCGGGACCGCCGAGATCCGGCGCGACCGTGTCGCACAGCTCGTCGTCGCGCTTGATGAGCGTCTGACTGCGGCCCGTGCTTCGGAAGATGCTGCTCGGAAGCGCGACGCCTACGCTGCCGCGCGCACCCTGCGGGACGCCGCAGTGGAGCGGGTGGAGCGGGAGTATCCCGCCCTGGCCCAGGAAGCGCTGGCGCTCCTGCGCGTCATCGCCGAGGCTGATCTCGCCGTCGCCCGGTCGAACGATGACCTGCCCGAGGGGGCCGAGCGCCTGTCCCGCGTCGAGATCATCGCCCGCGCCCACCCGGGCGCAGCGCGCGAGGTGCTCGACGAGCGCACGGTCGAGTTGTGGTGCCCCGAAGGTTCGGCCGAACCCATACCG
Source organism: Methylobacterium aquaticum (assembly GCF_016804325.1). Lineage (NCBI taxonomy): Bacteria > Pseudomonadati > Pseudomonadota > Alphaproteobacteria > Hyphomicrobiales > Methylobacteriaceae > Methylobacterium > Methylobacterium aquaticum. The sequence continues at coordinate 3,803 of NZ_CP043629.1, forward strand.
GCGGAGCGGCAGGCCCGGGTGATCCGCCAGGACGACCGGCGGGGCTATTCGTCGACGCCCCACGGGCAAAGCTTTTTCGAGCGCCGCGCCTTCCACCAGACGACCGCCTTGCCGGCTGTCCGGGCGCAGTACTCCGACCCGCTGGCGAGCGCACTGGTGCTGCCGCCCTTGCGTCCGGGCGAGCCCTTGGCCTGGGCGCTCGACGATCACGACCCTCATCCCGACCAGATCCTGCGCCGCCTCGACGCCATCGCGGCGGCGAGCGCGGTCAGCCGTCCGGCGCCGAAGCGCGTCCCGGAGATCAAGCACGAGCCGGTGGCCGGCTGACGCCTCCGAACCTCGCCGCCCGGCCCGTCGCGATCCACGCGCGACGGGCGGCGAGAGCCACCGCCCACCGCTCACCGTCCAACGAGACACCGATGCTCAAGACCCTGAAATCACTGATCGGCGTGGTTCGTGCCCCCGACGCTCCGAGCTCTGAGCTGGAGTCCGCCCTTGCTTCCGCCGAGGCCCAAGTGACGGCGGCGGCCGGGGAGGTCTCCGAGGCGGAGGCCGCCTACCAGGCTGGTCTCCTGGACAGCGACGACGCCGGCTTGGCGCGGCTTCGATCGGCCCGCGAGGCGGCCAGCGTGAAGCAGGAGCGCGCCGCAGCGCTGGTGACCGCTCTGCGCCAGCGCATCGCCGCCGTGCAGGTCCAGGAGGACGAGGCCGGCCGCCGCGAGCGCTACGCCGCCGCGAAGCGCGCCTCCGCTGCCGCGGGGAAGGTTCTGGCGACCGAGTACCCACGCCTCGCCCGTGACCTAGTGGCCGTCCTCCGCCAGGTCGCCGAGGCCGATCTCCTGGTGATCGCTGCGAACGAGGCGCTGCCGGCCGGCGCGGAGCGGCTGTTCCCCACCGAGGCGCTGGTGCGGCGCGAGCCGGACACGCCGGAGCGGGTTCTCAAGGACGAGATTTTCACCGCCTGGTGCGGCCCCCGCGGCCATCGGCTGGACCCCGAGGCTCAGGCTAAGGTCGAACCGAACCCGGACGGCGCCACCGGCATCTGGCGCGTCATCGGACAGCCGCCGGTGACGGTCACGCTGCGACGCTTCCGGCGGATCACCCGCGTGCGTGAGATCCCCGGCCGCTCGCTTCCCGCGCTCGCCGCTACCCTCAACCTGCCGCCCCTCGCCGTGGGCCACGTGCCCTACTGGCGGGAGGACGTGGTGCGGCATCCGGCTAGCATCCTTGAGCACCTCGACCGGACGACGCCGCTGTGGGGCAAGGCCCTCGGCCCGGAGCCCGTCGCCTCGGCGCCGGAGGTCGAGATCGTGCCCCTCGACGAGGATGTCACTGCGGCCTGAGCTGCGCACCAGTTTGGCCGGTATCCGGCCCACCTTATCTATTCTCAAGCAGAGAAAGTAATTATGCGATGTCATCTGATAAATTCGATGCGAGCGCGGCATTTCGGGTGGCCCGCCAGGGCGAGGACAATTCTCGCCCGTGGGCCCAAGCTTTCTTCGCGCAGACGGAGACGCTCGGCCTCTCGCTCGCGACGCTGAACCGGATCGTCGCCGAGTGCGACACGCACGCTGCCGCGATGGCGCAGGTCGAGCAGAAGCTCGCGGCCGGCGAGGGCTCCACGGCTGTCCGAGGTGTGGCCCGGGAGGATACCGCGCGCCGGATCGGCGCGGCGCACGCCAAGGCTCATCAACCGAAGAAGATCGGTGCATAGCGTAGGCTAATACCAACTCACATCTTGAAGAGGATCACCAGTGTCCATCGATTTCTCTAAATTCGAACCGGCTTCGAAGGCCGATGCTGCCGCGGCAGGGCTCCTCTCGTCGCCGGCCGGCATGTATCCCGCGGAGGCCGCCGCCTCGTCGCCTGGGGGCGTGCCGGCCGCGGTGGCCGCTGCGCCGCCGCCGGCCGCTTCGGCGCCCGGTTGCATCGTCGCCTTCGCCGAGGGTGGGCCGGCGCGCCACGTGCCCGTAACGCTGGGCTTCCCGATCGTCGTCGATGGCGTGCGGGTGGATACCGTCGTCGTGCGGCGCTTGCGGGTCGCCGAGGTCCGGGCCTACGTCGCTGCGGTCCAGGCCGGGCAGGAGGCGAGCCTGCCGATGTACGAGCGCCCCGACGGCGTGCCGCTGCCGCAAGCCGCCCTCGACGCGCTCGACTCGGACGACTTCGACAAGCTCGACGCGGCGGCCGTGGATTTTTTGCCCCTCGCCCTGCGGGGCGATCCGACCTCCGCCTGAGGCCCGAGGGCTGGCGGTCCGCCGTCGCGCTGGTGACGGCGGTGTTCGGCCCGCACCTCGATCGCTGGCTGTCCGAGGATTGGACCGAGCTGGCCGACTGGTGGGGCGAGGCGATGACCCTGCGGGGAGAGTAAGCCATGGGTACCGTTACGTCGTCCCTCGTCATCCGACTGCAAGATGACGTATCGGCCCGCGCCGCCAAGGCGGCCGGCGCCCTGAAGCAGCTCGGGGACTCGGGAAAGAACCTGAGCCGGCTCGGCGGGTCCACCGCCGGCCTCGACAAGGTCGCGCAGCGCCTCGACGCGCTGCGGGGCAAGCTCGAAGCCGTCTCGCGGTTCAAGGCGGCCGGGCGCGGGTTGATCGACCTCGGCGTCGACCTGCGCAAGGCGCGCGCCGACCTCGCCGAGGCCGACGCGCTGCTGAAGAAGCGCCAGGACACGCTGGACCACTTCGCCCGGGTGAAGAAAACCGACCCGCGCCGTTACGCGACCTGGAAGGCGGACGGGCTCGTCGACCAGGTCGCAGCAAATTTCACAGCCGCCAAGGCGGCGCAGGCGCAGGCCGCGCGCGCGGCGGCCAGGGCGCAGCGCGCCTATGACGGTCAGCGCGCGACCGTGCAGGAGATGCGCGCGAAGTTGCTGCCGAACGGCGGCCCGGCCGCACGCCTCACCGGGACGGAGGCGCGTCTGCGCGCCCTGATCGCGCAGACTGAGGGCGAGCAGCGGGCACAGGCTGCCGCGCAGGCCGCGGCCCGGGCGCGGACCGCACAATCCCTCATCGAGCCCGGTCGCCGCACGGCGGCCGAGATCGATGCGCTGATGCCGAGGCCCGGCGGTCAATCATCCACCGCGGCTCCCGTCAGCCTGGCGCCGGCGACGCCGGACGGGGTGGGCCGGGCCGCCGGCACTGCCGCTTCGGCGGCGGCCGGACTCGGCAAAGTCGAGACCAAGGCGAGGGGCGCCGATGCGGCCGTGCGCCATCTCGCAGCCGCACCCCCGCCCCTCGCCGGGTTCTCGGACGCCCTGACCCGCGACCTCGCCGCGCTCGATCTGACGAAGGCCGAGACGCGGGCGCTCGCCCGCGAGGTCACGCGGATGCGCGCCGACCAGGTCAAGGCGCTCGGGCCGATCAACCCGCGGTATCACGCGCAGATCCTCGACGCCGATCGGGGCCAGATCGAGGACCGGGTCCGAGCGCGGGCCCGCGAGATGGCCGAGGAGCGGCGTACGGCGACCCTGCTCCGCCCGGCCCCGAAGGCCGACGCCAAGCCCGCGGACGAGGTTACGTTCGATCCCGCGGCGGTGCGGGGCATGCGCGAGCGGATGGGGCTGGCCGCCCGGATGGAGCGCCAGCGGGCTTCCGAGACGGCCGCGGCGGCGGCGAGCGACGGGCAGGCCTTCCGCGAGCGGTTCACCTTCGCGAGCCGCATGGCGCGCCAGCGTGCGCAGGAGGAGCGGCGGGCGGGCTCCGAGGCGGCGCAGGCGGCCCGAGAAGCCGCTCGCGAGACGGCCCGCGTCGAGGCGCAGGCGGCCCGCGAGACGGCGCGGGTGGCCCGCGAGGCAGCCCGCGAGAAGATCCAGGCCGCCCGGGAAGCGGCGCGGGAGGCTCGGCGCCTCGAGCGCGACGGGAGCCGCGAGACCGCGCAGGCGGCGCGTGAGGCCGCCCGCGTTGCCCGTGAGGCGGCCCGCGAGCGCGTCGCAGCAGCCCGTGAGGCCGCCCGCGCTGCTCAGGAGTCGGCCCGCCAGGAAGCCACCGCTTTGCGCGCCGTCGCCCGTGAGCGGGCCCGGGCGGCCCGGGAGGCGGCGCGCCAGGACCGCGAGGGCGCTCGCGCCCGGCGTGAGGTCGGGCACCACGCCCGGACCGCGGCCGGGTTCGTCGGGGCCGGCGGCGCCCTCTACGGCACCGAGCGCTTGGCCCGCACCGGCGCCCGCACGGCCGGACAGAGCGAGATGGAGACGGCCCGCGGGCGGGCGGTGGGCCTGACTCCGGAGGAGGACAAGATCGGGCTCGACCGCGCGAACGCGCTGTCGAAACAGTTCCCGTCCCTCAACCCGACCGAGTTGCGCGAGCTGTATCGGGCCCTGCACGTCAATCTCGGCGGCAACGCGAAGGCGGCGAGCGACACCCTTGAGCCGGTGGCGCGCTCGCAGGTCATGCTGCAGAACTTCCGCACCCGCGATGAAGCACAGAGCGACCTTGCGCGTATTATCCGCGGCGCCGAGAACATGGGGATCTCGGACGATCCGAAGAAATTCGAAGTATACCTCCAGGGTGCCACCAAGGGCATGCAGCTCTTCGGTGACACCCTGCGCGGCGAGGACTATTATCAGTACGCCAAGACCGGCCGTCTCGCAGTGGCGGGCCTCAACCCCCGGTTCCTCGGCGCTATCGCGCCGTCGATCATCGACGACATGGGTGGTCCAAGCGCCGGCCAAGCGCATTACACCGCCTCCAACGCTGTCGTCGCCGGGCGGATGAAGAAGGAGTCGAAGGCGGCCGCGAAGTCATTCGGCCTGATGGGGAAAGATGGCCGGATGATCGGCCGCGACACCTTCCAGCAAGACCCGTTCGAATGGGCGCTCAAGGTGCTCGAACCCGCCCTGGCGAGGAAGGGTAAGGGGTTCGACCCCAATGACTCGGGCAAGTTCGTCGATACACTGACGACGATCTTCAATGATCGCAACGCGGCCGAGTTCATCGGTAAGCTCGTCACCAAGCAGGGCGAGCTGAAGCGCAACGAGGAGCGCTTCACGAAGGTGCGGGGACTGGAAGACGCCGAGAAGGTACGTCGAGAGAACCCCGCCGTCGCTCTCGAAGGCGCCAAGACTCAGGGTGCGCAGCTTCTCGGCGAGGCCCTGGCTCCGGCGATCAATCCGGCGACGGTCGCCCTCAACGGGCTCGCCGATGCGGCGGCCTCGGCTTCCGCGAAGCTCCGGGAGAACCCGCAGGCCGTCGAGGGCGGCGGTGTGGTCGCGTCGATCCTCGGGGCCGTGCTCGGCCCCAAGGTCGCCGGGGCCCTCATGACGAAGCTCGCCGGCGACGGAACGGGCATCGTCGCCAACGCCCTGCGGATGGGCGGGGCCGCGTCCTCGGCGGCCGGCAGCGCCCTCGGCTACGCTGGGGGAGTCGGCGTGCCGGCAGCGATCGGCGCGGCGGCGGGCGAGGCTGGGGCGGTCAACGAGCAGGCTCTCCCGAACCTGCTCGCCGGCCGGGAAAGTCCGACCGCCCGCATCGCCCGCGAGCTGGGCGAGGCTCGGCGCCAGCAGGCGACGGAGACGGGACAGCGCGACGAGCTGGACCGTCGTATCGGCGGGATGCGCGGGATCATCGATCGCCTCACCACCCATTACGGCGAGGCGCCGGCCGGTCGCGTTGGGCAGGCTCTTGCGGGGCATCGCAAGGTGCTCGGCGAGCTTGAGGGCCAGCGCGACGCGATCAACGAGCGCCTGCGCGAGGCGGCGCGCGGCCGGGCTCTTGGGCAAGAAGTGCCGATCGCGGCTCCGGTCGCGCCTCAGGCTCCCGTCGCGGCCACCGCACCACAGGCGGCGGTCGCCGCTCGGGCGCCGGTCGCGGCCACGGCTCCGACAGCGGCCCAGTCTCCGGTCGACGGCGCGGCGATTGCGCAGGCTGCCGCGGAGTTGGCCCGCTACCGGGCCGAGTTGGCAATTGTGAGCGAACGACAGGCCGCGACCGCCGCGCTCAGCTTGCCTGGGCTCGGTCGCGACCTCACGGCGAAGCGGGCGGAGATCGAAGGGCTGATCTCTGGCCTCGAGGCGCGTATCAAGGCGCTCGGAAGCGAGACGATCGCTCCGAACATCGACGCATCGCAGGTCGAAGGGCTCGGACAGAAGTCGGGCGAGGCGCACGACAAGCTGACGAGCCTCAACATGACGGTCGCGCCGCAAGTCGACACCTCGTCTCTCTCTGCGGCGATCGCTCTGGCGAGAAGCTTCAACGCCGAACTCGCCAAGATCGGGCCGGCGATCGCGTCAGCCCGGGCACAGGCAGCGAGCCTCACGGTGCCGTCGGCCGGCCAGGGCGGCGGCGGGGACGGTGTCGGCCGGCAGGCCTCCACCGGCATGGTCCGGCGGGGGCTCGCCAACAACTTCGCCTGATGCTGGCTGGCCCTGTCCGGAACCGACCGGTTTTGGACAGGGCGGACCATCCTGTTCAAAATCTAGCCTTTATGAATTCCGGACATGTGTTCGGTTCCGGTCAGGGTTTTCGGACAAAACTGCTTCATGCCGCGCACCTTCGCCTACCTCCGCGTCTCGACCCCCGGCCAGACCACCGACAACCAGCTCACCGAGATCCAGGCCGCCGGGTTCACCATCGAGCCGCGCCGCCTCGTGACCGAGACCGTCTCGGGATCCACCGCGGTCGCGCAGCGCCGCGGGTTCGCGCGCCTTCTCGACCGGCTCGAGGCGGGCGACGTTCTGGTGGTGACCAAGCTCGACCGGCTCGGCCGCAACGCCATGGACGTCGGCGCGACCGTCGCCAGGCTCGACGAGCTCGGGGTGCGGGTCCACTGCCTGGCCTTGGGTGGGGTCGACCTGACGAGTTCGACGGGCAAGCTGACGATGGCCGTGATCAACGCGGTCGCGGAGTTCGAGCGCGATCTCCTGATCGAGCGGACCCAGGCCGGGCTGAGCCGGGCGCGGGCGGAAGGCCGACGGCTCGGCCGGCCGGCCAGTCTCACCGGTGAGCAGCGCGCGGAGGTCGCGCGCCAGCTCGGGGAAGGTGCGAGCGTGTCGGCCCTGGCGCGGACCTTCAAGACCAGCCGGCAGACCATCCTGCGGATCAGGGACGCAACTGTCCCATCGAAAACCGAATTGGAGGTGGCATCATGAAAGCTTCCGTCGCCGAGGGTAATATCGGACTTTTCGACAAGTCGGATCTCGTGGATTTGATTAGATCTCAGATCAAAAAGCTCGGCCTCACGCAGACCAAGGCGGCCGAGCGCATGGGCGTCACCCAATCCGAAGTGTCGAAGGTCTTAAGGGGCCAAACAAGAGGCTTTTCAAGCGAGCGGTTGCTTGCTTTTGCGGGCGCGCTTGGGGCTGACATCGAGATCAGCATCAAGGTCGCCCCTGGCGCGCGTCAGGGCCGGATGAGCCTGAAGGTGGAGATGGAGGCGGCGTGATTGCACTTACAGCCGCTTCGCGCGTTAGTGCTCAGTCTCATTGAGAATGGGTTGCATCGTGGATTACGCTTGGGAAAAGCTACACACTGCCGTGCTCGGCATAGCCCGTAGCGACGATAGCCTGCAGGTTCGGCTTGCTTACGCCTACATCGGCGGCTTGATAAATATTCGTCCTGAGGAGACCCTGCCTGAGAACCTGCGCCCAAATATGGCTGAGATCCATGCGGCGTTCAGGACGCACGAGGCCAAGGGCGACGAAGGTGGTGCTATGGCCTCCGCCCTTGCGATGTCCGATGAGGACGCTCGCGCTACAATCGAGAAGATAGTTATTCTTTACGACGAAATCGCTCAGCGCTCGCCATTCAGGCGCTGATGCGCTCGTTAGATTTGCCACCGCTTGGATGCGCCTTTGCCTGGGCGGCTTGCGTGTCCAAACGGTGGCGGCGCGGAGTCCGCAGCTCTCAAGCGTGATCAAGCTGCGAGAGGCAGTCGGCGAATAGGCGTCGGCCGAGCTCAGGGTCATTGTTCAAGTAGGCTGAAATCGCATCCGCTTCACGACGATCAGGGCAGACCGCAACGATCCGCTGTGCGTTGGTGGCAGCGGAGATGTAGCCAGCATCATGGACGGCCCATCCACCGTCGGCATGCGCCTGAACGCTGAACCGCCAGCCGGTATAGCTCGTCTTTGGCATTCACCTTATCCATTTTATCCACGCCAGTTAGTCGTGGCCAGCATGGATTTTTGCCACTTATAGGACGTTTTTGTGACACTAAATAAACGTGAATTGCAGGGCTTGATAAAGGCGGCGGCGCAGGTATTTTTCGCAGCCCTGCTGAAAGCGCTGCCGGTTCTCATCACTCGTGAAGTGGAAGATGACGCCTGGATCCATCAGGTCCTCATCCAAGACGTCACGAAAGGCGCAGAACCCGTCCACGTGCTGTGCCTGCACGCGCAAATGGGCGGCGACGATGGCGGGGCTGCCAATGATGGGTAGATTGCCGCCCGGCGCGTAGACCACCCGCACCTTGAAGGTGTGCTGGTCGCAGTCCTGCTCCTCCGTAAGCCCCTGGGCCCGCCTGAAGTCGCCCAGCACTTCCCTTGCCCGCATGATCCATTCCTCGCTTTGCCGTGCCTGGTATGTGGTGCTGCCTACCTGAAATCGGTAGCAGGAGGGATGGTGATGCGTTAACGGTTCTGTGGCGGTTTTGTACCACTAATATGCCGCGACAAACACGGGCGGGTACCATGGCGACGATCATCGGCTTGGCGCAGACCAAGGGCGGCGTCGGCAAGACTACCACGGCTCTCAACCTAGCGGCCGAGCTGCGGCGGCGCGGGCGCACGGTGGCCGTCCTTGACGCAGACCCGGCTGCGCATGCCGTTTCGATCGCGGAGAGCGGACGCCTCGGCTACCCGGTTGTCGCCCACCTTTTGGAGGCGGGCGACGAGATGTCTGTGTCCGCCTGGGTCAAGAGCGTCCAGGCCAGATCCGAAGCCTTCGTGCTGATCGATGCCCCTGGCGCTATGGGAGCGGCATTCGGTGCTACCATTGCGATCGCGCACCTGGTTCTCGTGCCGTCTGGGGCGACCGTGCTCGATGTTCGCGGTGCGGCCGAGACGGTGAGTTCTATCCGCCGGAACCGCCGCGCCACGAAGCGGACCCGGCCCGACATCCTGGTCGTGCCGAGCCGCATCGATCGACGGACCTCGGCCGGTCGGGACGTGGTGGCGACCCTTGCGGCGCTTACTGAGCCGGTCGCCCCCGCAATTTCATACCGGGCTGTCGTGGCCGACAGCCTCGCTGGTGGCGAGGTCGTGCCTCCTGACGGCCCCTCCGCCCTCGAATTTGCCGCTCTGGCCGACGCGGTGTTGACGCGACTGGGAGACATGGAATGAAGCGGCGGAACGCCTCGACGAAGCTTGCCGATGCGGCTGCTGCCATCGCCTCCAGCTTGGTCGCTGAAGACGAAGAGATTGCCCAGACTGACGCCCCTGTCTCACCTGACGAGCCTGCTTCAGCCTCCCAAGCTGAGGCTACCCCTGGGCGCAGGGGGCGGCCTCGCGGGCGTCGACCCGTGGCCGCCCGCCAGACCGTCTATCTCGACGAGGCTCGTCACGCTGCGCTCGTCAGGCTGGCTGAGGATCGCGGGCGGTCGGTGCATAGTCTGATCCTGGAGGGGATCGACGCTGTGATTGGGAAGCCATCTGCTACAGGATGGCGTTAAGGTTTTTTGGTATTTATGTGGTGTTATTTGAGTGGTTTTTATCACCGTAAAAATAGGGATGCAGTTATGCTGCTGAGGCGTAATCGGGCGGCTCGGCGTCGGCGCCGTCCTCGTCGTCCTCGCCCCACGCCTCCAGGTCCTCGACGGCCGCGCCCCAGACCATCAGGCGATCGAAGAGGACGGCATCGCAGGCGAAGCGGCACTCGATGGCGCCCGACGGCAACGGGCGGATGGTTTCCACCCGAGCCATGAGGGCAGGCAGCAGCCGCGCGGCTTCGCGCTGGGCCGCCTCGATGGGACAGGCCGAGATGGCTGTTGGGTCAGGCCGGGAGGCCAGCCAAGTCGCTAAGCGGTCGAAGGCGGGCGCGACCAGGATTGCCGTCAAGCTGAAGCCTCGCGGCTTCGTGCCGGGTGATGCACTGGCGAGCAGGCAGTCGAGGAGGCGCACGGCCTCCCGGTAGGCGGCCATTGCTGCATAGGGGGCAGGGAACGGGGAGGCCATAGGCTCAGGCCCTCAGGCTGCCGGCCGGGCGTCGGGGATCTCGGACGCGTTGCCCAAGGCCTCGCCGTAGAGGCCGAGGATCAGGCCTGCCATTTCCTGCGGCACCCCAGGCTCGAGCGCCGTGATGGGATCAGGATCCGGGCTATCGCCTGCGGGGGCGTCGAACAAGTCGGCGAGCAGGTCGAGGCTTGCGCCCCACAGCGCCAAGCGGTCGTGCGCCGCAAGGGGGCAAGCGATGACCATGCGATACCCCCCGCTCGGGTGAGGGGTGATCGTGTCGATGTCGATGAGGTCGAACAGCTCGACGAGGAGCCGTGCCGCCTCGCGCTGCGCCGGCAGCAGGACGCCCGACCACGCGCCGGAGGCGTCCGATATGGCGCCCCGGGGCGCGGCGCGGGGGGGCTGATAGGCCGCGATCCAGTCCATGTAGGCGTCCAGGAAGCCGTTCGGCACGGTCGACACGAGGCGGGCCGTGTCGCCCGTCACCTCGGGTACGTCCGCCCCGACCAGAAGGGTGGCGAGGAGGCGCGGCGCGCCCATGCCCTCACGACCCGCATTGGCAGGCCCGCCATCCGCCGGGCCGTGCGTCATCGTCCCGCGACCACGTTCCATGGCGCGCCTCTCCCCGTTCTGTCGTGATGTGCTGGTGGAAGGCTGGAGGCGACGCCCGGACGGGCGCGCTTACCGGGCCGCCGGCATGCATACCCGCGGTGAGTCAATTTGTAGCGTCAGCAGGTGTCGTTCACCGATTTTTTCTGCTAGCACTGATATCCACTTCACCGACTCGCGCTGTCAATCGTGAAAGTGACATCAGAGTCGCCGCTCGCATCGGTGATGGAGGTGTATCATTTTGGACACGCATAGCGGTGATGCTATCGACGCCTCTTTCCCGAGTCGGAGAGGGCGCGTGGGTCGCAAGCAGGAAATGGAGGCGCGCAAGGTGATCTCGCTGCAGCCTTGGCTGATCGAGGCGATCGCGAATTACCGCTTCAGCGCACGGATCTCGACGGAGTCGGAGGCAATCCGCCAGTTGATCATGAAGGGGCTGGCGGCCGAGGGGCAGCCTGTCGAGCCGCCCGCGAAGGCGACATGATCGTGGTGCGGAAGTCACCCTCAGCGGGTTCGGGGCGTGACTCTGAAACAACACGTTTGACGACGGCGTGCGGTTTACGTCACGCTGGCAAACCCGGACCGCGCTCCCGCGCGAGTCGCGGCCGGACATGGAGACCACCGCCGCTGCAGTGAGACCCTAGAACGCCAAACGGCCCCACTCCTTGCCGGGAGGGGGCCGTGGTGCCACCGAAGCGGCGACGTCGGGAAACGTAAGACAGTCCCGATATCGCCAGACGCTCCCTCGGGAGTCAAGTCAGAACGTCAGTTCTGACGACGGTGGCGGCTTGTCTGGTAAACGGAGCGCTTGCCGGCGCCTCCGATCGATCTGCCGCGGCCCGAGAGGGCCGATTGATGACGCACGCCATGAGGGCAGGGACGACCCTGCTCGAGGACCAGATCCGCGCAGAGCTTGCGACGGCAACGCTCGCGCAGCTCGACCACCAGGCCGCGCGCCTCTGGAAGGAGCACGCCGCTGGCGCACTCGACGAGATGGCCGTCGACCGGCTGTCGCAGGAGATTTTCGCGCTCAAGACCGCGCGGCGGTCCTGGCGAGCGCCGGCAACCGTCTCTCTCGGACAAGCCGTCGAGGCACCCCAGGCCGATCGGCCGGCACCGGGCACAGCCGCGAAGCCGCCGCGGACCTGGTCCCTTTTTCCCCCGAAGCGGCCCGCCCAGCGCCCACCGGACCGCGCCAAGGCCCGGGAGCGTGCGCGGACGCTCGCCGCAGCCTCCGGCCTCCCCCGGCACTCGCATGGCGGTTCACACCGGGCGAACAGGCCGCGCTCTTCGTCATCGCCGCGGAGTGCTACGCCCGCGGTCTATGCGACCGCTGCCACGACGAGATCGCCGCGCGTGCCGGCGTCTCGACCTCCACGGTCAAGCGGGCCCTGCGCCTCGCGAAGCGGCTCGGCCTCGTCCGGATCGAAGAGCGGCCGCAGGAGCGAGCCAAGCACTTGCCGAACGTGGTCCGGGTCGTCTCGCCAGAGTGGGCCGCCTGGATCGCGAAGCGGAAGCCGACTGGGGGTCAGGCTCGAACGGCCATGGGGAGAGAAGATTCTCAGAAGGGATTTTCTGGTCGCTTCGATCGGCCGGCGGCGTCTCACCGGTCGAAGCAGCGCCAGAATCCAGCAGGTGTCGACAGACCGGCTGAAATCTCAGCCGGTCCGCCCAGGCCCAAAGGTCACAAGGCTCCAGCGCGGGGCCTTCGATGAGCCACCGCATCATCTGAATCGTCGTATGGGCTGCCGATGGGCAGGGTCGGATCGCTCGCCGTGTTCTGGCGAGATTCCGCACGCCTGCCGTCACCCTTGTCGATTGATAGTCTTGGCTTGTTCCGCCAATGATTGACTAGTTCTGTCTAAACGCCATGGCGCGATATTCATCAGTAGATGATCCGCGCAGTTCCACGGCAACACAAGGATCAGTTGCGTGTCTGTGTCGCGTATCGAAGACACCTCTGCCCTCATCGTCGGTCTGATCGATGGGTCCCCATCTGCCGCAAGCGAGGCGCCGCCCGAGCCCGCTCCTCAGAAGCGCGGGCGCGGTCGACCGCGGAAGGACCGGCCGGCTCCTCCGCCTCCCTCTCTACCGCCGGCCGAGGATCGTGCTCCCGTCCCGATCGGCGACCTTCCGCCCGTGGCGCGTCTCTCCCCGCAGGTAACCTGGCCTCCCGGCTTCCGGATGGACACTGTCGGGCTTGCCTACCAGCCGAGGCCCGATGGGCCGGCCGAGTACCTCTCCGGCCCCTTCGCGGTTCACGCGAAGGCGCGAGCGGATGACGGCACGGGATGGTCCCTCGTCCTGTCATTCCGCGACAGTGACAACCGGATCCAGGTCGCTGTCATCGGCTACGGCGACCTCGCATCGGGTGAGGCCGGCGAGGTGCGCCGCGACCTGGCGAGTCGCGGTCTGTGGCTCGCGAGCAGGCGCGGGGCCAAGGAACGCTTCGCCGAGGCGCTCGCCGGGGTGCGGGTCGACCTCCGGGCGGTCATCGTCAACAAGGCCGGATGGCACGGCGAGGGCGAGGTCTTTGCCGTTCCCTCCTTTACGGCGGCAGCTCCAAACCGGCAGGCCGAGCCCATTGTTTTTCAGTCGGGGCAGAGTGCAGCCCACTTCAGGATCGCGGGCGATCTTGCGACTTGGCGCGCAGAGGTAGCGGCCCTGGCGGAGGGGCAGACGCGACTGGAATTTGCCCTCGGGCTCGGCTTCGCGGGGCCTTTGCTCGAGCCTCTCGGCGCCGAGGGCGGAGCCTTCAATTACGTGGGGGCCAGTTCTTCCGGCAAAACCACAGCGCTCCGCCTCGCAGGCAGTATTTGGGGCGGCGGCGGGCCTCTTGGCTTCGCCACGAGTTGGCGGACGACAGCAAACGCCATTGAAGGAACGGCGAGCGCCCATAATGATAGTCTGCTTTGTCTCGACGAATTAGGCCTGATTGAGCCACGTGACCTTGAGGCAGCGGCTTATGTCCTTACCGGAGGATCGGGTAAGGGGCGATCTCGCGCGGACGGTGACCTTCGAGCGCGGACGCGCTGGAGGGTCTGCGTCCTCTCGACGGGTGAGATCGGGCTTGCCCAGCGCCTCGCCGAGGGTGGGGCGAACCGGCAGGCCAAGGCGGGCCAAGGGGTGAGGTTCGTCGACGTCGACGCCGATGCTGGCGCTGGACTCGGCTTATTCAACCACGTCGGGCCCTTTGCCGGGCCAGGGGCTCTTGCCGATGCCTTGCGCGAGCGCACGGCGCACCAGCACGGGACTGCCGGCCCGGCCTTTGTCCAGAGGCTCCTGGAAGGGAAGGCGGAGGCGATCCGGACCGCCAGGGATCACATGGCGGCCTTCGTCTCCGAGCACGTGCCGGATGGCGCCTCGGGGCAGGTGGTCCGTGTCGCTCAGCGCTTCGGCCTCGTCGCAGCGGCGGGCGAGCTCGCCACAGCCTTCGACATCCTGCCCTTCTCGCCGGGCACGGTGACGGAGGCGGCCGGAGCCTTGTTCCGATCGTGGGTGCGCTCCCGGGGCGGCGTCGGGGCGAGCGAGGACCGCGACGCCGTTACGGCCGTGAGGCACTTCCTCCAGCAGCACGGCCCGGCACGCTTCATCTCGGCCGACAAGGCTCTTGATGAGAGCGCGTGGCGGGCGCAGCGGGTCGCCGGCTACCGCATGCGAGGGGAAACTACCGCTGAGGATGGAGACTATCTCTTCCACTCGTCGGGGTTCGCTGAAGCTATCGCCGGTCTAGACCGTCGAGCAGCGGCCGATGCTCTCGCTGAGGCTGGCTTCCTGAAAAAAGATCCGACCGGTAAGCGTACTAGATCCGAGCGAGTCGGCGGCAAGTCAATGCGCGTCTATCGCGTGTCCTGCTCGATCCTTGAGGGAGACGAGGAATGACCGGCCCTGCCCGCCCCGATATCGCGGCCCGGTTCGCAGGGCTGCGTCGTTCCCCGACTCCCGTCCTCGCGCGCGCGGTGGGTGCCGGTGGCGGCGCGGCCCTTTTTTCCGCGAGCCCTGGTTCTGAGGCTTCGCCGTCCGACGATGGGATGGTGGAGGAGCGCGCCGCGATCCTGCAGCACGATGCCGGCTGGTCGCGCGAGGAGGCGGAGACGCTCGCGGTGCGGATGGCCGCGATGCGGGCGCGGCGGGCCGGGCCCGAGGAGTGGGCCGACCTCGACCGCGAGGTGATCGCCCGCGAGCGGAGCCGGGCGGGTCTCGCCGGCCCGTAGACCCCCACCCCGTCACGGGTCCTCCCTGGGAGGGGATAACCACGGGCGGAAAGCACGCGGAATTCCGGCAGTCTGAGCCTGATTTCAAAGCGTGAAGAGTGGAGCGACTTCATGAAGAGTGGTGAAGTCGCGAGTTCACAAAGCCTGAAATACAACTTGGAGTGACCATGCGTATCATCAGCAAGAGCGCCTTCGCTCGCCTCTGTAATGTCCAGCCGTCCGCGGTCTCCAACTGGATCGCCAACGGGATCTTGAGCGGCGAAGCCATCGTCGGTGAGGGGCGGACAGCGCGGATCAACGTCGACGTGGCCCGAGTCCAGGTGAACCAGCGGCGCGACATCGGCCAGGCACTGGGCAACGGCCTGAAGGTCCGGCTGCGGCCGGAGGCTACGGCACCCGCGCCATCCCCCGTGTCGGCCGAGGCGCCCACCCTCCCCAACGCGCGGGCCGCTCGCATCCTGTTCTTCGAGGGCGCGCTCGCGCTCGCGCGCGAGCTGCACATGGCCATCGCGCTCGTCGCTCACGACAGTGGCGCGACCCGGGAGGAAGCCAGGCGGGTCGAGGCGTTCGCGCGAGAGGGGGTCCGCCGCGAGATCGGCCTGCTGGCGAACCTGTTCGGGCACGAGGCCGGGGTGACGTTCGCCGATTTATACGACGAGTCCCGGTATTTATCGACCGACTGGAAAATCGTCGACGAGGACGAGTGCAAAATCGAGAGCGGGAGGGCGGACGTCACACAATCGGGATGAGTGTGGCGCGCCATGCTCGCAGGTGTGGCATCCAATTACTGATTATCATCAAGAGGTTAGGCATCCAAGCCACACCGCCACACTTGCCACACCCTAAAATCGACGGGATGGCATAAATATGAAAAAGTGAGATTTTGCGTAGGAATCAATATATTTCTCTGTAAATATATATATATATATAGATCAGGCACTTAGCATTTTCCTTCCAGTGCGCGCTAATTTTGCGATGTGACGGTGTGAAAGTGTGACGCCAAGGCCAAGTCATTGGTTTCGAAGGGGAAACGTCAAAAATCCCGCCACACTCGGATGTGGCAGAACACATGAGGCGTGTGGCGGTCGCCGGGAGTGGGGGCGGCCTGAATGCAGCCCCTTGCGAGCTTCTCGGCCGCAATGCGACCTTGTGGGGAATATCCAGGTATGGATTGTTCCCTGGGGTGGATCACGCGAGATCTGTTGCCGGTTCGCCACGTTGAAGCGCAAGCTGAGTACAGCCGCAGCCAACTGAAAGACCTTGTTAAGGCGCGCTTCGGCAGCCTGGGATCTTCACCCGAACTCTCGCTGCGCCTCGTCGTAGTGCGTCCCTTCCACTGCCATCCGACGAGGTGACCGGCATGACCATCTCCCGCGAGGCGATCGACATCGAGGCGCTTCTCGTCCGTGCCTACCGCGAGCAGCGGGTCGACCAGTACGGCCGGGACGGCAAGGCCGCGGGCGCCGTGGCGCTTGGCCTCGGCTCCGGCCCCCGGGCGCCGGGATCGCAGCTCGGCGGCCCGGAGCGGGTCGACACGTCGAGCTATGCGGCCAACCAGGCAGCCCGGACCCGCCAGGCGTTCCAGCAACTCGCCGCCACGCCCGACGGGCTCTTGGCCCTGCACGATGCGGTCCTCGCCCTCCCCGACATGTTCATCGAATACGGGGCCGGCGCCGACTTCGTGGTCTGGGACGCGGAGACGGCGGAACGCCGGGGCGAGGTCATCACGCTCGCGGGCGGGCGTGCGACGATCCAGGCCACGCGCCGCCGCGGGGGGCGAGGCGAGGGCCGCAACGACCGTGTGCCGGTCGGCCTGCCCCGCCCCCTCACGATCCTGCCGATGACCGTCCTCGTCATCACCCACGGTCGCGGCGATAGCCGGCCGGACGTGACGGATGTGGCCTGGCGCCGCCGTCCGGTCTATCGCCATGGCACCCGGGACATCGCGAGCTACGAGTCCGTCCCGGACGCGCCCCTCGACATCGTCGCGTTCGAGCGCGCCCGCTACGTCGCTTGGCACGCAGTTCTCGGGATGCTGACGGCGGCGAGGGCCGAATGCTCCGAGTTCGCCGTCACGGGGCCGGCTGCGCCTCTGACGATTTGGGCCTCCGAGCCGGTCAAACAGGTGCCCGTGACCAGGCGCAAGGCACGGACACTAAAGGCAAATTTGGAGCGAGGGGCGGCCTAAGCTGAGCAGCTTGACGGCCAGGGAAAGCTAGACTAGGGTCAGAGCACCCTCAGAAGGTTTGAAAACGCCCGGCGCACTCCGCCGGGCGTTTTTCGTTGTGGGCGCTGCCCCGGCCCGCCCCAGCGGCGAGGCCCATCTCTCTGCGCGACAGCGATCCCGCCCCGGACGGTCGCGCCTCGCAGCGCTGCGTCCTCGCCTGTCCCCGCCTCGCACTCCTGTCCGACCCCTGCCCGCCCCACCCCCAATGGGTCCCTCTGAGGGGGGTGGACCCATGCGGGCGAAAAGCACCCGGGATTTCTCTAGTTGCTCTGTTCAAAAACCGATGCACAGGTGCACAAGTATGAGCACAGATTGCACAGATCTAGTCTCAATCAGTGAGCTTCACAGAAAGCTGACTGCGGATGGGGTCGCGATCAATAGATCTAGCCTGTCTCGCTACATCACGCGCTACGCCGAAGACCTGAACCCAGTCGTGCAGGGACGCGATACGCTGGTTTCCTACGCCGCGGTGGTCCGCCACCGGGCGGAGAACACGAACCTCGACAGCGCGCTACCGGCCCGACGCTCCTCCTACGAGGGGCCGCGCCGCACCGGGGCGGCCAAGGCGCGCCGGGAGGAGGCGGACGCGAGCCTGCGCGAGATCGCGCTCGCCAAGGCCCGCGGCGAACTCACCCCGACCGCGGAGGTGGTCGAGGCCGCCCGCGAGGCGGTGAGCGCCATGACGCAAGCCTTCGACCTCGCGCTCGCCGATACGGCCGAGCGCATATCCGCGGAGACCGGACGCGATGCCCGGGTGATCCGCCCCCATCTGCGCAAGCTCAAGGATGCGGGTCTCGCGGCCTTTCGGGCCACCCTGACCAAGGCGCTCGCCGCGGAGCAAGGCTCGACGGCCGCGCCCGGCGCGTGATCCCACGATGGCGCCCCCCAATCAGACGGGGGAGCCGTCGGTTTTCGGTTTGGCCGAGTCTCGGCCACCACCCCTTGGCGAGGGATCCTGACGGCGTCGCGGCCCGTCGAACAACGGCAAGTTGACCTCTTGCCTCGCCATGCAGACATCAAGTCAAGGTCAACGCGGCCGCACCTTTTACCATCGAAAGTCACGCAGCGCTCAAGGCGCGCGGGCAGTCGACACCCGAAAGACCACAGCATGACATTTGCCACCCAACCCACCAACCCGTGGGGCGTCAAGGTGCCGGCTGCGCGGCACGGCGCGCAGCAACTTCCCATTCCTGTGGCTGGCACCGCCGAGGAGGCCCGGAGCGTCGAGTTCCGCAACCGCCTCTTGGCTGCCTGTAGCGCGCAGCTTGCCGCCAACGGCGTCGCCTTCCGCGCGACCCACGGTGAGGCTGGCAAGACGCGCGAGGCGGCCCGCCGGGAGCAGCACGCCGCACTCGGCATCATCCCTCGGGCGCAGGAAGCGCAACCGGTCGAGCCGCACGCGGCCGGCCTGGGCGCTGGTGACGCGCCGATCGCGAAGATGCTGTCGGCGGCGGACGAAACGCGGCCCGGTCACGGCCTTCCCATGGAGAGCGCCGCTCCGGTGTCGGCCCCTGCCGCCGGTTCCACCGTGCTCGCCGATCGCATGCGGGCTCGCCACGGCCTTCCCGCCGCGAGCACTGGGCCGGTCCCGGCCCCGGCTGCCGTGACCGCGACGCTCGCCGATCGCATGCGGGCCCGCCACGGGCTCCCCGCCTGATCCCCGTCCCTCCAGATCCTGAGGATCCCGTGAAGCACGATCTCGCCAGTCTCGTCGCCCTCTCCGCCGATACCGCAGCCTCGTCCGACGCCGTCGCCGACGGCCTATCCGCTGCCCAACGCCTTGCGGAGGCGGCGGCGACCGCTCTCAGCCAGGCCGAGACGGCCTATCGCGACTCGCTGCTCACCGCCGACGACAAGGCGATGGGCCGCCTCGCCTCCGAACGCGGGACCGCCGAGATCCGGCGCGACCGTGTCGCACAGCTCGTCGTCGCGCTTGATGAGCGTCTGACTGCGGCCCGTGCTTCGGAAGATGCTGCTCGGAAGCGCGACGCCTACGCTGCCGCGCGCACCCTGCGGGACGCCGCAGTGGAGCGGGTGGAGCGGGAGTATCCCGCCCTGGCCCAGGAAGCGCTGGCGCTCCTGCGCGTCATCGCCGAGGCTGATCTCGCCGTCGCCCGGTCGAACGATGACCTGCCCGAGGGGGCCGAGCGCCTGTCCCGCGTCGAGATCATCGCCCGCGCCCACCCGGGCGCAGCGCGCGAGGTGCTCGACGAGCGCACGGTCGAGTTGTGGTGCCCCGAAGGTTCGGCCGAACCCATACCGGCGGAGCGGCAGGCCCGGGTGATCCGCCAGGACGACCGGCGGGGCTATTCGTCGACGCCCCACGGGCAAAGCTTTTTCGAGCGCCGCGCCTTCCACCAGACGACCGCCTTGCCGGCTGTCCGGGCGCAGTACTCCGACCCGCTGGCGAGCGCACTGGTGCTGCCGCCCTTGCGTCCGGGCGAGCCCTTGGCCTGGGCGCTCGACGATCACGACCCTCATCCCGACCAGATCCTGCGCCGCCTCGACGCCATCGCGGCGGCGAGCGCGGTCAGCCGTCCGGCGCCGAAGCGCGTCCCGGAGATCAAGCACGAGCCGGTGGCCGGCTGACGCCTCCGAACCTCGCCGCCCGGCCCGTCGCGATCCACGCGCGACGGGCGGCGAGAGCCACCGCCCACCGCTCACCGTCCAACGAGACACCGATGCTCAAGACCCTGAAATCACTGATCGGCGTGGTTCGTGCCCCCGACGCTCCGAGCTCTGAGCTGGAGTCCGCCCTTGCTTCCGCCGAGGCCCAAGTGACGGCGGCGGCCGGGGAGGTCTCCGAGGCGGAGGCCGCCTACCAGGCTGGTCTCCTGGACAGCGACGACGCCGGCTTGGCGCGGCTTCGATCGGCCCGCGAGGCGGCCAGCGTGAAGCAGGAGCGCGCCGCAGCGCTGGTGACCGCTCTGCGCCAGCGCATCGCCGCCGT
Source organism: Methylobacterium aquaticum (assembly GCF_016804325.1). Taxonomy (NCBI): domain Bacteria; kingdom Pseudomonadati; phylum Pseudomonadota; class Alphaproteobacteria; order Hyphomicrobiales; family Methylobacteriaceae; genus Methylobacterium; species Methylobacterium aquaticum. The sequence continues at coordinate 23,911 of NZ_CP043629.1, forward strand.
GCAGGTCCAGGAGGACGAGGCCGGCCGCCGCGAGCGCTACGCCGCCGCGAAGCGCGCCTCCGCTGCCGCGGGGAAGGTTCTGGCGACCGAGTACCCACGCCTCGCCCGTGACCTAGTGGCCGTCCTCCGCCAGGTCGCCGAGGCCGATCTCCTGGTGATCGCTGCGAACGAGGCGCTGCCGGCCGGCGCGGAGCGGCTGTTCCCCACCGAGGCGCTGGTGCGGCGCGAGCCGGACACGCCGGAGCGGGTTCTCAAGGACGAGATTTTCACCGCCTGGTGCGGCCCCGCGGCCATCGGCTGGACCCCGAGGCTCAGGCTAAGGTCGAACCGAACCCGGACGGCGCCACCGGCATCTGGCGCGTCATCGGACAGCCGCCGGTGACGGTCACGCTGCGACGCTTCCGGCGGATCACCCGCGTGCGTGAGATCCCCGGCCGCTCGCTTCCCGCGCTCGCCGCTACCCTCAACCTGCCGCCCCTCGCCGTGGGCCACGTGCCCTACTGGCGGGAGGACGTGGTGCGGCATCCGGCTAGCATCCTTGAGCACCTCGACCGGACGACGCCGCTGTGGGGCAAGGCCCTCGGCCCGGAGCCCGTCGCCTCGGCGCCGGAGGTCGAGATCGTGCCCCTCGACGAGGATGTCACTGCGGCCTGAGCTGCGCACCAGTTTGGCCGGTATCCGGCCCACCTTATCTATTCTCAAGCAGAGAAAGTAATTATGCGATGTCATCTGATAAATTCGATGCGAGCGCGGCATTTCGGGTGGCCCGCCAGGGCGAGGACAATTCTCGCCCGTGGGCCCAAGCTTTCTTCGCGCAGACGGAGACGCTCGGCCTCTCGCTCGCGACGCTGAACCGGATCGTCGCCGAGTGCGACACGCACGCTGCCGCGATGGCGCAGGTCGAGCAGAAGCTCGCGGCCGGCGAGGGCTCCACGGCTGTCCGAGGTGTGGCCCGGGAGGATACCGCGCGCCGGATCGGCGCGGCGCACGCCAAGGCTCATCAACCGAAGAAGATCGGTGCATAGCGTAGGCTAATACCAACTCACATCTTGAAGAGGATCACCAGTGTCCATCGATTTCTCTAAATTCGAACCGGCTTCGAAGGCCGATGCTGCCGCGGCAGGGCTCCTCTCGTCGCCGGCCGGCATGTATCCCGCGGAGGCCGCCGCCTCGTCGCCTGGGGGCGTGCCGGCCGCGGTGGCCGCTGCGCCGCCGCCGGCCGCTTCGGCGCCCGGTTGCATCGTCGCCTTCGCCGAGGGTGGGCCGGCGCGCCACGTGCCCGTAACGCTGGGCTTCCCGATCGTCGTCGATGGCGTGCGGGTGGATACCGTCGTCGTGCGGCGCTTGCGGGTCGCCGAGGTCCGGGCCTACGTCGCTGCGGTCCAGGCCGGGCAGGAGGCGAGCCTGCCGATGTACGAGCGCCCCGACGGCGTGCCGCTGCCGCAAGCCGCCCTCGACGCGCTCGACTCGGACGACTTCGACAAGCTCGACGCGGCGGCCGTGGATTTTTTGCCCCTCGCCCTGCGGGGCGATCCGACCTCCGCCTGAGGCCCGAGGGCTGGCGGTCCGCCGTCGCGCTGGTGACGGCGGTGTTCGGCCCGCACCTCGATCGCTGGCTGTCCGAGGATTGGACCGAGCTGGCCGACTGGTGGGGCGAGGCGATGACCCTGCGGGGAGAGTAAGCCATGGGTACCGTTACGTCGTCCCTCGTCATCCGACTGCAAGATGACGTATCGGCCCGCGCCGCCAAGGCGGCCGGCGCCCTGAAGCAGCTCGGGGACTCGGGAAAGAACCTGAGCCGGCTCGGCGGGTCCACCGCCGGCCTCGACAAGGTCGCGCAGCGCCTCGACGCGCTGCGGGGCAAGCTCGAAGCCGTCTCGCGGTTCAAGGCGGCCGGGCGCGGGTTGATCGACCTCGGCGTCGACCTGCGCAAGGCGCGCGCCGACCTCGCCGAGGCCGACGCGCTGCTGAAGAAGCGCCAGGACACGCTGGACCACTTCGCCCGGGTGAAGAAAACCGACCCGCGCCGTTACGCGACCTGGAAGGCGGACGGGCTCGTCGACCAGGTCGCAGCAAATTTCACAGCCGCCAAGGCGGCGCAGGCGCAGGCCGCGCGCGCGGCGGCCAGGGCGCAGCGCGCCTATGACGGTCAGCGCGCGACCGTGCAGGAGATGCGCGCGAAGTTGCTGCCGAACGGCGGCCCGGCCGCACGCCTCACCGGGACGGAGGCGCGTCTGCGCGCCCTGATCGCGCAGACTGAGGGCGAGCAGCGGGCACAGGCTGCCGCGCAGGCCGCGGCCCGGGCGCGGACCGCACAATCCCTCATCGAGCCCGGTCGCCGCACGGCGGCCGAGATCGATGCGCTGATGCCGAGGCCCGGCGGTCAATCATCCACCGCGGCTCCCGTCAGCCTGGCGCCGGCGACGCCGGACGGGGTGGGCCGGGCCGCCGGCACTGCCGCTTCGGCGGCGGCCGGACTCGGCAAAGTCGAGACCAAGGCGAGGGGCGCCGATGCGGCCGTGCGCCATCTCGCAGCCGCACCCCCGCCCCTCGCCGGGTTCTCGGACGCCCTGACCCGCGACCTCGCCGCGCTCGATCTGACGAAGGCCGAGACGCGGGCGCTCGCCCGCGAGGTCACGCGGATGCGCGCCGACCAGGTCAAGGCGCTCGGGCCGATCAACCCGCGGTATCACGCGCAGATCCTCGACGCCGATCGGGGCCAGATCGAGGACCGGGTCCGAGCGCGGGCCCGCGAGATGGCCGAGGAGCGGCGTACGGCGACCCTGCTCCGCCCGGCCCCGAAGGCCGACGCCAAGCCCGCGGACGAGGTTACGTTCGATCCCGCGGCGGTGCGGGGCATGCGCGAGCGGATGGGGCTGGCCGCCCGGATGGAGCGCCAGCGGGCTTCCGAGACGGCCGCGGCGGCGGCGAGCGACGGGCAGGCCTTCCGCGAGCGGTTCACCTTCGCGAGCCGCATGGCGCGCCAGCGTGCGCAGGAGGAGCGGCGGGCGGGCTCCGAGGCGGCGCAGGCGGCCCGAGAAGCCGCTCGCGAGACGGCCCGCGTCGAGGCGCAGGCGGCCCGCGAGACGGCGCGGGTGGCCCGCGAGGCAGCCCGCGAGAAGATCCAGGCCGCCCGGGAAGCGGCGCGGGAGGCTCGGCGCCTCGAGCGCGACGGGAGCCGCGAGACCGCGCAGGCGGCGCGTGAGGCCGCCCGCGTTGCCCGTGAGGCGGCCCGCGAGCGCGTCGCAGCAGCCCGTGAGGCCGCCCGCGCTGCTCAGGAGTCGGCCCGCCAGGAAGCCACCGCTTTGCGCGCCGTCGCCCGTGAGCGGGCCCGGGCGGCCCGGGAGGCGGCGCGCCAGGACCGCGAGGGCGCTCGCGCCCGGCGTGAGGTCGGGCACCACGCCCGGACCGCGGCCGGGTTCGTCGGGGCCGGCGGCGCCCTCTACGGCACCGAGCGCTTGGCCCGCACCGGCGCCCGCACGGCCGGACAGAGCGAGATGGAGACGGCCCGCGGGCGGGCGGTGGGCCTGACTCCGGAGGAGGACAAGATCGGGCTCGACCGCGCGAACGCGCTGTCGAAACAGTTCCCGTCCCTCAACCCGACCGAGTTGCGCGAGCTGTATCGGGCCCTGCACGTCAATCTCGGCGGCAACGCGAAGGCGGCGAGCGACACCCTTGAGCCGGTGGCGCGCTCGCAGGTCATGCTGCAGAACTTCCGCACCCGCGATGAAGCACAGAGCGACCTTGCGCGTATTATCCGCGGCGCCGAGAACATGGGGATCTCGGACGATCCGAAGAAATTCGAAGTATACCTCCAGGGTGCCACCAAGGGCATGCAGCTCTTCGGTGACACCCTGCGCGGCGAGGACTATTATCAGTACGCCAAGACCGGCCGTCTCGCAGTGGCGGGCCTCAACCCCCGGTTCCTCGGCGCTATCGCGCCGTCGATCATCGACGACATGGGTGGTCCAAGCGCCGGCCAAGCGCATTACACCGCCTCCAACGCTGTCGTCGCCGGGCGGATGAAGAAGGAGTCGAAGGCGGCCGCGAAGTCATTCGGCCTGATGGGGAAAGATGGCCGGATGATCGGCCGCGACACCTTCCAGCAAGACCCGTTCGAATGGGCGCTCAAGGTGCTCGAACCCGCCCTGGCGAGGAAGGGTAAGGGGTTCGACCCCAATGACTCGGGCAAGTTCGTCGATACACTGACGACGATCTTCAATGATCGCAACGCGGCCGAGTTCATCGGTAAGCTCGTCACCAAGCAGGGCGAGCTGAAGCGCAACGAGGAGCGCTTCACGAAGGTGCGGGGACTGGAAGACGCCGAGAAGGTACGTCGAGAGAACCCCGCCGTCGCTCTCGAAGGCGCCAAGACTCAGGGTGCGCAGCTTCTCGGCGAGGCCCTGGCTCCGGCGATCAATCCGGCGACGGTCGCCCTCAACGGGCTCGCCGATGCGGCGGCCTCGGCTTCCGCGAAGCTCCGGGAGAACCCGCAGGCCGTCGAGGGCGGCGGTGTGGTCGCGTCGATCCTCGGGGCCGTGCTCGGCCCCAAGGTCGCCGGGGCCCTCATGACGAAGCTCGCCGGCGACGGAACGGGCATCGTCGCCAACGCCCTGCGGATGGGCGGGGCCGCGTCCTCGGCGGCCGGCAGCGCCCTCGGCTACGCTGGGGGAGTCGGCGTGCCGGCAGCGATCGGCGCGGCGGCGGGCGAGGCTGGGGCGGTCAACGAGCAGGCTCTCCCGAACCTGCTCGCCGGCCGGGAAAGTCCGACCGCCCGCATCGCCCGCGAGCTGGGCGAGGCTCGGCGCCAGCAGGCGACGGAGACGGGACAGCGCGACGAGCTGGACCGTCGTATCGGCGGGATGCGCGGGATCATCGATCGCCTCACCACCCATTACGGCGAGGCGCCGGCCGGTCGCGTTGGGCAGGCTCTTGCGGGGCATCGCAAGGTGCTCGGCGAGCTTGAGGGCCAGCGCGACGCGATCAACGAGCGCCTGCGCGAGGCGGCGCGCGGCCGGGCTCTTGGGCAAGAAGTGCCGATCGCGGCTCCGGTCGCGCCTCAGGCTCCCGTCGCGGCCACCGCACCACAGGCGGCGGTCGCCGCTCGGGCGCCGGTCGCGGCCACGGCTCCGACAGCGGCCCAGTCTCCGGTCGACGGCGCGGCGATTGCGCAGGCTGCCGCGGAGTTGGCCCGCTACCGGGCCGAGTTGGCAATTGTGAGCGAACGACAGGCCGCGACCGCCGCGCTCAGCTTGCCTGGGCTCGGTCGCGACCTCACGGCGAAGCGGGCGGAGATCGAAGGGCTGATCTCTGGCCTCGAGGCGCGTATCAAGGCGCTCGGAAGCGAGACGATCGCTCCGAACATCGACGCATCGCAGGTCGAAGGGCTCGGACAGAAGTCGGGCGAGGCGCACGACAAGCTGACGAGCCTCAACATGACGGTCGCGCCGCAAGTCGACACCTCGTCTCTCTCTGCGGCGATCGCTCTGGCGAGAAGCTTCAACGCCGAACTCGCCAAGATCGGGCCGGCGATCGCGTCAGCCCGGGCACAGGCAGCGAGCCTCACGGTGCCGTCGGCCGGCCAGGGCGGCGGCGGGGACGGTGTCGGCCGGCAGGCCTCCACCGGCATGGTCCGGCGGGGGCTCGCCAACAACTTCGCCTGATGCTGGCTGGCCCTGTCCGGAACCGACCGGTTTTGGACAGGGCGGACCATCCTGTTCAAAATCTAGCCTTTATGAATTCCGGACATGTGTTCGGTTCCGGTCAGGGTTTTCGGACAAAACTGCTTCATGCCGCGCACCTTCGCCTACCTCCGCGTCTCGACCCCCGGCCAGACCACCGACAACCAGCTCACCGAGATCCAGGCCGCCGGGTTCACCATCGAGCCGCGCCGCCTCGTGACCGAGACCGTCTCGGGATCCACCGCGGTCGCGCAGCGCCGCGGGTTCGCGCGCCTTCTCGACCGGCTCGAGGCGGGCGACGTTCTGGTGGTGACCAAGCTCGACCGGCTCGGCCGCAACGCCATGGACGTCGGCGCGACCGTCGCCAGGCTCGACGAGCTCGGGGTGCGGGTCCACTGCCTGGCCTTGGGTGGGGTCGACCTGACGAGTTCGACGGGCAAGCTGACGATGGCCGTGATCAACGCGGTCGCGGAGTTCGAGCGCGATCTCCTGATCGAGCGGACCCAGGCCGGGCTGAGCCGGGCGCGGGCGGAAGGCCGACGGCTCGGCCGGCCGGCCAGTCTCACCGGTGAGCAGCGCGCGGAGGTCGCGCGCCAGCTCGGGGAAGGTGCGAGCGTGTCGGCCCTGGCGCGGACCTTCAAGACCAGCCGGCAGACCATCCTGCGGATCAGGGACGCAACTGTCCCATCGAAAACCGAATTGGAGGTGGCATCATGAAAGCTTCCGTCGCCGAGGGTAATATCGGACTTTTCGACAAGTCGGATCTCGTGGATTTGATTAGATCTCAGATCAAAAAGCTCGGCCTCACGCAGACCAAGGCGGCCGAGCGCATGGGCGTCACCCAATCCGAAGTGTCGAAGGTCTTAAGGGGCCAAACAAGAGGCTTTTCAAGCGAGCGGTTGCTTGCTTTTGCGGGCGCGCTTGGGGCTGACATCGAGATCAGCATCAAGGTCGCCCCTGGCGCGCGTCAGGGCCGGATGAGCCTGAAGGTGGAGATGGAGGCGGCGTGATTGCACTTACAGCCGCTTCGCGCGTTAGTGCTCAGTCTCATTGAGAATGGGTTGCATCGTGGATTACGCTTGGGAAAAGCTACACACTGCCGTGCTCGGCATAGCCCGTAGCGACGATAGCCTGCAGGTTCGGCTTGCTTACGCCTACATCGGCGGCTTGATAAATATTCGTCCTGAGGAGACCCTGCCTGAGAACCTGCGCCCAAATATGGCTGAGATCCATGCGGCGTTCAGGACGCACGAGGCCAAGGGCGACGAAGGTGGTGCTATGGCCTCCGCCCTTGCGATGTCCGATGAGGACGCTCGCGCTACAATCGAGAAGATAGTTATTCTTTACGACGAAATCGCTCAGCGCTCGCCATTCAGGCGCTGATGCGCTCGTTAGATTTGCCACCGCTTGGATGCGCCTTTGCCTGGGCGGCTTGCGTGTCCAAACGGTGGCGGCGCGGAGTCCGCAGCTCTCAAGCGTGATCAAGCTGCGAGAGGCAGTCGGCGAATAGGCGTCGGCCGAGCTCAGGGTCATTGTTCAAGTAGGCTGAAATCGCATCCGCTTCACGACGATCAGGGCAGACCGCAACGATCCGCTGTGCGTTGGTGGCAGCGGAGATGTAGCCAGCATCATGGACGGCCCATCCACCGTCGGCATGCGCCTGAACGCTGAACCGCCAGCCGGTATAGCTCGTCTTTGGCATTCACCTTATCCATTTTATCCACGCCAGTTAGTCGTGGCCAGCATGGATTTTTGCCACTTATAGGACGTTTTTGTGACACTAAATAAACGTGAATTGCAGGGCTTGATAAAGGCGGCGGCGCAGGTATTTTTCGCAGCCCTGCTGAAAGCGCTGCCGGTTCTCATCACTCGTGAAGTGGAAGATGACGCCTGGATCCATCAGGTCCTCATCCAAGACGTCACGAAAGGCGCAGAACCCGTCCACGTGCTGTGCCTGCACGCGCAAATGGGCGGCGACGATGGCGGGGCTGCCAATGATGGGTAGATTGCCGCCCGGCGCGTAGACCACCCGCACCTTGAAGGTGTGCTGGTCGCAGTCCTGCTCCTCCGTAAGCCCCTGGGCCCGCCTGAAGTCGCCCAGCACTTCCCTTGCCCGCATGATCCATTCCTCGCTTTGCCGTGCCTGGTATGTGGTGCTGCCTACCTGAAATCGGTAGCAGGAGGGATGGTGATGCGTTAACGGTTCTGTGGCGGTTTTGTACCACTAATATGCCGCGACAAACACGGGCGGGTACCATGGCGACGATCATCGGCTTGGCGCAGACCAAGGGCGGCGTCGGCAAGACTACCACGGCTCTCAACCTAGCGGCCGAGCTGCGGCGGCGCGGGCGCACGGTGGCCGTCCTTGACGCAGACCCGGCTGCGCATGCCGTTTCGATCGCGGAGAGCGGACGCCTCGGCTACCCGGTTGTCGCCCACCTTTTGGAGGCGGGCGACGAGATGTCTGTGTCCGCCTGGGTCAAGAGCGTCCAGGCCAGATCCGAAGCCTTCGTGCTGATCGATGCCCCTGGCGCTATGGGAGCGGCATTCGGTGCTACCATTGCGATCGCGCACCTGGTTCTCGTGCCGTCTGGGGCGACCGTGCTCGATGTTCGCGGTGCGGCCGAGACGGTGAGTTCTATCCGCCGGAACCGCCGCGCCACGAAGCGGACCCGGCCCGACATCCTGGTCGTGCCGAGCCGCATCGATCGACGGACCTCGGCCGGTCGGGACGTGGTGGCGACCCTTGCGGCGCTTACTGAGCCGGTCGCCCCCGCAATTTCATACCGGGCTGTCGTGGCCGACAGCCTCGCTGGTGGCGAGGTCGTGCCTCCTGACGGCCCCTCCGCCCTCGAATTTGCCGCTCTGGCCGACGCGGTGTTGACGCGACTGGGAGACATGGAATGAAGCGGCGGAACGCCTCGACGAAGCTTGCCGATGCGGCTGCTGCCATCGCCTCCAGCTTGGTCGCTGAAGACGAAGAGATTGCCCAGACTGACGCCCCTGTCTCACCTGACGAGCCTGCTTCAGCCTCCCAAGCTGAGGCTACCCCTGGGCGCAGGGGGCGGCCTCGCGGGCGTCGACCCGTGGCCGCCCGCCAGACCGTCTATCTCGACGAGGCTCGTCACGCTGCGCTCGTCAGGCTGGCTGAGGATCGCGGGCGGTCGGTGCATAGTCTGATCCTGGAGGGGATCGACGCTGTGATTGGGAAGCCATCTGCTACAGGATGGCGTTAAGGTTTTTTGGTATTTATGTGGTGTTATTTGAGTGGTTTTTATCACCGTAAAAATAGGGATGCAGTTATGCTGCTGAGGCGTAATCGGGCGGCTCGGCGTCGGCGCCGTCCTCGTCGTCCTCGCCCCACGCCTCCAGGTCCTCGACGGCCGCGCCCCAGACCATCAGGCGATCGAAGAGGACGGCATCGCAGGCGAAGCGGCACTCGATGGCGCCCGACGGCAACGGGCGGATGGTTTCCACCCGAGCCATGAGGGCAGGCAGCAGCCGCGCGGCTTCGCGCTGGGCCGCCTCGATGGGACAGGCCGAGATGGCTGTTGGGTCAGGCCGGGAGGCCAGCCAAGTCGCTAAGCGGTCGAAGGCGGGCGCGACCAGGATTGCCGTCAAGCTGAAGCCTCGCGGCTTCGTGCCGGGTGATGCACTGGCGAGCAGGCAGTCGAGGAGGCGCACGGCCTCCCGGTAGGCGGCCATTGCTGCATAGGGGGCAGGGAACGGGGAGGCCATAGGCTCAGGCCCTCAGGCTGCCGGCCGGGCGTCGGGGATCTCGGACGCGTTGCCCAAGGCCTCGCCGTAGAGGCCGAGGATCAGGCCTGCCATTTCCTGCGGCACCCCAGGCTCGAGCGCCGTGATGGGATCAGGATCCGGGCTATCGCCTGCGGGGGCGTCGAACAAGTCGGCGAGCAGGTCGAGGCTTGCGCCCCACAGCGCCAAGCGGTCGTGCGCCGCAAGGGGGCAAGCGATGACCATGCGATACCCCCCGCTCGGGTGAGGGGTGATCGTGTCGATGTCGATGAGGTCGAACAGCTCGACGAGGAGCCGTGCCGCCTCGCGCTGCGCCGGCAGCAGGACGCCCGACCACGCGCCGGAGGCGTCCGATATGGCGCCCCGGGGCGCGGCGCGGGGGGGCTGATAGGCCGCGATCCAGTCCATGTAGGCGTCCAGGAAGCCGTTCGGCACGGTCGACACGAGGCGGGCCGTGTCGCCCGTCACCTCGGGTACGTCCGCCCCGACCAGAAGGGTGGCGAGGAGGCGCGGCGCGCCCATGCCCTCACGACCCGCATTGGCAGGCCCGCCATCCGCCGGGCCGTGCGTCATCGTCCCGCGACCACGTTCCATGGCGCGCCTCTCCCCGTTCTGTCGTGATGTGCTGGTGGAAGGCTGGAGGCGACGCCCGGACGGGCGCGCTTACCGGGCCGCCGGCATGCATACCCGCGGTGAGTCAATTTGTAGCGTCAGCAGGTGTCGTTCACCGATTTTTTCTGCTAGCACTGATATCCACTTCACCGACTCGCGCTGTCAATCGTGAAAGTGACATCAGAGTCGCCGCTCGCATCGGTGATGGAGGTGTATCATTTTGGACACGCATAGCGGTGATGCTATCGACGCCTCTTTCCCGAGTCGGAGAGGGCGCGTGGGTCGCAAGCAGGAAATGGAGGCGCGCAAGGTGATCTCGCTGCAGCCTTGGCTGATCGAGGCGATCGCGAATTACCGCTTCAGCGCACGGATCTCGACGGAGTCGGAGGCAATCCGCCAGTTGATCATGAAGGGGCTGGCGGCCGAGGGGCAGCCTGTCGAGCCGCCCGCGAAGGCGACATGATCGTGGTGCGGAAGTCACCCTCAGCGGGTTCGGGGCGTGACTCTGAAACAACACGTTTGACGACGGCGTGCGGTTTACGTCACGCTGGCAAACCCGGACCGCGCTCCCGCGCGAGTCGCGGCCGGACATGGAGACCACCGCCGCTGCAGTGAGACCCTAGAACGCCAAACGGCCCCACTCCTTGCCGGGAGGGGGCCGTGGTGCCACCGAAGCGGCGACGTCGGGAAACGTAAGACAGTCCCGATATCGCCAGACGCTCCCTCGGGAGTCAAGTCAGAACGTCAGTTCTGACGACGGTGGCGGCTTGTCTGGTAAACGGAGCGCTTGCCGGCGCCTCCGATCGATCTGCCGCGGCCCGAGAGGGCCGATTGATGACGCACGCCATGAGGGCAGGGACGACCCTGCTCGAGGACCAGATCCGCGCAGAGCTTGCGACGGCAACGCTCGCGCAGCTCGACCACCAGGCCGCGCGCCTCTGGAAGGAGCACGCCGCTGGCGCACTCGACGAGATGGCCGTCGACCGGCTGTCGCAGGAGATTTTCGCGCTCAAGACCGCGCGGCGGTCCTGGCGAGCGCCGGCAACCGTCTCTCTCGGACAAGCCGTCGAGGCACCCCAGGCCGATCGGCCGGCACCGGGCACAGCCGCGAAGCCGCCGCGGACCTGGTCCCTTTTTCCCCCGAAGCGGCCCGCCCAGCGCCCACCGGACCGCGCCAAGGCCCGGGAGCGTGCGCGGACGCTCGCCGCAGCCTCCGGCCTCCCCCGGCACTCGCATGGCGGTTCACACCGGGCGAACAGGCCGCGCTCTTCGTCATCGCCGCGGAGTGCTACGCCCGCGGTCTATGCGACCGCTGCCACGACGAGATCGCCGCGCGTGCCGGCGTCTCGACCTCCACGGTCAAGCGGGCCCTGCGCCTCGCGAAGCGGCTCGGCCTCGTCCGGATCGAAGAGCGGCCGCAGGAGCGAGCCAAGCACTTGCCGAACGTGGTCCGGGTCGTCTCGCCAGAGTGGGCCGCCTGGATCGCGAAGCGGAAGCCGACTGGGGGTCAGGCTCGAACGGCCATGGGGAGAGAAGATTCTCAGAAGGGATTTTCTGGTCGCTTCGATCGGCCGGCGGCGTCTCACCGGTCGAAGCAGCGCCAGAATCCAGCAGGTGTCGACAGACCGGCTGAAATCTCAGCCGGTCCGCCCAGGCCCAAAGGTCACAAGGCTCCAGCGCGGGGCCTTCGATGAGCCACCGCATCATCTGAATCGTCGTATGGGCTGCCGATGGGCAGGGTCGGATCGCTCGCCGTGTTCTGGCGAGATTCCGCACGCCTGCCGTCACCCTTGTCGATTGATAGTCTTGGCTTGTTCCGCCAATGATTGACTAGTTCTGTCTAAACGCCATGGCGCGATATTCATCAGTAGATGATCCGCGCAGTTCCACGGCAACACAAGGATCAGTTGCGTGTCTGTGTCGCGTATCGAAGACACCTCTGCCCTCATCGTCGGTCTGATCGATGGGTCCCCATCTGCCGCAAGCGAGGCGCCGCCCGAGCCCGCTCCTCAGAAGCGCGGGCGCGGTCGACCGCGGAAGGACCGGCCGGCTCCTCCGCCTCCCTCTCTACCGCCGGCCGAGGATCGTGCTCCCGTCCCGATCGGCGACCTTCCGCCCGTGGCGCGTCTCTCCCGCAGGTAACCTGGCCTCCCGGCTTCCGGATGGACACTGTCGGGCTTGCCTACCAGCCGAGGCCCGATGGGCCGGCCGAGTACCTCTCCGGCCCCTTCGCGGTTCACGCGAAGGCGCGAGCGGATGACGGCACGGGATGGTCCCTCGTCCTGTCATTCCGCGACAGTGACAACCGGATCCAGGTCGCTGTCATCGGCTACGGCGACCTCGCATCGGGTGAGGCCGGCGAGGTGCGCCGCGACCTGGCGAGTCGCGGTCTGTGGCTCGCGAGCAGGCGCGGGGCCAAGGAACGCTTCGCCGAGGCGCTCGCCGGGGTGCGGGTCGACCTCCGGGCGGTCATCGTCAACAAGGCCGGATGGCACGGCGAGGGCGAGGTCTTTGCCGTTCCCTCCTTTACGGCGGCAGCTCCAAACCGGCAGGCCGAGCCCATTGTTTTTCAGTCGGGGCAGAGTGCAGCCCACTTCAGGATCGCGGGCGATCTTGCGACTTGGCGCGCAGAGGTAGCGGCCCTGGCGGAGGGGCAGACGCGACTGGAATTTGCCCTCGGGCTCGGCTTCGCGGGGCCTTTGCTCGAGCCTCTCGGCGCCGAGGGCGGAGCCTTCAATTACGTGGGGGCCAGTTCTTCCGGCAAAACCACAGCGCTCCGCCTCGCAGGCAGTATTTGGGGCGGCGGCGGGCCTCTTGGCTTCGCCACGAGTTGGCGGACGACAGCAAACGCCATTGAAGGAACGGCGAGCGCCCATAATGATAGTCTGCTTTGTCTCGACGAATTAGGCCTGATTGAGCCACGTGACCTTGAGGCAGCGGCTTATGTCCTTACCGGAGGATCGGGTAAGGGGCGATCTCGCGCGGACGGTGACCTTCGAGCGCGGACGCGCTGGAGGGTCTGCGTCCTCTCGACGGGTGAGATCGGGCTTGCCCAGCGCCTCGCCGAGGGTGGGGCGAACCGGCAGGCCAAGGCGGGCCAAGGGGTGAGGTTCGTCGACGTCGACGCCGATGCTGGCGCTGGACTCGGCTTATTCAACCACGTCGGGCCCTTTGCCGGGCCAGGGGCTCTTGCCGATGCCTTGCGCGAGCGCACGGCGCACCAGCACGGGACTGCCGGCCCGGCCTTTGTCCAGAGGCTCCTGGAAGGGAAGGCGGAGGCGATCCGGACCGCCAGGGATCACATGGCGGCCTTCGTCTCCGAGCACGTGCCGGATGGCGCCTCGGGGCAGGTGGTCCGTGTCGCTCAGCGCTTCGGCCTCGTCGCAGCGGCGGCGAGCTCGCCACAGCCTTCGACATCCTGCCCTTCTCGCCGGGCACGGTGACGGAGGCGGCCGGAGCCTTGTTCCGATCGTGGGTGCGCTCCCGGGGCGGCGTCGGGGCGAGCGAGGACCGCGACGCCGTTACGGCCGTGAGGCACTTCCTCCAGCAGCACGGCCCGGCACGCTTCATCTCGGCCGACAAGGCTCTTGATGAGAGCGCGTGGCGGGCGCAGCGGGTCGCCGGCTACCGCATGCGAGGGGAAACTACCGCTGAGGATGGAGACTATCTCTTCCACTCGTCGGGGTTCGCTGAAGCTATCGCCGGTCTAGACCGTCGAGCAGCGGCCGATGCTCTCGCTGAGGCTGGCTTCCTGAAAAAAGATCCGACCGGTAAGCGTACTAGATCCGAGCGAGTCGGCGGCAAGTCAATGCGCGTCTATCGCGTGTCCTGCTCGATCCTTGAGGGAGACGAGGAATGACCGGCCCTGCCCGCCCCGATATCGCGGCCCGGTTCGCAGGGCTGCGTCGTTCCCCGACTCCCGTCCTCGCGCGCGCGGTGGGTGCCGGTGGCGGCGCGGCCCTTTTTTCCGCGAGCCCTGGTTCTGAGGCTTCGCCGTCCGACGATGGGATGGTGGAGGAGCGCGCCGCGATCCTGCAGCACGATGCCGGCTGGTCGCGCGAG
>NZ_CP043630.1 GCF_016804325.1 Methylobacterium aquaticum
CATCAGCGCGGGTCACCGCGACTTTGCGGGCGAAAGTGACCGCGCGTCGGCAGGGCATCGGTCGACCGGCCTTCTCGGTTGGCCGCGATCTCCGCTTCTTCGAGCTTGTGGCGCTTGGCGAGCGCTGTGTGAGCTGCGTTGCAGTAATCGCAGCCCATTGACGTTCGCGATCGCCAGAGGCGATCCGCTCACGCGTCGCAGCGTCGAGTGTACCGCGTGCGAGCGCCCCGGAGAAGGCGAGCACGCCTTCAAGGCCGGCTGGGCTCTGCGCCAGAACCTTGTAGAGGTTCGGCACGACGCCGAGTTTCTTACCTACGCCGTCGAGTAGGTCCTTGGCATTACCGGTCGCCGTGACCGGATCGACGGAAGCGATACGTTGCATAGTCAATCTCCTGATGATCGAGCAGTGACACGAAGCAGTGCAAGTCAGCTGCGGCCGAGGCGGATCGCCTTGAGAGAGTCGATGGCGATCCAAAGCGAAATGGCGAGCAGGCCCACGTCCTTGAGCAGGAACTGACCGATAGGAACGAGATGGCGGGGAAGCCGATCTCCGGGGCAGCAACTCCGGGCGTCGAGGCCATGAAGCTCAGCGTCGTCGTGAAGAGGCCGGCTGAGAGGAAGCCTCCGAGCGCCGACAGCGCAGGATTGACGAGCCGCGCGGCGATGAGAGCGCCGATGCTGAGTTCCAGCACGCCCAGGAGCGTTGAGAAGCCGCGCACGCTGAAGATGCTGTAGAACCAGCTCAACAGCGGGCTGTTGCTGACCAGCGGAACCAGCCCTTCCGCCTCGTACGCGGTGAACTTCATGCCGCCGAACCAGGCGTAGATGATCACGAGGGAGCCGTAGAGCGCCACACGGGTCAGGCGATCTGCGTGGCCATCGAACGCAACCAGCACATCGGTGACTCTGCCCGGGTAGCCGCTTCGGCCAAACGTTTGGGAATGCAGAGGCATGGATTTTCTCCGTGGAGGAAGCTGTCGTGGTGGAGATGACGCACACCTCCACCGGTTGAGCGGAGGAGGATGACCGTTACCGCGCCGGAACTTCGATGCGAGCACCCCAGACGTTGATGGTCCGGGTAGCCGTCGTCTGAGCTTCTGACGCCGTGATCGGAGGCCGTTCCGACGAGGAGGTGTAAGCGGTCCCTCGCCCCTTACTGCGCAGCGGAACAGCACCTTCACCGCTGCGCGAGGTGCTGGGCGCGCCGACTGGATGGCCGGCCTCCGGCCGGATGAACTCATGTCCCCAAGCAGCGAAGGTGCGGCTTTCCTGGGCGGCGGCCGGCAGCGTGGTGGCGGCGAGAGCGGAGGCGATCGCGAACGCGACGGTGGTCGGTGTGGACATGGTGGTCTCCTTTTTGCGTGAGCGGCCGTCGGCGCTGGGTTGTCAGGAGCAGAGTGCGATGCAGCTCACCCGGTAGGTTTGATATAAAACCAGTGAGACGGCCGCATGTGCGTTGGCGCACATGGTGTGATATCAAACAAGCAGGAGGCTGGGACCCGCGGGTGAGTGCCGCTCGCACGAGCGCTTGCTGAACCCATATGCATGAACCGGGTGCCGCTTCCTGTTTGGAACCACGACGTGTCCATGCCCTACAGAATGACCCCCGACACGGCTGCAGCCATCGAGCGGGCCTGTATCTGTGTTGCCGTTCAGCGCGCTGCACGCGTGATCGGGCGCGAGTTCGATGCAGTATTCCGTAGCGTCGGGCTGTCAAACTGGCAGTTTACACTGCTCACCGTCCTTGCACTCGGCGATCCGCCGACCATGCGTGAGTTGGCCGAGGAGCTTGCCCTCGACAAGAGCACTCTCACGGCCAACGTCAAATTGCTTGAGAAGCGCGGATTGATCGCGACCGAGTCCGACACCCATGACCCGACGTGCTCGGCGCGTGCGTCTGACGGAGTCGGGCCGCGCTCTCCTCGATGCGACCATTCCGCTGTGGGAGAAAGCGCAGGCCAATTGTGTGGGTCGCGTGGGCATTGCGCAGGCTGGCTCGCTGCGGCGGACACTTGCGACGCTGTCGAGCCGTGGTCGTGAATGAACACGAACTCTGCAATCCACTTTTGATGAAATAAAAGAGGCGTTACCTCGCTGATATGCTGCGAGACATTGTAGTTTCTAAGTTTTTGTATGCTCCTACCATCATAACCGGCAAGTGAAGTCCGAAATGCGAAGAAAAATTTGTAATTACCCAGGGGGTCTGGCGCGGTGCACGAGCCGCCTGATCGTGTCGACGACGAGGCGAACGGCGGAAGCGATCAGGCGCGGATGGTCTTGAGGAGGGTGGCGAAGGTTTCGGCGCCCGTGAGGCGAGCGGTATCGACGATCGTGCGCACATCCGCTTCGCCTGCGGCCGCCCACATGGCCCGATAGCCGTTCGTCACCTTCCGCTGCACCACGGCCGGGCGTAGCGCCCGCTCACACCCGTTGTTCGTGACCGCCACGCGGCCGGGATGGTCGAGGAAGACCAGGAGCTGATCGTGGGCTCGCCCGATCTTGGCTTGCAGAGCGCGGGTCAGATCGCAGCGGCTTTGGGCGGACAGGATGTCGGACAGCTGCCGCTCCAGCGCCCGGCGCTTGGCCGCTAGCGTCGAGGCCGCCAAGTCGCTGACGCGCTCGGCCAGGCTGAACACCGACCCGAGCCACAGCTGCAGGCGCAGCGGCACCGGGTCGTCACTCACCTCGACCGCGTAGGTGACGTCGCGCGCCAGATGCGCCAGGCAGGTCTGGTGGCGCTCGCCGTGCCCCTGCTGGGCGGTGTAGCGGTCCGAGATCCACACGGCAGGCCGGTGCCCGTCCATCATCGCGTGCACCACCGCGGCGGCCCGCGTCGGGGCGGCGTGATGCACCACCGCCTCGTCCGAGCGGAAGACCCAGTGGTACGAGGTGCTGCCCTCGATGCGCACGCCCGTCTCGTCCGAGGCCACCACCGCGGCTCGGCGCAGCGCCGAGACCGCGGCTTCACGGCCTTCCACGAACCGACCCTGCGCCCGACGCAGCAGGTTCATCAGCCCGCCCTGGCTCAGAGTGAGCCCGAACAGGTCGGCCATCACCGCCTGCAGCCGCTCGTAGGAGAGGGCCTGAAAGGTTTTCAGGTAGGTCGCCACCGCGTGCAGGCGCGGCCCGAACGGCGTGCTGGCCGCTTCCTTCGGCACGGGGGCAACAACTCGAGTTCCGCAGGACGGGCAGCGCACCGCGAGCCGCTGATGCTGGGTGACGAGCGGCATCACCGCGGGCAACTCGATCTGCTCGCACACGCTGACGATCTCGGCCGGCAGGTCCGCCGCTAGGGCGCCGCCGCAGCAGGGGCACTGACCCGGGCGGTGGGCCACGACCTCGTCCGGATCGGGGCTGAGCGTGCGGCTATGCCCCTCGTGACCAGGCTTGGCGCCGCCGGGCTTGGCCTGCTCGCGCCGCTCCTTGCGATCGGTCGAGGGCGGCTTGGAGGAGGTGCGCGAGGTCTTCTCCGGGCGCTGCAGCCGCAGCACCAGCTCGATCAGCTCCTCCTTGCTCAAACGCTCAAGATCGCTGCGGCCCATCTCACGAGGGAACCAGCGAAATCAGCTCTCGGCAAGAGGCCCCCGTGCGCCCCGCCCCAGCGCCCCACCGGCGTCACGCCAATGCCGGCCGCACCCCTGGGTAATTACTACGATGTCATTCATGTGCCTGGCCCTACTTGCTCACCCTTGTGCTACTCTAAGATAACGGGCGATTGGTTGGACGGGTCAAGCCTTGTTGCGAGGCATCAGCACGTATTTCTTTTGAGCGTGGATTTCGAATGGACCGAGGCTGTTCGGCTTTCGATGACGGCTGAGTCGGGCGGGGTCACCTTTCAAGCAGATCGACTGGCTGTGTGATCGCTCGCTGCCGCGCTTGTCGAGGAGCCAGCACCAGGCGGTTTCATGATCGATCGCGCGGTGGCGCCTTGAAATTCGTTCCCTGACGCAGCGTGCGCGGGGACACATCGCGCCGGTTGGCAGTTCCATATATTCCAATCATCGAAAAGCAGGCGGGCCGCAGACACAGGCCTGCACAGCATCAGGAGCCAGAATACCATATGAAGACCCGTATCGCTGCCGTCGTCACCGCGCTTGTCCTTGGCGTCGCCCCGATCTCGTCCGCCATGGCATTCGGCCCCGAGTTCCCGTTCGCGTCGTCCTCGCCCCGTGACGTCGAGACCACCGGTTCGATCGGTGGCCGCGCCAACACCAGCGTGCCGTTCTACGGCGCCTGCCCGATGAGCTCGGCCTCAGAGGGCAACGCCAACCAGCAGAACTTCCCGGTCAAGCAGTACGGCCAGACCGCCGGCGGACACCGCTGCTAACCGACGCAGCCACTGACGATCCTGGACCAACCATCCCGAACGGAAAGAACTCGACGATGAGCGACATGAAGCTTCTGCGCGCCGTGTCCTACGGCATGATCGGTGTCCTGGCCGGTGGCCTCGCCATGACGGTCGTGGGTACTGCCAACGCCCTGATGGGTTTGTAATAGAGACGGAAGGGATGCCCGCGGGCGGCCCTTTTCCACGTTATGAGGACTCTTCCCCGATCGGCCGCGCGCGTGCCCCTACGCGGTGACAAGGTTCCGGCAACACCTCTTACGCCGTCATTCACTGCGCTTCTTAGCCTGCGGTTCAAGGATGTCCGGCATTCTGCCTTCATGATCTCGGGGCTGGGAGGCAGAACCTGAGGCAACCAGGCAATGACCTGGATGACAGAGCACAACGATACGGGAGATGGCCTCGTCCAGCTGGCAGCGACCGGTGGCGGGCCTTCTATCGTGGAGTGGAGGGCTTCAGGTGGTTGGGTACGGCCCCTGGAACAGATCGCCCATGGCCTTGCGCCGGAACAGCGTGCGCCAGCGGCGGCGCTGATGCTCGTCGCGGTCGTGCAGCATGTGGCAGCGCTGGCAGAACGCCGCCAGGTTGGCGTCCTCGTTGTTGGCCGTATCGTGGTCGCGGTGAGCGGCAGCCAGCACCACCTTCGTGATGCGGACTCGGGCGAGCAAATCCTCGTCACGCAGCCGCTGCCGAAGTCTGCGTCCCCGGCCGTCGCGCCAGCCCGATACCTCGGCATCCCACCACCGGCCGTCGCCGAGGTGGAAGACCCGCTGGAGGTGCGGACGGGCGCATTCCTCGCACCGGCCCCGGGCTCGGCGGAAGCGGATCGCATCGGAGAGCTGCGGCCAGTCGATGGGATAGAAGAAGCGGTGCTCCGGCCGGATCGGCATCCCTGCTCCCCGACTCGGCGGGCCTCCATGCTGAAGGAGAGCCTATCAAGCTCTACGGTTAAGCCTACCTTGCCGGATGGGCCTGCGGGCGTCGGCACGACCCTGACTCACAGGGCCCTCGTGGCTGGGAGGCACACGCCAAGCGACCTCGCAGCTATTCGAGCCCTTGGTCGTCGCTTGACGTCCTGATGGCCGCCGAGCGCGCTGCCGAGTGCCACCGGTGATCGTCAGCAAGGCGCTGGGCGGTCTCGCGATACGGAGGCGCGCTCAGATAGCCGCGAACATATGGATGCTAAAACAGTCACTTATCTATAAGGTATCTGATAGCTACTAGTTAGCTATAAGATACCTTTCCTATGCTCGCGTTGTAGCAGTTCCGTCGCCCGCTCGAACGCCTCGCCGAAGCCCCAGCCGTTCGCATCCGCGACTGCCGTGAAGGCGTCGATCGCTTCCTGCTTGGTCTTGATGTTGAACTGGACGTTGCGGCCGGTCCGGCGGCGGCGCTGCTGCTTTGGCTGCAGCGTGTCAGGCTTCGCCTCAGCCTTCACTGGCTCGCGGCTCTTGAAGCCAGCCGCCTCAGCCGCCTCCTTCACCACTGACGGCTTCGGTTTGTCACCGGCCGGCTTGCCCTTGGCTTTGGCCCAGGCAGCCGGATCGAAGCTGTCCAGTTCGTCCCCGAAGCCGAGCGGTGCGCGTTCCTTGGCGGTCATCAGGCGACCTCTCTCGCGGCCGCTGCCGCCTTAAGCTTCGCTACTACCTCGCCGGCGAACTCGCGGGCATTCTGGATCGCTTTGTCGAGGTTGCTGACCTGCGTGGCGGTGAGGTCCGAGAGCGTGCCGCCGTAGTCGAACAGGTCGCGGAAAGCGGCACGCTCGACGATCGCGGTTTCGAAGATCTCGATGCCCCCTGTTCTGAGCTGCTCGGACACGTTGCGGAGCGCGCGCGACGGGATCGCGGCGCTCGTGCGGGTCAGGACGACTGCATGCGGGATTTTGCGCCTCGACATCTTCTCCTGGTTCCGGATCAGCCGGATCGTCTTGGCACCGCCCTTGGCGTCCATCGAGGAGCCCTGGATCGGGATCACGACCAGGTCGGACATGCCGATTGCGTTCGAGACCATCAGGCTTGCCGTGCCCTCGAGGTCCACGATCACGAACTGTGACCCTTCCTCTGCCGCTTCGATCGCGTCGACCACACTATCCTCTGTCACGTCGCCGACGATCACGATGTTGTCCGGCTTCCCTGGCAGCTTCGCCCACTGCGAAATCCACCGCTCGGGATCGGCATCGATGATCGTGACGGCGGCGCCTCGGGCGGCGAGTTCAGTCGCAAGCAGCAGCGCCGAGGTGGTTTTCCCAGCCCCGCCCTTTGGATTGGCGAAGGATATGACTGTCATGAGCATTTCCTACGCGATTGAAATTCCAGGCGGAATGCCATTCGATCACAAACACCGTAACAGATAGCTAACGGCTAGCGAAGCCCTATCTGATAGCTACCAGATAGCTATCTGGCGGCTTGAGTGAGCACTGTCGAGCTTCGTGGACAGCTTGATGGTAGGTCTAATATTTTTTGGTATAAGGTGGTATCAGGAGGTGGCCATGGCAAAAAACACATCCGTCACGTTGGGTGACCATTTCACGGGGTTCATCGACCGCCAGGTCGAAGCGGGTCGCTACGGTTCGGCGAGTGAGGTGGTACGGGCGGGCTTGCGGCTGCTCGAAGAGCATGAGGCCAAAGTTCAGGCTCTCCAGGCCGCGATCCAGGCCGGCGAGGAGTCCGGGCCGGCGACCGCCTTCGATTTCGATGCGTTCATCGCCAGCAAACGCGCGCCTGCGTCAGAGCCGCAATGAGCGGCTACGTCCTTACGCCGGCAGCCCAGGCAGATGTTGCCGAGATCTGGGACTACACAGCAGAGCGGTGGAGCCGGGAGCAGGCAACAGCCTACATCCGTGCCATTCAGGAGGCCTGCGAGGATTTGGCATCTGGCATGCGGATCAGCCGGCCGGTCGATGTGAAACCTGGATATCTCAAAACCAACGTCAAATCGCACTTCGTCATATTCAGGCGGGACGACGCTGGGCTGGTTACCATGGTCCGTATTCTGCACAGCCGCATGGATGTGGAGCGACATCTCCGATAGCGAACAAATACCATGTAGCTATCTGATAGCTACCAGATAATACGGATCGTGTGCGGGGCTTGGATGGTCATGCCGTTTCCGAGGGAGCCGCTCCGGCCGTTCGGTAATGGTCGTTCTCGAAAGCCACAGGAGCAGGCATGTCAGAGACCGAGCCGCACACCTTCCAGGCCACCGAGTGGCTCGAGATCGCGCAGGAGGTCTCGCGCAACCACGGCTTCGGACCGCTCGCTCAGGCCGCGCCCGAGCACTGGCAGAAGGTGCTCGCCTGTCTGCGGGACCGGATGCGGCTCAGGGGCGTCACGCCGCCGTTCGGCTGGTGCAAGGAAATCACGGAGCAGGCCGGCCGTGGACAGGAGTGACGGTCTCGCCAAGCTGATGCCAGCCGGCGCTCCGGGTCTACCGGCTATCCCACCCCTGAAAGGCCGCCAATCCCGCTAAAGTTTGACGAACCGTTGCCGTTCATGCCGAATGCGACCTTGGGCGGCTCGCATCCAGTGAGTCGCGCTTGAGGATCACCGCCGCGACAGCAGCCACCTGAAAAAGCAAGACCCCGGAGGCCTGCCAGGGCCACCAGGGTCTAGAGCCCCGAGGGGGCCAATCCGATGCATTGAACGGCTCGGATCATCCCCCGAAATCGCTGTGCGAGTCAATCTGAAAGCCATGCTTTCGGGGACGGGCTCGGCTTGCCTGTGACGGACCGCCCGACCGGCGGCGCCGAATGCTGAACCGCGGCCCGACGAGGGCCGAACGATGACGCACGCCTATGCTCAAGGTGGTGGCGAAATGCCCGCCTTGAGGGGGTTTGATGAGCCGCGCCGAGGTGTTGCGGCGGTGGTGAAGCGCGCACCCCGAAACGGGGGGCGGGCAAGCCGGAGATCTCCCGTTTCGGTTCGAGACCACCCCGCCGTGATACGTCGCCTTGGTGCCCCGACAGTGCCGGCCCGTACCGGCTGCCGGCCGGGATAAAGGATCGGCTGTCCGCGGCGCTGGAAGGCCGGAAGAACCGGGATGCCGCCTTCGCTCTCGCGGTGTTCCTGGCCCGGTTCTGGAGCAGCCCGAGGCGGCTGTTGTGCGCGCTCCCGGTCGACCGGCGGGCCCTGGCCCAGCACGAAGCCCTCGGCCTCAGCGAAGCCCGGGTGCGTGGCGCCTTGGCGGTCCTCGTCGAGGTGGGTTTCCTTGCCCGGTACGAGCCCGAGGCAGGCAAGAAATACCAGCGCACGGAGGGTGGCCTTCAGCGCAGGGCAATCCTGCACCGTTTCGGGGAGGAGTATGCTGTTGCGTTCACAGCAGCGAATGCTCGCGCTCAGGCAGTCCGTGGAACGCCAGCGCCATCCCGTAGGCCAGTACCCTCGCGTCTCCAGCCCCAAAGGGCGCCAGCGGCCACCGTCGCCGCCCTCAGGGCCGTGCCCGTACCCCAAGTCGCCCAAAAGCAATCCTTAGGCGGAAGCCGTGTGATTATGGGCGAGATGGATCAGCGGAATCATGCAACGGTCTGCGAAGCACTAGAAGCAGCATTGGAACGGCTGCGTCGAGGCGTGTGCTCATGAAGCGATAAAGCATTGGAAACGTCACAAAGCTCTGCCAAAGGGCAGGGTCGCAAGCCAGACAGAGCCTCATCCTAGCAGGGCTAAGATTCGCACCAACGGGTCTGTGGGAGGCGAAGGCATGCACCATCAGCATGCGGGTTGCAGGCTGCGTTCGGTCAACCGAACGAGCCATCTTCCTCAGCCCTCCCGTCCCGCTTCTCGGCCTCGACGGCGAGACCGCGCCCTACGTGTGCCCGGTGGCGCGATCACGGCCGCAGCCGGCTTAGGTGTGCCCACGCCCCGGCTCGCCGGCAGCGGCGGCAATCGCCTCGGCTCCAGAGGCGGAACCAGGGCTGACGTGAGATCGAGCGTCGAGGCCTTCTCGCTGGATCGGGACATCCCCCGTCCCAGGACCGCGCGCCGCTCGGCGAGATTGCTCTCCCGGCTCCGGTCGTCCAGCGGGCGATCCTGACGGAGCTGGGTCACCAGACTCGCACGATCCACAAACACCCGGGTGTCGCCGCGCGCGCGGCTTAGCGCCACGAACGCGTTATGGCGGTCGAGGCCGGTATCGGCCCAGACCAACGCAGTCTCGGTCGTCATGCCTTGGCAACCATAGATTGTGCTGGCGTAGGCGTGAGACAGGCGGACCCGCCCGCGCACGTCGGCGAGATCCTTGGGGGTGAAGGAGACTTCGCGCGCGCCGATCCGGGCAGTCAGGCGCGAGCTCGCGCCGGGAGCGGTGGGATCGAGTGTCTCGATCCGGGTGAGGGTTGCCTCCGTGCCGTTGACGACGCCAAGGGCATCGAGGCGCGTAAGGAAGCGGACACGGTCGCCCGGTGCGAGGCCAAGGCGATGGACGTGGCCCGATGCCGTCACCGCCGTGAGCGTCGCGGCATCCTCCGGCGCGAGGTTACCGTCGCGGCGCAGGGCCGCACGCACGCCGGCATTCAGGGCCAACACCTGGGCGTTGGTCCTGGCGATCAGGAGGGGCGCGGGTGCGTCCGGCTGCGCCGCACGCGCCGCGTTCCAAGCCGCGACCATTACGACGGCCGTCGCCTTCGGGTTCGCGCATTCCTCGATGGCCCCATGCGCGTCGAGGAGGGCCAGGGCCTCGGCTGCGCGACCCTGGCCGAGATGGGTGACGACCTCGCGCGCCCACGCCTCGCGCTGGCGCACGATGGTGTCGACGCGGGCGGTGCCGACCACATCGGCGACGATGCGCAGGCCGGGGCCGCCGATGGCTTGTAGCTGCTTGCGGTCGCCGACCAGGCGCAGCGCGACCTCGTGGCCGGCGGTGCGGGCACGCTGGATCTCGGAGAGGATGCGGTGCAGCTGGCGGCTGGACAGGAGCCCGGCCTCGTCGATGACCAGCAGGGTCTTGTCGGTCAGGAACGGCCGGCCGTGCTCGGCGCCGGCAAGCCAACCGTCGATCGCCCGTGCCTCGATGCCAAGGTCGTCGCGCAGCGCATGCGCGACCTTCCAGGCGGTGGCTGCGCCGATGACGCACCAGCCGGTCTCCGTCCAGTGTTCGACGACAGGTCGAAGCAGGGTGGTCTTACCGCTGCCAGGAGCGCCCTCGACGATGCCGATCACGGCCGGCCCGGTCGCCTGACGCACCGCCGCGGCCTGCTCCAGGTTGAGGCCCACCGTCCGGGAGCGACCGTCACCGTGGATCGGGTCGAGCGCGACCGCCACTTGGCAGGCAGCGAGGTCTTCGGCCATGGCCTGCAACTCCCGCTCGATCGCGATCACCTCAGGGGTGGAGTAGACCGGATGCGGCCAGCGCCCGTCGCGGTCGAGCGTGACGACGGCGCCCTCGGTGACGAGGCGCTGCAGCTCGAACTCGGCTCGCCCGGCGTCGGCGCCAGTGCCGACGAGAGCTGCGGCGACGCCGGCCACGAGGTTGCGATGCTCGAACACGCTCTGCGTCTCGGTCAGGGAACGCGGCACGGCATCGACACGCGCGCGGATCAGCGCTTCGGTCTGCTCCGGGGAAAGGCTGCGTGTGGGCTCCCGACCGGCCAGCAGCGCGGCCTCCACGACCTGCTCCGGGTCGAACCCACGCGCAGTGGTCTGTTTGCGCCAGACGGCATGCCGGTTCTCGGGCTCGACACCGGGTCCGGACTTGCGCTTGGCGCCGCGGGTGGTCCTGGCCTTGGCGGCGGCAAGGGCGGGCGCATCGGCGCTGCGCGCTACACCGGCGGCTGCGAGTTCGTCCTCGATCTCGTGTCGGCGCGCCGAGAAGTAGCGGCATAGATCGGGATCGATCCCGGCGACCTCGAAGAGGCCGTTGCTTCCGGTATTATTGATCGCAAATCCCAGGCTCTGAAGTCGCGAAGACAGTTCTAGATGATAGATCGCCCCCATGGACATCTTCAGATGGTAGATATATCTCCCATCTAACGCTCCAAAACTGCCGTCACCACGCATGCTCAAGTTGATGCAGACGGCATGATGGTGTAGGGCAGGATCGGAAAAATAGGCGCCGTCCTCATGCTTGGCCGGGCGCGCTTCGCCATGCTGGAAGAGGGCGACGGTCAGCCGGACGGGCTCGCGCGTGGCGCCACCTTTGCCACGGCGGCAGAATGCGCCGTTGCGGTCGAGGAAACCGAGCGCGGCGGTGACCGCCTGCTCCTGGGCGGCTTCGACGGCCCTACGCAATGATGGGTCGCCTAGGGCCGCGAGCAGCGAAACGGACTTCGGCGCGGAGAAGGTGACGTCATAGCCTCCGGTGCGCTCGGCGCGGCCATGATCCTTGCCGAGCAGTGACCGGCCTTGTTCATCCCGCGCGGCGTGCAGCCGTTCGAAGGCGGCGCGCTCGACGGGCTGCCCTGCGGTGATACTGAGCCCGGGACCGGTGATAAGCCAACGCCCTTCAGGCTCCTGGCTGCCAAGATAGTACTCGGTTTGCTGGAGGTAGTACCTCGCCGATGTGCCGGCTGCGATGGTCGCGACCACGAGAACCTCCCAGGAAGGAGGATCTCCAATAGGCATGCAAGGCACGCTGGAATGAAAACCTGATTTTCATGTCTGAAAAATTTTCACCTTTTGAAATAGTAAAATTTTCTATGATTTATGCAAATAAATATAGGAGCGGGCAATATTGCCCGCTCCTATGAGTTGAATTTATGGGATTATTTATTGATCTGAGCCGTTTCTAAGATTCTTCATCAGATCAAGCAACCAAAAAATGATATTAAGTGCAAATACCAAGCTGGAGAATGTAAGAACAAAAGGAATAATTACTAAAATTGCGTCTTCGCGCTCGCGAAGAATAGGAGCTGACAGACAGAAGCATACGATACAACAAACAAGCTGACCAATGCGACGCATTAAATGGCGCCTAAATGTATTTGCTGCAGGAAAAAACTCGACACCAATTACCAATACGGCCATGTAGATAGACGTAAGCATATTCATATTATTGTAAATCAGCCAAATTACAAAAAAGCTATTAGCAAGAATGGCGAACAAGTTGTAAGCGAGATTTAACATAGCACTCTCCTTTGTCTTCGGAGTGCGACGCACGTCCGAGCCCCTGAGGGCTCGACAGGGATAGGCGCGATCGAGGGTGCCGAATGAAAACCTGATTTTCGAGTGAGCCGAGTTGCAGGGTACCGGCATCAGAAAGCCGCGACGCTCCTGGAAAGGGCGTCGCGGCTTGCTTGGCGGTGAGGGTGTTTGATCGGCTCAGGATGCATCCGCATTGTTTGAGGATGCTGCTGGCGCCTGTGACGAAACCCCGGCGGATGTGGCAAGCCGGCGCGGCGCGGTGAGCCAGCCCGCGGGGATGTAGCCCTTCTGCCGCTCGGGCCAGACGGTGGTCGGCCACGCGACCCGGTAGACATCCTTGAACCCGGTCACCACACCCCGCACTTCCTTGAGCGCCGGCTTGAGCTCCTTGCCGTCCTTGTCCTTGATGGCCTCGCGCACGACCTTGACACCAAGTGCCCCCTGCAGGGTTGAGACAGACACGACCGGACGGGTGCCCTCCTTCAGGATCCACTTGCGCTTGTCGTTGGGCTCGGGCGCTTCATTCGCTGCTCGCCATGTCACGAACCGATGTCCGATGAGCGACACGGCTGTATCGGAGGACTCTCCGGACGAGAGCAGCGAAAAGATCCGGTAGCGGAACAAGTCTTGAACAACGGCACCGACTTCATGGCCATAGATAGTCTTGAGCTGACCTAAGCTTTGGATTGCTCCAACAACGACGAGACCCTTCTCACGGCCGAGCGCCAGGACCTGATCGAACCCGTCGATCCGGCCGAGGCTGTGCATCTCATCGAGCACGAGCGAGACGCGCCTGTCGGGATCGATACCGATGGCCGGATCGCTCATGAGGCTGACGAGCCGGCTCAGCAGCGTGCCCGAGACGAGCCGTGACAGCTCGTCATATTCAGGTGAGGTCTGGAGGATCACGGCGCGGGGGCCGGTCCAGTCCTTGGACAGCCATGCCCGAACGGAGAAACGCCGTTCCGGCGGCAGGTCGGACCAAGCCAACGCGAGCGGCCTCAGGGCGCTCAGGGCTGCCGACCACAGGGTCGCCAGAACCCCGAACGCGGTGTTGGCTAGGCCGTCCGGTCCCTCGGCGATGAGAGGGCTGGAGGAGAGGTCGAGCTGCCGGATGCGGGCCTCGATCTCGGCCGGATCGGACAGGATGCGACGAGCGAGATCGTCGATGGTCCAGTCTGTCCCGCGCTCCAGGGCGAGCTCCTGGCCGATGTCGACGAAGACGGCCCGGGCCGTCAGAGCCCAGAACGGCTGGTCGGACATCGGAATTGCGGCTGCGGCAAGCTCCATGAACCCGGCCAGCCCGGCGACGTCGCGTCCGGCATCCCAGGCCCAGCCCCGGGCGTGATGGGCCGCGATCAGGATAGCTTCGTTCTGCCGAAACGCCCGAGTGACGTCACCCTTGACGCAGTGGAGCAGCATGCGGTCACCCCGCTGCGCCATCTGGGTCGCGAGCGCCCGCACGACATTGCTCTTGCCCGAACCCTTGTCGCCGACCACCAGGATGAACTGCGTCTCGGCCTCGAAGGGCAATTGTACACCGGGTGTGAGCCAGAGGCCGCGCTTGGAGGTTCGACCGTAGGTTTCGTCGAGTGCGGCCTGCATCTTGCGCGCGGCGTAGACGTCATAATGCAGCACTGGATCGTCGTGATGAGGTACGCCGACCCGCTCGATCAGGGGAGTGCGCGTCCAGGCCTGCCGGGCAGCGAAAAGGCCGGCCACGATTGCTGCTAGCAGGACGCCGGCACAGCGCAGCTCCAGCGCGAAGTCGAACCAGCTGTCACCGAACCATTGCAAGATTTGGGTGATGTCGATGGTGGGGGCGTGGCGGCCGGCATGCGCCCGAGGCGGTGCCCAGAGCATGACGGCCAGGAGTCCGAGAGGAAACACCGTGGCGATGACCTTCAGGGCTGCGAATGCGGCCTTGTCGGGGGAGCGGCGCGGTGCAGTGCCGATGCGGCTGGTGAGATCGACCATGGGAAAGCTCCTGCAAGGAGGCGCCACGGGCTTTAGAAGCCGGAGGCGAGGAAGAGGGGGACGAGGCCGAGGATCAGGAAGGCGCCGAGGATCAGGCCACGGCGGTAGGCAGTCTGTTCGAAGGGCGGGACCGCCGCCGCACTCCACCAGCCCACGACGCCGTCGAGCGGCGTCGTGGTGGCCCTGCCGGCCTTGACGGCTTGGGGGGCTTGGCCCCCGGTCCGGTCGCCCGCGCCGAACCAGCCTGTGGGCGGGCTCGTGCCGAAGCTGGTCGAGCCGGCGCCGTAGCGTTCGGCCCCCGAGGCGCGGTCTCGACGGCAGCCGGACCCGGCGGCGGGGACCCGGCTTCGGGCGTGGACGGTCCGGGCAGCGTCCGGCGCAGCTCCGTCACGAATACCGTCATCCCCTCGGGCCCGAGCCGGCTCAACCGCTTGCCGTCGAGGACGCTCGGTGTCGCGATCACCTCTCGGGCCGTTCGGATCGCGAGTTCGTGTCGTGCGGCCTGGCCTTCCTCGAGGTTGGCCTGCTCGTCGATCGGGGGAAATGCGGGGGCGGGAGGACGGCCGCCCTGCGGCCTTACGTTGTCGTTGCACATCACGCACGCTCCCCGAACGGCAGCACCCGGGACAGCTCGGCACGCATGGTCCGCACGAAGGCGGTGACCGCGCTGCGCATGATCTTGACGTCGGCGATTTCCTCGCCGAGGAGCTCTGCCGCCTCCGCCGGCGCCATCGCCATCGCCTTGATGAAGCGCAGGTTGTGGCTCTCGTAGGCTGCCCAGGCCTCGCCCTCGATCAGCGGCATCGTGAGGTAGGGCCGCTCGCCGATGAGCGGCAGGAGCTCATCCTTGATGAGGAGAGCCGTCTCCGCGCGCGGCCTCAGGTCGGCGAACCGACCGTCGCGCTGGTTCTCGACGAAGGCGAGCGTCGCGCCCGGCAGGGCGAGATCGAAGAGCCGGATCGTCTCGATCGCCTGCCGCAGCGACTCGGTCTCGGCTAGCGCGGGGACGAAGACTACGGGCTTGACCCCCCAGGTGGCGAGGTCCTCACCG
Organism: Methylobacterium aquaticum; assembly: GCF_016804325.1. NCBI lineage: Bacteria > Pseudomonadati > Pseudomonadota > Alphaproteobacteria > Hyphomicrobiales > Methylobacteriaceae > Methylobacterium > Methylobacterium aquaticum. Next base: position 15,446 of record NZ_CP043630.1, read on the forward strand.
AGTTCGGCCTTGCGCATCCACATCGTGCAGAGCTCGACGTAGTTGGGGCCGACATCGAGCAGCGGCGAGGGGCCGCCCTGGCTGGCCGCCGCACAGGCATTGTAGAGGGGTGCGAAGGGCGAGGTGAGCGCGCGGGGCGAGCGCATCGCCACCTCGTAATCCGGCAGGATGGTGTGCACCCGCGCACCGAGCATCGCTGCGAGGCGGCGCTGGTCGTCGACCTGGAACGGGGCGAGCGGATGCTCTGCGAGCGCCGCGTGGTCGGCAACCAGGGTCGCGATGGTGGTCTTGCCGACACCGCCCTTGCCGGCGGCGACGATGGCGAGGATGGACGAGCTGGTGTTGAGGGCAGGCCTGCGGCGCGTCATGGTGAGCTCCTGTTTGCCGCAGCCGACCCATCGGCGTGCGGAGGAGCTCTTTCCTAGAGGTGACCGAACACCTGGAATGAAAACCTGATTGACGCCGAGCTGATGCTGCGAGCGCAGACCGTCAGCTCGGCGTACGGCGAGAGAACCGGCACTCCGTTTTGCCGCGTTGCCGTGTCAGCGCCCTTTTGGTTCTGGCGGCCCCTCTTCGTTGGGCGGTCTAACCAAGAGCCCGTCGGAGCTGAGCCCGGCTGCGCGGGTCATCCACCACCTGGCCTCGGCAACCGGGAAATCCAGGATGGGACCCTGAACTACGATGGGGCCCGCCATGCCCATCGACTCCCCCGGGCGCCATACTGGTCCGACGGGGGTACGATCGTCGTAGAGGATCGGCACCGTCGGTCCGTCCATGAGGACCCCGTCGAGTGCAGCTTCGATGTCGCTCCAGAAGGTGGGAGGCATCAGACCCTTGAGATACGCAATTGCCGCTTGGCCATCTGCGCTCTCGAACTCCCGCTCGTGCTCTTCCCATGAACAGCCACGCAGCACACGATCGAGAACCGATGCATGGCTGGCATCGAGCATACCGCGTCCCCACCGTCGTAGCTCTCCAAGCCAAGCAGCGATGGTTTGTAGATCTCCGCGGGGCTCATCCCAATGATCATCGATGGGTGGGACATAGCTGCCGAGATACGCTCTCTCCACACATCGGCGTAGAGAATAGGCGAGACGTACGATCCTCGGCGGCACCCATCCGAAATGATCGTAGTTCTCGGAGGCATCGGTCAGGATCCGATCATGCGCGCGTGTGAGTGCAACCGGTATGGCGAAGACGTCGACCTGATCGTCGAAGCCCGGATCACCCCTGCGCCGACGCTCCAGGAGCTCTTCGCTCGCATGGAACGTCTGGCTCCGAAGCAGGATTTTCTGTGCCCCACCGGCCGACGAAGGGCTAATCGTCCGCGTCCAGCTACGGAAGCCTCTGTCAAGCGCGCGACCGAGCGGCATCGTGATCCAGCGTTGCGTGAGAGCCTGTTTGCGCGCCGGAGAATGGTGCCAGCGCGCCTCTTCCAAGGCGATCCGGCAAAGTGCCACCCGCTGGCAGGCCCATAGGGCGATGCCGGGCAGCATCGCAGGATCAGCCGATCCAAGCTCCCGAGTGATCAGCGCCTGAAAAGAGCCATCGGGCTCACGCTGTCCTTCATGAAGGATTCGCTTTCCTTCGTTGCCTGCAATATCGGCCCCGTAATAGCTGCTTGCGACTACGCGGCGCTCTTGCGTGAAGTCCGTGCATCCGAACACGAGACCGTCGTGGAGGATCAAAGGTACATTGCGAGCGCGGCTCAGGGCCTTTTTCTCCTCGCGGTCCCAGATCTTCGAAGTACGGCGGCCTGTGACGGATGTGAGAACAACCTCGGACTTGACTTGCAACCAGGCAGGGCAATCCGTGCCAAGCCGGTGCTGGGCCGCCTTGATCACGGCCTCGGCGACGACAATCGCGCGTTGGAAGGCGCGAAGGCTCTCTTGCTGCTGGACCGTGTAGGTCGGCGTTCCCCTGGTTGCCGGCAGATCCTCGCAGTTCGAGACGTAGCCACGGGCGAGGAAGCGGCGCTCGGTCTTGCCATCGGGGAATGGCGACCAGCGCTTCAGGCTAGCGGGCGTTACCGCCTCGATAAGCCAATCACGCCCGTGATCGGCGGGGGAGCGGCTGCGCATCTCCCATTCGAGCCGAGCCACGTCTGCCGGTTCTGGAAATCGGATCGGATCGTAGTAGAGGGTGGGATACACATTCAGTTCCAACGCCTCTTCATCAAGTTCATATTCGATCTCTCCGGGTGGTCCGTCATCACGATCGTTGTTTCTTGGAAAGTCGCGAAGGCTCATAACCACTCACCGCCCGAAAAAATATTAGAAAGAAAGACGCTTAGTTCGTACTCAGCGCAAGCGGCGACGGACCGCGTCGAGGGCGGCTTCGCTGAGATCTGGATCGATGATGTCGACCCGGTGCTTCGCGAATGCTGTTGTCCGGGGTTGGAAGACGGAGGGCTCATCCGCGACGGGTTTGTCGGGGTCGCGGGCGTCGCTTCGGTGAGACCTGATCGGGCTGTTCTGCCCCACTTGGCTGATAGCCGGGGGCCGGGAAGGCTTTAGGAGCGGCTGTGTCACCAGAGCGGTGCGGCGACGCTTAGCCCGGGAGATGCTGGTACGGAGTTGGTCCGGTGATAGATCGGCTCCATCGGAGCGCCGCGCTCCGGCTTGCTTGAGCAGCTTGAGGACACGTGGCCAGCGCAGGCCCTTGGCTTGGAGGTTCAGCAAGAGGTCGAGATGCCGTTCGACGACACGGTCGAAAACGGCAGGTTCACCGGCGATCGTAAGATCGGCAGCAAAGCGGGCAAGCGCGGCCTGTAAAGGATCGGGTTCCATGTAGGAACCCTAGCGTATCCCCCCTGAGGAAGGGCGAAGCAGATCGGAGCAAATCGAGGCACTCCGAAACGTTTCGGTAAGCTTCAGAATGCTTCAGTTTTTATGCACACCTGTGCACCTGGGGTGCGAAGGGTGCCGTCCTAAACGGAGACAGAGCCCCTACAGAGAGCGACGACGGCCTACGCGGCACCCTGCACTGGCCGATCGATCCGAGGATGAGAGGGCAAACGGTGCCCCCTGGACCGGTAGTCTGAGGTGCAGATCTTATGGTTCACCAGCGTCAGCATCCATCTCGACGTGCGCAAGGCCTACTCTCGCCTGGCGACTAGCGCCACAGCACCAGGAGGATGTCATCACCGCCAAATGGTAAAGCGCCTCGTGCGGAAAAATGTATTTAATATTATGTGTGATTAAGGGGACATTATCAGATATAAAACGAGGCGGTATGGGCGAGAGGACGGACGAGCGTAACGAGCTGGTGACGATCACCCCTCGAACCCACCACGTCGCCGGTTTGGGCGACCTAGTCCTACCAGCGACGATCGCCGCCGCCGGAGAGCGGGCGCAGTCGCGCTTCATCGAGTTCTTCACCGCCCGCATCCGCAACCGAAACACCCGGCGCGCGAAACACCCGGCGCGCCTATGGCCGTGCCGCCGGCGACTTTTTCACCTGGTGCGAGCAGCGCGGCGTGGCGCTTGCCGGCGTGCAGTCTGTCCATGTCGCCGCCTGGATCGAGGAGCTGGCATCGGCCGACCGTGAGCCGCGCCTGTCTGCCCCGAGCGTTAAGCAACACCTGGCCGCCGTGCGCATGCTGCTCGACTGGCTGGCGACCGGTGGCGTCCTCGCCTTCAACCCGGCCTCTGCCGTGCGCGGCCCGTGCTACTCGGTGAAAGGCGGTAAGACGCCCGTGCTCTCGCCTGAGGAGGCCCGGTACCTGCTCGGCAGCATCGACACGTCGACACCGATCGGGCTGCGCGATCGGGCGTTGCTGGCCCTGATGGTGTTCAGCTTCGCCCGCGTCGGCGCGGCGCTCAGCATGAAGATGGAGGACGTCTACGTGCAGAACCGCCGCCTATGGGTGCGGCTGCACGAGAAAGGCGGCAAGCTGCACACCATGCCCTGCCACCACACGCTCGAGGACGCCTTGCACGCCTATGTGGATGGCTGCGGCCTGGCAGATGACCCGAAAGGGCCGCTGTTCCGCACGATCGGGCGCGGCACCGGCCAGCTCACGACGACCGCCCTGCCCCAGGCCAGCGCGCATGCAATGGTCCGCCGGCGTGCGGTCGCGGCCGAGATCGGGACGCGGATCGGCAATCACACCTTCCGGGCCACCGGCATTACGGCCTATCTGAAAAACGGCGGTACGCTCGAACGGGCTGCGCAGATGGCGAACCATTCGAGCACTCGCACGACGCAGCTCTATGACCGGCGGCATGATGACATGAGCTTGGACGACGTCGAACGGATCGGGATTTGACCCGACCATCTGATCTTGTCTCTCAAATATAATGCGTGAGGGTTGAATGGATATTCTGACGCCTGAAGCCCGCGCGAAGCGCATGTCATTAATCAAAAATAAGAATACCAAGCCCGAATTGCTGGTTCGGCGTATGATTCACAGGATGGGATTTCGATATAGATTGCATGATAAAAAACTACCTGGATGTCCCGACATAGTCTTCCGCTCACGGAAGAAGGTGATTTTTGTCCACGGTTGCTTCTGGCATCGTCACGATGATCCAAATTGTACGAAGGGACGGCTTCCAAAATCGCGCCAGGATTTCTGGGAGCCCAAATTAAATGCGAACCGGGATCGAGATTGGCAGGCGGAGGAAACTCTTAAGCAAGCTGGCTGGGAGGTGATGATTGTGTGGGAATGTCAATGTCGACGGATTGAGGAGCTCCGTGCGGCCTTATACGAGTTCGTCGCGGGGGTATCCCATGCCAAAAATCCGGGTGCATAACCACTCTGGACCGTTGCCAGGCTTTTCCAAGGTTGGTAGGTTATGGCATGGTTCTGACCCAACGAGACTGGCTACAAGTACGCGATGCGGCATCCCTCCTAGGAGTTTCAGAGAAAACTCTTCGGAACTGGGATAAGGCCGGAAAGCTACGTCCTGCCCGCCATCCGATCAATGGTTACCGGATATATAGGGCAGCGGATCTACATGAACTAAAGCGCGAGCTAAATCGGCCTACTTACTTCCAAGAGTCGTTGGATCTCGGACCCCCGATGGGGCCGGCTTCCGTGTCGACCGCTGTGGCCGAACCTCAACCCGCCGTTCGCAAGAAACCCGTCGACGACGGTTCGATGCATTGGCGAGCCGAGGTTGCGCTTGATCCGAAACACCGCCCCCAGCTTTGGAATAAGCCCTCTTCGACGGTAAGACGGGATTGGCGCAAATATCCTCAGGAAGCGCACGTTCTAGACGAAGATTGTCGGCGATACCGCCGCTTGACGCCGTCCGAAATCGCCGTGTTGCAAGGATTTGATAACATACTTGCCAAAAATACCGGATTTTCCGACCGACAAGTCATAGCGGCGCTTGGCAACGCGGTACCTCCTCAAATGGCCCGTGCCGTGATGGAGGGGGTGTGCCAGATAAAGTCCTTCAAAAAACACACTTCGATAGAAGTGTGCGCAGGCATCGGCGGCCTTGCGAGGGGAGCTGCCGAGGTTGGTTTCAAACACTTATCATGTCTCGACATTGATCCCGTTTGCGTTCAATTCCTTAAAAGGATGCCGGAACTTAAAAATTCAGAAATTAGCTCCGATGATTTACGGTATGCCCGACTCGATAGGTTCAAAGGCAAAGTCGGCCTCTTATCGGGCGGACCGCCTTGTCAGCCGTGGTCGTCCGGTGGGCTCCGTCGTGGCTCCGAGGACGATCGCGACGTTCTTGGCGAGATGCCGAACCTTATCTGCGATATCGAACCAGAATGCTTCGTGTTTGAGAATGTTGCCGGCCTCACCACAGGGCAGAACAAATCATATTTTGAAAAATTAATGAAAAAACTTCAGGAACCAGGGCCTGCTCTTCGTTACGGCGTACTTGCGGCTAAGCTGAATGCGGCAGATTTCGGCGTGCCCCAGGTTCGCGAGCGTGTCTTCATCATCGGGTTTCGTGACGAACCAGCCGTGAAGGTTCATAGGTGCTTCGACGCGATATGGAGTGCCCGCACGCATAGGGATCCGACCATCTCGGATGCGACGAGAAGCGAATGGCGCACGGTCGGCGAGGCGATCGGCGGTTTGCAAGATCCCGGCGGATGGAAATCCTGGTTTGGAAACGCGATCCCGGCAGACAACTTCTGGAATGACGAGTGATGGACGACGTAACCATATCCAGCACTGATCGCGTCGAGCTAAATTGGCCGGGAAAACACGAAAAGGTCCGCGTTTTCCAAACCGACGAAGGCCTGTGGGATAAGGAACCAGTCTCGCATAAAGCCTCTCTGCGCGGCCTAGAAAAATTGAAATTCTTTCCTGGAAGCATTCCCGCCGAGGCATCGATACTTCTAAGTGGTCAGAGGCATGATGCCCTATCGTCGCTGACGCGATCTCTGGGACCCGTATTTCGCTTCATCTACATGGATCTGCCAAGGCTCAACGTTGATGATGTTGCGACCGCTTTCCAAAGCGCGTCCTCGCTGCGTCTGACAACCTGGTTGAACGTAGTACGGAATTTTTTGGTCGAGGTTCGAGAATTGCTCAGTCGTGACGGTGTCGTTGCCGTCCACTGCGGCGAGGACGAGTCTCAATATGCACGCATCATCCTAGACGAGCTGTTTCGGGATAAGCGAGTCGCCACGATAATGTGGCAAAAGGCATACTCGGCTCAAAACATGCCCGGGATGAAGTCATTCACTGATACTCATGATCTTATTTACGTTTACGCACGCGACCGCGATGCATTGCCAGCGGTAGGCCTCAGGAGACCGCCCAAGGGTTACGCGAACGCCGATCATGATCCGAGGGGAGCTTGGAAGGCTGAGCACAAGGGCGCTAAAACCCGCCGAGAAAACAGCGACTTTGATACCTTTCAGCCGCCCTATCGCTGGAAGATCGTCAAGGGTGAGCTGCCTGCCGGGTTGTGGCGGTTATCGCCTTATACGGGCGTTATTTGGGGTGTGCCAACCGTAGCGGGAACTTTCAAGTTCACCGCAGAGGTTACGGATATGCTCGGCAAGAGCAGCACCAAAGACTTTTCGATTACAGTGAAAAGCGCTGGCGAGCCGTCACCTCCGGGAGATATTCCCTGGATCTTCGAGGAGGTCAGCCCCAAGGGGAAGCTCAGGATCATAACCGATAAGTTGCCCGATGCGGTGGCGGACAAGACCTATTCGACCATTATTTTCGCTGATGGGGGGATCCCTTTAAAGGTCCAAAAATTAGGCCTGGTTCCGGACGATACTGGGATTTTGCGAAAGCCACGCTGATCGAAGCTTTCCAGAATGACTCCGTTTATCAGGGAAGTCGGCAACCGACTTCCATCCCCACCCCGAAGAAGTACGAGCCCCCTGAAGGGGTCATGGAAATCGAGAACCAACAGTCAATTTGGCTTGGCAGGTCGAAGGGCAGCGACGACGAAATCGGTGATGTCTTCGCCGGATTTACCGAGGATGCCACAAAGCATCTCAAGGCACTAAAAGCTCTTGGCCATATCGAGTCCGAAATATCGACCGCCAAGCCCGAACGATTGATGCTACGTCTTCTAGATGTATTTACTAACAAGGGAGATTTAGTGCTTGAAGTCATGTCGAGCACTGCGGATCTCACCGCCGTCGCGTTGAAATCGGGACGTCGAGCGATCGCACTTCAAGGCTCATCGGAGCGAGACAAGTCGATAACGTCGGGCTGCGCCATTCCTCGTTTGCGAGCCGTCCTTAAGGGGATCGACCAAAATTTGGAAGACAAGATCCCAAAGGCTCGCATTTCAAAAGGTTCGTACATTCCGTATGCTGGCGGCGGAAGCTTGGCAACCGCCGTCGTGGGTCCGGAGATTGCAGTCCTGCTGGCCGACGATGACCATGCAACATTGACTGATGCGCTATCATCTATGAACTCTCATGAGCTTGCCGAAGCCATATTAACAGCAGAAGGTTACCTTCCGCCGGCGAAGGGCACGGATCTCGCGCTCGCTATAAGTGGGAAAGAGAAAGCCCTAGTCGTTCCACCTGAGCGTTACCTCACCCCCGAATTAGTCTCGGCAATTGCGAGCGAAGCGGCAGCCGATGCGGACCCACGTCCGACTCACGTTTATTATTTTCGAGCGACCGATGACATCGACGAAAAGTCATTCGCCGGTAGGGTCTCGCTGAGACGCATTCCCTTCGATCTGCTAAGGCTGGATGTCGCGTAATGTCGGGACTGCGTGAGTATGCCCTTTCGCACGCGTATGATGCTGTTGTTGCGAAAGCGAGCTTCCGCAAACCTCAGCACGAGGCGTTCGATAAATTTCACCAGCTAATTAAAGCTCTCGGCGCCGACATAGGTTCGATGAGCCAGGAGGCATTAGCTGGTCGGATCTCCGATCTGGGCTATCTTGAGAGCATACCTGCCAACCTGATTTTTGATCTCGCCACCGGAGTCGGAAAAACTCGTCTCTTGGGCGGGTTGCTGGTTTATTTGGCATTGTCGAAGCAGACCAGAAATTGTCTTATTCTGGCTCCTCGTGTAGCCATTCTCGATAAGTTGAAGCGAGAAAGCGATCCGTCATCCTCGAAGTATCTTTTTATCGATCGATCATTGGTCACAAATCCTAATATTTGCTTTCGCAGTGATTTGTTGAGCTTCGAGCCAAATCCATCCAAGCTGAATGTTTTTATCCTTTCACCTCAGACTTTAACTGGTACCAAAGTGGGAACAGCCGGTGATTTCGGTCCATCTCTTCGGCAATATCTGACCGAGACGAACGATCTAATCGTTTTTTCCGATGAGGCACACCATTTTGGGAACAAGTCATTTGGTGCTTGGAGCGAAGCCGTTGCACAGCTTCAACCGAAGCTCCATCTGGGATTTACCGCGACTGCGCCGACGAGCGCAGCGAAGCGCATATTCTACTCCTATGGCCTGAATACATGTCTGAAAGAAGGAAAATACACGAAGGCCGTGAAGCTTTGGGTAGAGCCGAAGCCCGAAGATATTTCGGACGATGATTGGGACCATCAAACCATCGATTTCGGTTTGAAACGGCTTGAGGCTAAAAAAGAATCTATTGCAGAACTGCGGTCCGCCAAGCCGGATTTCCCGGAGGTATCTCCGGTCCTTCTAGTTGCTGCGAAAGATATCGCCCATGCTGATAAAATTGGTCTTTGGTTGCAAAACTATCGTGGACTCGACGAGTCCGAAGTCTATGTCGCTCACTCGGGCAAAAAGGCTTCTGCAAAAGTCACCGGAAATGCGATAGAAGCTGAGGTCGGGCGATTGGTAGCAATCGACCAACCAGGTAACAAGGTTAAGGTTGTCGTAAACGTTTTTCAGCTATCCGAAGGTTGGGACGTCACCAACGTTTGGGTGATTGCACCCCTTCGGTCGCTGGCAAGCTTCTCCAATGCCATCCAAACAATCGGAAGAGGACTACGGCTTCCAAGCGGCCGACGCGTGGGTGACGAAGAGACCGATACGCTCGACGTTCTATGCTTCGGCAAGGAGGATTTCGGGACGATCGTGAAGCAAGCCACGAAGGAGTTTGGGGAAGGTCCGGAAGGCTCTGCGGCCGTCGGCATTGTTGCCAAAAGCGAACATCGTGTCCGCGCCATGCGCCCGATGTCGCTAGAAGTTGTAAACGCCATCTCGTTTAAGGTGCCAGAGGTCGTTCGCACGCCGGGAGAGCCCGAGTTGGACTTTTCGCCCCAGATCACGCGAGGCATCAGCTCGTATGTAGAAGTCTACGATGTTGGAAGCGGAGAGTTCGGCAGCGACGACGGGTCCGCAGTCCGCAGAAGCTTCGAGACGGTCGTGCGAGCAGCGACATCGCAGGTAATCGATGGTCTCAGGTTCCTCGATCCCGTCAAGCATACGCCCGCCGTCCGAAAGATTGTAGAGAAAGTTCTTTTGGATCTTGGCGGTAAGCCAGGAATGCAAATATCGACCGACGCCGTCAAGCTGGGACTTGGGGTCATGGATGCGATACGAAGTCGGTACCGGAGCATCGACTCGGTTTACGCGGCCGGTAAAACGTCAACGATTGTCGAAATCGCTTCGAAGGAAGTTCTAATTCCTGTCGAATTTGACGAAATTCCCTCGGTCGACCAGATTGTTGAGTGGAAATGACCCTCTATCGCGTTCCAATCGGTGGATGGAAAAAGTGCGTCTATAGTGCTGCTGCTTTTGAAAGCGCACCAGAGTACCATGCAGCAAAAATTCTGGATAAAGACGCGTCTGTCGTCTGGTGGCTCAGGAATGATCCCGCACAATTTCGTATTCCGACTCCGGCGGGGTACTTCGAGCCGGACTTTATTTACCTCGCTACCATGAAGGGATCCAATCGTATGCGGATTCTTGAGATCAAGGGCGAGCACCTCTGGAATGGGCCGGGATCATCGGCCAGGGTCAAGGCCGCAGGGGCAGCTGCCTGGGCTAAAGCGGTTCATGAGGCGAAAACTGAGCCCTATTGGGAGTTTCACGAAGTTCTAGGGCAAGATGCCGAAGCCTCGATGACGTTGGGAAGCATGTTGGACAAGGCGGTGATCTGCTTCCAGGTTCCCTAATCCCAAAAGATTGATAGAGCTCACTTGCGTGCGGCTGTTCTACCAGTGTTTTAAGCCACATCCTTGCCCGACGCTTCCAGTGTCAACGCCGATTGAAGTCTGACCCACCTTTTGGCTCTCCCGCGTTTGTGGTGCAGGCGTAGCGGTCACACCGCCAGCACGCGGGCGCGCAGCAGGTCGAGCTTGGCACGCCCGTACATCGTCCGCTTCAGCGTCTTCACGCGGTTGATCTGTCCCTCGACGGGGCTCGTGCTCCAGGACAGCGCGAGCGCGGCTTCCACGGCGGCCCGATCCCGCCTCAACCTCTCCGCCAGGCCGCTCAGCGGGCATCGCGACAGCGATCCAGCCACGCACCGAACCCGGCCTGATCCTGCTCCCGCACGATCACCGTGAAGGCTTTCACCTCCGCAAGCGCACGCTCGATCTCGGGGACGGCGGCCACCAGGGCATCGAGGAAGTGCCCGTCCATCTCGCCATGCTCACCGTCGGTCAGGAGAAGCCGCGCCGCCCGCCGTGGCGACGGGCGCCGCCAGACTGGATTAGATGCAGGTCGCGTCCGCGGCGGGCCGCCGAGAGCAGCAACGCAGAGCCGGACGCTCATCACGCCACCCCGGAAGCCCGAGGCCTGCAGCTCGCGCCAAAGCTGCGTCGCGTTGCGCTCGCCTTCGTCGAGCCGCCGCACGAGGTAGGGCACGAAGGGATCGATGATCCGCGCCCGTTCGCCCTTGTGCCAGGTCGGCGCCGTACCGGCTCGCAGCCAGTGCCGCACCGTATTCCGCGACAGACCGGTCTCACGCACGATGGCGCGGATGCCCTGGCCGTCCCGAGGCAGGGCGGCAACATGCTGGAAGCGGGCCTCCCGGTCCGCCTGACCCTGCCGCTGTCGCTGGTGCGCTTTGGTAACCGGACGGGATTCGACCGGCTGCGCTTCCGCTGCGGCTCGGCTCACGATGGTTCGCGCGACACGGGAGAACTCGCCGCGGTGCCGATTGAGCACCTGCACCAGCGCTTGCGAGCCGTTGCAGAGCAGATGCCATCGATCCGCGACCTGGACCGCCCCGGGGGCGCCGCGACGCACGCCATCGGCGTAGGCACCGGTCCGGTCGCGAGCCACGACCTCGACGCCGGGATGCCGCTGCAGCGAGTCGGCCACGGTGGCGGCCTCGCGGTCGGGCAGCAGGTCGATGACCTAGCCTCGTTCCAGATCGCACAGGATCGTGCCGTAGCGCTGACCACGCCGCCAGGCCCAATCGTCGATGCTGAGCACCCGCGGTGCGCGGTCTGCCTGCGCGGGCGCACGACCTCGCACGAGGCGCAGCAGCGTGTCGGGGCTGATTGGCAGGCCGAGGCGCCCCGCCAGGCGTGCGCCGGCCTCACCACCGAGCGCGAGACCGAGGTGGTGCTGAAGGTCGCCGAGGCGGTGAGTGCGGCGTGCGCCGGCCAGAGCAACGCCGGCGAGGCGCTCGGCGAAGACATGGCGCGGGCAGTATAGCTGCGGACAACGCCATCGCCGCGTCTGGGCCGCGATGACGACGCGCTGACCCTGCCAGAAATCATATTAAAACATGCCTTGCCGAACTCCAGCTGGGGAAATCTCGAAGCCAGTTATCTCAGCAGCTATTTCATCTAGAAATTGCTTACGAGCAACTTTTACAAATTCATATATTATCCAATTTCTATTTCCGCTTAACAATTGTATTAATTCTGTTGGTTTGTAGCGTGCGATCTCGCTTAATCTATGCATAGCCAGAAACATGAGGGTGATGTTGTATCGCCGGATCATGGTGTAAGCGGATAAATTTCGTTTCAAATACCACAATGGTTTTTCTGATGTAATATAGTTTATGTCCAGACGAATTTCGCGATGAAAGCTACTGAGTTGCACAATATCAGCCGGGCTTGGACGTCGGGCGCCTGACCATGAGAACTTTGCAACACTTTCAAGGCGTATTTTATTCTGATAACTGCTGGTCTTAAAGGTATTTGGAATAGTGGCAAGAGTCTGGCCATGTGTATGCTCATCGGGTAGATCCGCTCTGAACCATGCCTGGCCATTATGATGAACATATCTCGGATTTTTTATGCTGAGAAATAGCTCGCCCCTGGAATAACTTACTGCTACTGCTCGATGAATAAAGGCTAAATTACTAAAAATCTCACCTAAGTTATACTGATTTTGTGTTTCAGTTTCGCCAAGGTGCTGAACAAGGGCTGGAACAAAGCCATTGCTCTTGATCTTTAATCCTTCATTATCTACTCGAATACGAGGACGTATTCCTGTTCTTAAATCAAGGCCAGTTACTCCATGGTATTCTTTATATGGGATATTGTTTGATTGCAGAAGAGCTTTTGAGGCATTTAGAAATGAGTAATAAAGTGGTAAGGGAGCAGACTGAACAGGCAAATCACGTGCAGAATCATAAAATGCCTTCGCCTGTTCCCAATAAATGCATGCGTCGTCTTTGCCTTTCTGCCGCAGCCAAAGAGAAACAAACTCCCACGGGCTAGAAGCAATAATGCGTTTTTCATCAAAATCTGGTGCAATAGTCGAGCGGGGAAAGCGAACTGTTTTGTCAGAAATTCTAATTCTTTGAGCCATTTGGAAAGTTCCTAGCGCTAGACTTCGATCTTATACCCCAGCGGCTGTAGTTGTCACTATCTGTGCCAGCAACAGCCGATTAAATCGGTATCTTATGTTCAGCGCTAGATCGAATATCAGGTTTCTGACGGGGAGCCGACCTCCGCTTCCCACTAAAAGCGGATTGTAGGCGCGGTGCTAGTAGATCCGTTCGTTATTCCGACCGTCTATAGGGGTCTGCCGTAGTGAACACTGCGACGACCGGCCAAATACGTCCGCAAGGGTCGAACGATCCAACGGACAGCAACCAAACGGACACCATCCGAGCGGACAGTGCGGCGCAGCCCTGGCGCCGGTCACTTGGCCGGCCGCTGCCACCCGGCCCGCTCAAGCGTGTCGATCAGCGTCGAGCGGGCGATCTTGAACGACCGACAGACCGAGGCCTTGCTGGCGCCACCGTCGAGCGCCGCCGTGATCTGCTCGAGCTGCTCACCGCCGATCGTCGGTGGTCGGCCGCCGCGGCGCCCTCGGCGCTTGGCTGCTGCGAGTCCGGCGATCACGCGCTCCCGGGTGAGCTGGCGCTCGAACTGCGCAAGCGCACCGAACAGCGAGAACAGCAGCTCGCCGTGCGGTGTCGCGGTGTCCATTGCCTCGGTGAGCGAGCGAAACGCGACGCCACGCTTCCGCAGGTCACCCATGACCTCCAGGAGGTGTGGGAGGCTGCGGCCGAGACGGTCGAGCTTCCACACCACGAGGGTGTCGCCCGCCTTGAGATAGGTGAGGCAGGCCTTCAGCCCGGGCCGGTCGTCCCGGGATCCGGAGGCGTGGTCCTGGTAGAGGTGGCGGTCGTCGACGCTGGCGGCCATGAGCGCGTCGCGCTGCAGGTCGACCGATTGACGCTCGTCGGCCGTCGACACCCGCATGTACCCGACCAGCATGTGCGGAAAACCCTTCAAACCATATTTCCGCACATAATATCAATCCGACAGGGTTTGTCGCGCATTTTCGCCGTCGAGGGCTGGCGTGCGTGTGATCTTGAGTGATAAATGGCGGTCTTTCTTCAGGGCTTGATGGCGGATCCCGCGTTGAGGGCGGGATGCTGGGGCGGTCAGGACGGCACGCTCGCGTCCCTAATCCGCAGGATGGTCTGCCGGCTGGTCTTAAAGCTCCGCGCCAGGGCCGACACGCTCGCACCCTCCCCAAGCTGGCGCGCGACCTCCGCGCGCTGCTCGCCGGTGAGACTGGCCGGCCGGCCGAGCCGTCGGCCTTCCGCCCGTGCCCGGCTCAGCCCAGCCTGGGTCCGCTCGATCAGGAGATCACGCTCGAACTCCGCGACCGCGTTGATCACGGCCATCGTCAGCTTGCCCGTCGAACTCGTCAGGTCGACCCCACCCAAGGCCAGGCAGTGGACTCGCACGCCGAGCTCGTCGAGCTTGGCGACGGTCGCGCCCACGTCCATGGCGTTGCGGCCGAGCCGGTCGAGCTTGGTCACGACGAGGACGTCGCCCGCCTCGAGCCGGTCGAGCAGGCGGGCGAACCCGCGGCGCTGCCCGACCGCGGTGGATCCCGAGACGGTCTCGGTCACGAGGCGGCGCGGCTCGATGGTGAACCCAGCGGCCTGGATCTCGGTGAGCTGGTTGTCGGTGGTCTGGCCGGGGGTCGAGACGCGGAGGTAGGCGAAGGTGCGCGGCATAAAGCAGATTTGTCCGAAAACCATGACCGGAACTAGACACCTGTCCGGAACTCGCAGAAGCTAGGTTTTGAACAGTATGGGCCGTCCTGTCCAGAACCGTCCGGTTCCGGACAGGCCTGGTAGGCAAGCGTCACTGGTCGGGGAGACCCCATGACGGACCCCACCATCATGGCCTCGTTCGTGGACCTGGCCGAGGACCAGCGCCAGCTGGCCATGGCGCGCTTCGCCGTGCTCCAGCCGACGCTGGAGAACGATGTGCCCCTGATCCGCGCCGCCGCGCAGGCCGACGTGCCGCTGCGAACCGCCCAGCGCTGGCTTGCGCGGTATCGCCATGACGGGTTGGTTGGCCTTTCCCGTGCCGGTCGGCGCGACGCGGGCCACAGCCGCCTGCCCGCCGATCTCGTGACCCTGATCGAGGGCATGGCCCTGCGACGGCCACGATCCTCGGCCGCCGCCATCCATCGAAGGGCCGCTGCCGTCGCCGAGGCTCAGGGCTGGCGCATCCCCTCCTACAGCACGGTCTACGCCATCCTCGCTCGCCTCGATCCGGCGATGGTGACCCTGGCACTCGACGGACCCGCCGCCTTCCGGGACCGCTACGAGCTGATCGTCCGTCACCGGGCGAGCGCGCCCAACGCGCTCTGGCAAGCCGATCACACGCTCCTCGACATCCTCGTTCTCGACGAAGGCGGCAGATCGGTCCGGCCCTGGCTCACGACAGTGATCGACGACCACTCGCGGGCGATCGCCGGCACCACGCTGTTCCTCGGGGCGCCCTCGGCGCTCAACACCAGCTTGGCGCTCCGCCACGCTATCTGGCGCAAGGCCGACCCCGCCTGGCCCGTCTGCGGCATCCCGGATGTGCTCTACGTCGATCACGGCAGCGACTTCACCAGCCATCACCTCGATCAGGTGGCGGCCAACCTGCGCGTCCAGATCGTCCACTCCGGCGTCGCCCGCCCGCAGGGTCGAGGCAAGATCGAGCGCCTGTTCGGGACCCTCAACACCGAACTCCTGCCCGAACTACCCGGCCACCTCGTCGACGGTAAGCCGGCCAGTCCGCCGGTCCTCTCGCTGGCCGACCTGGATCGGGCGGTCGGCGCTTTCATCAGCTGCACCTATCACGGGCGCACGCATGGCGAGATCGGGCAAACGCCGCTCGATGCGTGGCAGGCGAACGGCTTCCTGCCCCGCCTTCCCGAGACCCTCGAGGCGCTCGACCTTCTTCTGGTAATGGTCGCCAAGCCGCGCTGCGTGCGCCGTGACGGCATCCACTTCCAGGGTCTGCGCTACGTCGCCTCGACCCTGGCGGCCTATGTCGGCGAGGCCGTCACGATCCGCTACGACCCGCGCGACGTCTCCGAGATCCGGGTCTTTCATCGCGACCGTTTCCTATGCCGGGCGGTGAGCGAGGAGCATGCCGGGGAAGCTCTCAGCCTCAAGGACATCGAGGCGGCCCGTCGCCTGCACCGTCGTGCCTTGCGCACCGCCATCAACGAGCGCGTGGCGCGCGTCGCGGACTTCCTGCCCGACTCCACTCGTTCCCAGCGCCAGGCCGCACCGGACCGCTCCGCGACTCGGCCACGGTTGCGCTTGTATCAGGCGGAGGACGAAGGATGACCGCCAGATCGGGCGCCTTCATCGCGACCAAGGAGCATCGCCGCTTCAGCGAGTTCGCCGACGCGGTTCGCAAACACCGCTACATCGGCCTCTGCTACGGGCCGGCCGGGGTCGGCAAAACGCTGTCAGCGCGTCATTACGCACACTGGGATGTGGCCGAGCCTTTTCTCGAAACCTGGGGGCCGCGCCAGCCCTCGGATGCCGAGGTCCATGCCACGCTGGCCGGGAGCCGCAGCGCCTTCTACACTCCGGCGGTGGGATGCTCGTTGCGGGTGCTGCGCGACGACGTGGCTTGCCTCCTCGTTCGGGTGGATGCCTGCATCGACGAACACCTCGGGCGTGACAAGACGAGCGGCACGGGTCTTCGGCGCGGATTGGCCGAACTCCTGATCGTGGATGAGGCCGAGCGGCTCTCGACGACGGGCCTGGAGCACCTGCGCGATCTGTTTGACCGCACGAGCATCGGGGTGATCCTGATCGGTATGCCGGGGATCGAGAAGCGTCTGTCGCGCTACCCTCAGTTCTACAGCCGTGTCGGCTTTGCCCACCACTATCGTCCCTTGCAAGGCGACGAGCTCACCTTCGTGCTGACGCGCCACTGGCGCCAGCTCGGGCTCGCGCTGGACGAGGCGGATTTCACGGATGTCCAGGCGATGGCGTCGATCGCACGGATCACGGGCGGCAACTTCCGGCTGCTTCAGCGCCTGTTCGTGCAGATTGCGCGCATCCTCAAGATCAACGAGCTGAGGGTGATCACGAACGACGTCGTCGAGGCGGCTCGCAGTACGCTAGTCATCGGCGCCACTTAGCGCACGAAAAAAGCCGCCAGTTATCGCTGAAGGTCACAGCGTGCGGCCGGATTGCCGCGGCCCCTGTCGGCAAACACATGTTTTCCGTACAGACGGGCCTGATACGCGGAATGGCTGCGAGGAGTGAAAAGCAACCCTATGCCTTTGGCCCGCTCCCCCACGGCTGGGATTGCGGTTGCTGGACGGCGCGGTTTCCGAACCGCCTGTCGATCCTGAGAAGCGAACGCAGATGCTTCCGACGCAGCAGATGCGAAAATTGCGGGTGGCAAAGCTGATGGCATCGACGGCCACCCTGTGCGCTTGGCTGGCGCTCCAGGCGCAGGCTTGTTACCTATTGCAGATGGCTTCCCAGCTTATCACCGATCCGACCAAAAGCGCCCTGGAGGAAGGAACATCCTTCGGCACCCCCAGCGGGGTCGAGCAGGAGCTAACGAGAGACATAGTCGAACTTCAAATTGCCGAACCGTTCAATCCGGATGATATTGAAGTCGCCACCCGCTCGATGACGATCGATCTTCTGCTGTCGCGTATCAAAGCAGGAGATATCGACCTTGAGCCGGACTTCCAACGTCGGCGTGGCATTTGGAATGAGCGTCAGCAGAGTCGGTTGATCGAATCCCTGCTCCTAAAAATTCCCCTTCCCACGCTTTATGCGGCGGAGGATGATGAAGAGCGGTGGGCGATCGTTGACGGTATTCAGCGCCTGACCACCATCACACGATTTATGGCGCCAGACTCAATCGATGAGACACCGCTGCGTCTGACAGGCCTCGAATATCTTGGCAGCTCGTTTGATGGGCTTCTGTTTGATGATTTGCCCAGCCGCCTCAAACGAAGGCTTCGTGAGTCCGAACTTGTCGTGCACCTTATCCGACACGGCACGCCGCAGGAGGTTAAATTTAATATTTTCGCGCGGATCAACACTGGTGGCATGCCGCTGTCCGCGCAGGAGTTGCGCCATGCGCTGATACCTGGTCAAGCTCGCCAGTTTCTCGGAGATCTGGCTCAGCTAGCGGCGTTCAAGGAGGCGACGGCCAACAGCATCCGCGACGAGCGCATGGCAGATCGTGAGATGATATTGCGTTTTATGGCATTTATTTTACACAATCCAGAAGAATACCGCTCGTACGATTTTGACCGATTTCTAAGCGATGCAATGCGTGATCTAAATTTGATCTCGGACGCAAGGCGTGATCAGCTGCGAGATGCTTTCGTTTCTGCTATGAAGAGTGCAAAAGCAATTTTCGGCGACGATGCATTCCGGAAGCGATATCGGCCGGGCGACAGCCGCTTTCCGATTAACCGCGCCTTGTTCGAGGCCATCTCGGTTTCGCTGGCCCATCTGTCCGAACAGGAACGGGAGCGCTGCATTAGCCGCAAGGAAGAGATCTGCACACGTATGATGGACGCTATGCGCGACAGCGCCTTCGAAGGGTCAATCTCACAGGGTACGGGCGATCCGGCGAAAGTTCGGCGGCGCTTCGAGACAGTCTCGAGAATTTTTGCGGAATTCGCTAATGTTTGATAGTCTGACGCTGCATAACTTCAAGGCGTTCCGGGATATTACAATCCCACTAAAGCCATTGACGTTGCTTTCAGGGCTCAACGGTTCGGGAAAAAGCACGACGCTACAGGCTTTAGCGCTTTTGCGACAATCTTGGGATACTGGTTTTATACATAAGCGCGGCTTATTACTAAACGGAGATCTTATAGAGCTCGGTGCTGGAGTCGATGTACTTCATGATGATCACAATGACGAGCAGATCGCGATCGAGCTCGGCGCCAACGGCAATTCATACAGATATGAAGTCGCCTACGATCCTGCTGGAGATGTTCTCCATTTTTCGCCCGAAATTAGTTTCGGTTTCTTAGCTGGAACGGAGCAAGCTGGAGGTCTCTTCGGACATAATTTTCAATATCTTCGTGCAGATCGAGCTAGCCCGAGTGTGAGCTTTCCCAAAGCTTATCATCTCGTGAGCGAGCGACGCTTTCTCGGGGATCGAGGGCAGTATACTACGCACTTTCTATCTTTATTCCAAGACGAGGATGTCGATGTAAACCTTCGCCATCCCAGCGACGGGTCACCCGGTCTACTGTCACAGGTAAACGCTTGGCTGAAAGAGTTCAGTCCTGGCGTTAATGTCGCTGTTGAAGATATTCCACGAACCGATACAGTTAGACTTGAGTATTCATACGGTAAATCAGCGGGTATAAGCAGTTCAAATTCTTATAGATCAACAAACGTTGGCTTCGGATTGACATATGTGTTGCCGGTTCTGGTCGCTTGTCTAGCATCTCCAAAAAATAGCTGGCTGCTGATCGAAAATCCAGAAGCTCATCTGCATCCGCAAGGCCAGGTTGTGATGGGACGGCTGCTGGCGCTGACAGCCGCGCGTGGAGCAAAGGTTATCGTCGAAAGTCATAGTGATCATGTGCTAAACGGTCTGCGCCTTGCTGTAAAGAACCGTGATATCGCCGCTGATAATGTTGGTCTAAACTTTTTTCGACGCGGTGGCGCAGGCGGGCAGCCGGATCGTATAGCGCCCTTGGTCACGGATGAAGGAAGGCTCAGTGCTTGGCCTGACGGCTTCTTCGATCAGTGGGATAAGTCGCTCGACCAACTCCTGGGCTGACATGACATTCATCGCATTTCTCAACGAACTGTCCTTCCCAACGGGCCCACTGGACGAAGCTGTGGCCCGTGAAAGCGCAAAGGGACTGATCGACACGTTACGCGCGCTTCGTCGTGTCCATTCAAGCGCTGCGCTGCATTCATCATCGCCGCTGACACAAATACAGTTAGGCGAGGGTGTCTGGCTCAGCAGCCTTTTTAGTGACGCGCAATATCGCGACGAATGGCGATTTCTACGCGGTTTTGAAAACAGGTCACCTTTCCGTGTTGGTCTGGGCGAGACCTTCGGGATGGATACCGAGTACCGCTTCCAAGGTATACCAGCCGAGGGTCTGGGACTGGCGCATGTTGTAGGAACTCTTGGGATCAGCTTCTGTTTTGGTCCCTGGTTGCAGCCGATGGTCGAGCTTGATCGCACGTATTTTCTCGAAGACGGGAACAACGCACAGGAGGATGTGCAAGTTCATCATGCTTCGGCACCTGAAAATCTAGTCACTCACGACGAATGGCTGCGGCGCCAGCCGCTATCAGCAATTGCTGACGGACATGAGCTATGGGCGAAGCGTGATACACTCTTCCCGAATTTACGATTTCTTCCTCGTACCGAAGTGCAGATACGATTATTTAAAGCAGGAGAGCTTCGATTTCTGTCGGCTGCCAGTGCGTTGATGGATCTAGAGCTGGCAGTTGCATCCTGGGACACAGTAGTAGATGCGCAGCCTAACTTCTTATCCAAGACCACGCCCGAGGGCGAGACGCGTCGCAAGAAGTTTAAATTCCTGGATCTTTCGGGGGAAGAGCGCTATTTCGATATGCATTCACGTTATACTCCCGGCGCGGGGCGCGTACATTTCTGGCTCGACCGAGCACAGCGCCAAGCTCAGGTAGCTCATATCGGCGAAAAGGTTCCCGACTAGTGGGGCTCGATACTGAGTGGTCATTGTCGAGCGATTGCACGTTAGGGTCGGTCTGCCGGCGATCGCGGATGTCGGAAAACACCTGTTTTCCGGTAGGCGTCTCAATAGGTGGTAGGTCATAGCTATCTGATAGCTACCAGTTACCTTTTATCAAACCCTCCAAGGCTAGGCCGGCTAGTATGGGGAATGCACCCCTGGCGCCTTTCGCTCCTCAGCCGGCAGCTCGTTGGGTAGCAACAGCAAAGCCTGAGCGGCGGGCCGGGGCGTTCCCTCCAGATGGAGACCCGGCCTGCCGGCCTCGCTGAAGGGTGATCGGAACAGCAAGGCACCTGCTCTTAGCAGCGAAGCCTGACGGTGGCACAGACATCCGTTGGGTTGTGATGCGGCGAGAAAGCCTACCGGAATAGGGTGGGGATCACGTCCTCGAGCGCGAAGAAGATCCCGACGAGCGCGATCACCAAGCTCGCCACGATCAGGCTCAAGGTCCGGAGCGGCAGGGTACCCACAGGCCCCTGCCGCCGGGGATTACCCGGGCTCACGTCACTCCGCGGCGGTGGCAGTGGCCTTCTTCGGCCGGCCGCGGCGGGCCGGCGCGGGCTCGGCCGTCTTGATCTCCGCTTCCGCCTTCCGCGCTTCCGCCTGGTTGCGTCGGATCTGGCCGAGGCCGAGGCTCTTGGCGAGTTCCGAGCGCTGGGCGGCGTAGGCGGCCGCGACCATCGGGTAATCGTGCGGCAGGCCCCACTTCTGGCGGTACTGGTCGGGCGAGAGACCGCGGGTGCTGAGGTGGCGCTTCAGCGACTTGTAGGGCTTTCCGTCCTCAAGGCTGATGATGTGATCCGGCGTGACGGTCTTGCGGATCGGGACGGGGGGCGTGGGCTTCTCGACCTCAGGCGCCGGTGGTGCCGTCAGCTTCGCCAGGGC
Source organism: Methylobacterium aquaticum (assembly GCF_016804325.1). Classification (NCBI taxonomy): domain Bacteria; kingdom Pseudomonadati; phylum Pseudomonadota; class Alphaproteobacteria; order Hyphomicrobiales; family Methylobacteriaceae; genus Methylobacterium; species Methylobacterium aquaticum. Next base: position 37,122 of record NZ_CP043630.1, read on the forward strand.
CGCATGGGTTGCCGCGATGAGACCCGGCAGCTCGGATGCCGGAACGTTGTTCTTCGTGACGTAGGCGCCGACGATGGCGGCGGCGAGGCCGATAAAATCGGTATCTTGCTGTACGATGTGTAATTACCCAGGGGTGCGGCCGGCATTGGCGTGACGCCGGTGGGGCGCTGGGGGCGGGGCGCACGGGGGCCTCTTGCCGAGAGCTGATTTCGCTGGTTCCCTCGTGAGATGGGCCGCAGCGATCTTGAGCGTTTGAGCAAGGAGGAGCTGATCGAGCTGGTGCTGCGGCTGCAGCGCCCGGAGAAGACCTCGCGCACCTCCTCCAAGCCGCCCTCGACCGATCGCAAGGAGCGGCGCGAGCAGGCCAAGCCCGGCGGCGCCAAGCCTGGTCACGAGGGGCATAGCCGCACGCTCAGCCCCGATCCGGACGAGGTCGTGGCCCACCGCCCGGGTCAGTGCCCCTGCTGCGGCGGCGCCCTAGCGGCGGACCTGCCGGCCGAGATCGTCAGCGTGTGCGAGCAGATCGAGTTGCCCGCGGTGATGCCGCTCGTCACCCAGCATCAGCGGCTCGCGGTGCGCTGCCCGTCCTGCGGAACTCGAGTTGTTGCCCCCGTGCCGAAGGAAGCGGCCAGCACGCCGTTCGGGCCGCGCCTGCACGCGGTGGCGACCTACCTGAAAACCTTTCAGGCCCTCTCCTACGAGCGGCTGCAGGCGGTGATGGCCGACCTGTTCGGGCTCACTCTGAGCCAGGGCGGGCTGATGAACCTGCTGCGTCGGGCGCAGGGTCGGTTCGTGGAAGGCCGTGAAGCCGCGGTCTCGGCGCTGCGCCGAGCCGCGGTGGTGGCCTCGGACGAGACGGGCGTGCGCATCGAGGGCAGCACCTCGTACCACTGGGTCTTCCGCTCGGACGAGGCGGTGGTGCATCACGCCGCCCCGACGCGGGCCGCCGCGGTGGTGCACGCGATGATGGACGGGCACCGGCCTGCCGTGTGGATCTCGGACCGCTACACCGCCCAGCAGGGGCACGGCGAGCGCCACCAGACCTGCCTGGCGCATCTGGCGCGCGACGTCACCTACGCGGTCGAGGTGAGTGACGACCCGGTGCCGCTGCGCCTGCAGCTGTGGCTCGGGTCGGTGTTCAGCCTGGCCGAGCGCGTCAGCGACTTGGCGGCCTCGACGCTAGCGGCCAAGCGCCGGGCGCTGGAGCGGCAGCTGTCCGACATCCTGTCCGCCCAAAGCCGCTGCGATCTGACCCGCGCTCTGCAAGCCAAGATCGGGCGAGCCCACGATCAGCTCCTGGTCTTCCTCGACCATCCCGGCCGCGTGGCGGTCACGAACAACGGGTGTGAGCGGGCGCTACGCCCGGCCGTGGTGCAGCGGAAGGTGACGAACGGCTATCGGGCCATGTGGGCGGCCGCAGGCGAAGCGGATGTGCGCACGGTCGTCGATACCGCTCGCCTCACGGGCGCCGAAACCTTCGCCACCCTCCTCAAGACCATCCGCGCCTGATCGCTTCCGCCGTTCGCCTCGTCGTCGACACGATCAGGCGGCTCGTGCACCGCGCCAGACCCCCTGGGTAATTACTTCTCACGGGCTCGCGCCGTCTCAAGACTGATTACGAGACTTTGCTTCACATCTCGGCGGGTGCGATGCTGTTTGCCTCTATCGGTCGGCTTCTCGCATCAATCACTATGGGTTAACTCCTTCCTAACGGACTCTGAGGCCCGCAGCCTGTCTCAAATTATCTGACGACGGACAACACCCGCCTCGATACGCCGCCTTCACGCCCAGCGCGTCATCCAATCTCCTGCATAGCTCCGCAGCCAAAGCCAACACACAGGCTTTGGCTGCGGCCGACGTCAATCCGCGATGCGCTTGGCCGATCCCGCATGCGGGAAGTCGACCTCAGTCTTGAACACCTCGTTGACGTAGTTTGTCAGCACGTTCGCCGCCACGTGCAACACGATCTCAACGGTCTGCGCATCCGTGTAGCCGGCTGCGCGCAAGGCCGCGACGTCGGCCTCCGTCACATCAGCGCGGGTCACCGCGACTTTGCGGGCGAAAGTGACCGCCGCGTCGGCACGGGCATCGGTCGACCGGCCTTCTCGGTTGGCCGCGATCTCCGCTTCTTCGAGCTTGTGGCGCTTGGCGAGCGCTGTGTGAGCTGCGTTGCAGTAATCGCAGCCATTGACGTTCGCGATCGCCAGAGCGATCCGCTCACGCGTCGCAGCGTCGAGTGTACCGCGTGCGAGCGCCCCGGAGAAGGCGAGCACGCCTTCAAGGCCGGCTGGGCTCTGCGCCAGAACCTTGTAGAGGTTCGGCACGACGCCGAGTTTCTTACCTACGCCGTCGAGTAGGTCCTTGGCATTACCGGTCGCCGTGACCGGATCGACGGAAGCGATACGTTGCATAGTCAATCTCCTGATGATCGAGCAGTGACACGAAGCAGTGCAAGTCAGCTGCGGCCGAGGCGGATCGCCTTGAGAGAGTCGATGGCGATCCAAAGCGAAATGGCGAGCAGGCCCACGTCCTTGAGCAGGAACTGACCGATAGGAACCGAGATGGCGGGGAAGCCGATCTCCGGGGCAGCAACTCCGGGCGTCGAGGCCATGAAGCTCAGCGTCGTCGTGAAGAGGCCGGCTGAGAGGAAGCCTCCGAGCGCCGACAGCGCAGGATTGACGAGCCGCGCGGCGATGAGAGCGCCGATGCTGAGTTCCAGCACGCCCAGGAGCGTTGAGAAGCCGCGCACGCTGAAGATGCTGTAGAACCAGCTCAACAGCGGGCTGTTGCTGACCAGCGGAACCAGCCCTTCCGCCTCGTACGCGGTGAACTTCATGCCGCCGAACCAGGCGTAGATGATCACGAGGGAGCCGTAGAGCGCCACACGGGTCAGGCGATCTGCGTGGCCATCGAACGCAACCAGCACATCGGTGACTCTGCCCGGGTAGCCGCTTCGGCCCAACGTTTGGGAATGCAGAGGCATGGATTTTCTCCGTGGAGGAAGCTGTCGTGGTGGAGATGACGCACACCTCCACCGGTTGAGCGGAGGAGGATGACCGTTACCGCGCCGGAACTTCGATGCGAGCACCCCAGACGTTGATGGTCCGGGTAGCCGTCGTCTGAGCTTCTGACGCCGTGATCGGAGGCCGTTCCGACGAGGAGGTGTAAGCGGTCCCTCGCCCCTTACTGCGCAGCGGAACAGCACCTTCACCGCTGCGCGAGGTGCTGGGCGCGCCGACTGGATGGCCGGCCTCCGGCCGGATGAACTCATGTCCCCAAGCAGCGAAGGTGCGGCTTTCCTGGGCGGCGGCCGGCAGCGTGGTGGCGGCGAGAGCGGAGGCGATCGCGAACGCGACGGTGGTCGGTGTGGACATGGTGGTCTCCTTTTTGCGTGAGCGGCCGTCGGCGCTGGGTTGTCAGGAGCAGAGTGCGATGCAGCTCACCCGGTAGGTTTGATATAAAACCAGTGAGACCGGCCGCATGTGCGTTGGCGCACATGGTGTGATATCAAACAAGCAGGAGGCTGGGACCCGCGGTGAGTGCCGCTCGCACGAGCGCTTGCTGAACCCATATGCATGAACCGGGTGCCGCTTCCTGTTTGGAACCACGACGTGTCCATGCCCTACAGAATGACCCCCGACACGGCTGCAGCCATCGAGCGGGCCTGTATCTGTGTTGCCGTTCAGCGCGCTGCACGCGTGATCGGGCGCGAGTTCGATGCAGTATTCCGTAGCGTCGGGCTGTCAAACTGGCAGTTTACACTGCTCACCGTCCTTGCACTCGGCGATCCGCCGACCATGCGTGAGTTGGCCGAGGAGCTTGCCCTCGACAAGAGCACTCTCACGGCCAACGTCAAATTGCTTGAGAAGCGCGGATTGATCGCGACCGAGTCCGACACCCATGACCGACGTGCTCGGCGCGTGCGTCTGACGGAGTCGGGCCGCGCTCTCCTCGATGCGACCATTCCGCTGTGGGAGAAAGCGCAGGCCAATTGTGTGGGTCGCGTGGGCATTGCGCAGGCTGGCTCGCTGCGGCGGACACTTGCGACGCTGTCGAGCCGTGGTCGTGAATGAACACGAACTCTGCAATCCACTTTTGATGAAATAAAAGAGGCGTTACCTCGCTGATATGCTGCGAGACATTGTAGTTTCTAAGTTTTTGTATGCTCCTACCATCATAACCGGCAAGTGAAGTCCGAAATGCGAAGAAAAATTTGTAATTACCCAGGGGGTCTGGCGCGGTGCACGAGCCGCCTGATCGTGTCGACGACGAGGCGAACGGCGGAAGCGATCAGGCGCGGATGGTCTTGAGGAGGGTGGCGAAGGTTTCGGCGCCCGTGAGGCGAGCGGTATCGACGATCGTGCGCACATCCGCTTCGCCTGCGGCCGCCCACATGGCCCGATAGCCGTTCGTCACCTTCCGCTGCACCACGGCCGGGCGTAGCGCCCGCTCACACCCGTTGTTCGTGACCGCCACGCGGCCGGGATGGTCGAGGAAGACCAGGAGCTGATCGTGGGCTCGCCCGATCTTGGCTTGCAGAGCGCGGGTCAGATCGCAGCGGCTTTGGGCGGACAGGATGTCGGACAGCTGCCGCTCCAGCGCCCGGCGCTTGGCCGCTAGCGTCGAGGCCGCCAAGTCGCTGACGCGCTCGGCCAGGCTGAACACCGACCCGAGCCACAGCTGCAGGCGCAGCGGCACCGGGTCGTCACTCACCTCGACCGCGTAGGTGACGTCGCGCGCCAGATGCGCCAGGCAGGTCTGGTGGCGCTCGCCGTGCCCCTGCTGGGCGGTGTAGCGGTCCGAGATCCACACGGCAGGCCGGTGCCCGTCCATCATCGCGTGCACCACCGCGGCGGCCCGCGTCGGGGCGGCGTGATGCACCACCGCCTCGTCCGAGCGGAAGACCCAGTGGTACGAGGTGCTGCCCTCGATGCGCACGCCCGTCTCGTCCGAGGCCACCACCGCGGCTCGGCGCAGCGCCGAGACCGCGGCTTCACGGCCTTCCACGAACCGACCCTGCGCCCGACGCAGCAGGTTCATCAGCCCGCCCTGGCTCAGAGTGAGCCCGAACAGGTCGGCCATCACCGCCTGCAGCCGCTCGTAGGAGAGGGCCTGAAAGGTTTTCAGGTAGGTCGCCACCGCGTGCAGGCGCGGCCCGAACGGCGTGCTGGCCGCTTCCTTCGGCACGGGGGCAACAACTCGAGTTCCGCAGGACGGGCAGCGCACCGCGAGCCGCTGATGCTGGGTGACGAGCGGCATCACCGCGGGCAACTCGATCTGCTCGCACACGCTGACGATCTCGGCCGGCAGGTCCGCCGCTAGGGCGCCGCCGCAGCAGGGGCACTGACCCGGGCGGTGGGCCACGACCTCGTCCGGATCGGGGCTGAGCGTGCGGCTATGCCCCTCGTGACCAGGCTTGGCGCCGCCGGGCTTGGCCTGCTCGCGCCGCTCCTTGCGATCGGTCGAGGGCGGCTTGGAGGAGGTGCGCGAGGTCTTCTCCGGGCGCTGCAGCCGCAGCACCAGCTCGATCAGCTCCTCCTTGCTCAAACGCTCAAGATCGCTGCGGCCCATCTCACGAGGGAACCAGCGAAATCAGCTCTCGGCAAGAGGCCCCCGTGCGCCCCGCCCCCAGCGCCCCACCGGCGTCACGCCAATGCCGGCCGCACCCCTGGGTAATTACTACGATGTCATTCATGTGCCTGGCCCTACTTGCTCACCCTTGTGCTACTCTAAGATAACGGGCGATTGGTTGGACGGGTCAAGCCTTGTTGCGAGGCATCAGCACGTATTTCTTTTGAGCGTGGATTTCGAATGGACCGAGGCTGTTCGGCTTTCGATGACGGCTGAGTCGGGCGGGGTCACCTTTCAAGCAGATCGACTGGCTGTGTGATCGCTCGCTGCCGCGCTTGTCGAGGAGCCAGCACCAGGCGGTTTCATGATCGATCGCGCGGTGGCGCCTTGAAATTCGTTCCCTGACGCAGCGTGCGCGGGGACACATCGCGCCGGTTGGCAGTTCCATATATTCCAATCATCGAAAAGCAGGCGGGCCGCAGACACAGGCCTGCACAGCATCAGGAGCCAGAATACCATATGAAGACCCGTATCGCTGCCGTCGTCACCGCGCTTGTCCTTGGCGTCGCCCCGATCTCGTCCGCCATGGCATTCGGCCCCGAGTTCCCGTTCGCGTCGTCCTCGCCCCGTGACGTCGAGACCACCGGTTCGATCGGTGGCCGCGCCAACACCAGCGTGCCGTTCTACGGCGCCTGCCCGATGAGCTCGGCCTCAGAGGGCAACGCCAACCAGCAGAACTTCCCGGTCAAGCAGTACGGCCAGACCGCCGGCGGACACCGCTGCTAACCGACGCAGCCACTGACGATCCTGGACCAACCATCCCGAACGGAAAGAACTCGACGATGAGCGACATGAAGCTTCTGCGCGCCGTGTCCTACGGCATGATCGGTGTCCTGGCCGGTGGCCTCGCCATGACGGTCGTGGGTACTGCCAACGCCCTGATGGGTTTGTAATAGAGACGGAAGGGATGCCCGCGGGCGGCCCTTTTCCACGTTATGAGGACTCTTCCCCGATCGGCCGCGCGCGTGCCCCTACGCGGTGACAAGGTTCCGGCAACACCTCTTACGCCGTCATTCACTGCGCTTCTTAGCCTGCGGTTCAAGGATGTCCGGCATTCTGCCTTCATGATCTCGGGGCTGGGAGGCAGAACCTGAGGCAACCAGGCAATGACCTGGATGACAGAGCACAACGATACGGGAGATGGCCTCGTCCAGCTGGCAGCGACCGGTGGCGGGGCCTTCTATCGTGGAGTGGAGGGCTTCAGGTGGTTGGGTACGGCCCCTGGAACAGATCGCCCATGGCCTTGCGCCGGAACAGCGTGCGCCAGCGGCGGCGCTGATGCTCGTCGCGGTCGTGCAGCATGTGGCAGCGCTGGCAGAACGCCGCCAGGTTGGCGTCCTCGTTGTTGGCCGTATCGTGGTCGCGGTGAGCGGCAGCCAGCACCACCTTCGTGATGCGGACTCGGGCGAGCAAATCCTCGTCACGCAGCCGCTGCCGAAGTCTGCGTCCCCGGCCGTCGCGCCAGCCCGATACCTCGGCATCCCACCACCGGCCGTCGCCGAGGTGGAAGACCCGCTGGAGGTGCGGACGGGCGCATTCCTCGCACCGGCCCCGGGCTCGGCGGAAGCGGATCGCATCGGAGAGCTGCGGCCAGTCGATGGGATAGAAGAAGCGGTGCTCCGGCCGGATCGGCATCCCTGCTCCCCGACTCGGCGGGCCTCCATGCTGAAGGAGAGCCTATCAAGCTCTACGGTTAAGCCTACCTTGCCGGATGGGCCTGCGGGCGTCGGCACGACCCTGACTCACAGGGCCCTCGTGGCTGGGAGGCACACGCCAAGCGACCTCGCAGCTATTCGAGCCCTTGGTCGTCGCTTGACGTCCTGATGGCCGCCGAGCGCGCTGCCGAGTGCCACCGGTGATCGTCAGCAAGGCGCTGGGCGGTCTCGCGATACGGAGGCGCGCTCAGATAGCCGCGAACATATGGATGCTAAAACAGTCACTTATCTATAAGGTATCTGATAGCTACTAGTTAGCTATAAGATACCTTTCCTATGCTCGCGTTGTAGCAGTTCCGTCGCCCGCTCGAACGCCTCGCCGAAGCCCCAGCCGTTCGCATCCGCGACTGCCGTGAAGGCGTCGATCGCTTCCTGCTTGGTCTTGATGTTGAACTGGACGTTGCGGCCGGTCCGGCGGCGGCGCTGCTGCTTTGGCTGCAGCGTGTCAGGCTTCGCCTCAGCCTTCACTGGCTCGCGGCTCTTGAAGCCAGCCGCCTCAGCCGCCTCCTTCACCACTGACGGCTTCGGTTTGTCACCGGCCGGCTTGCCCTTGGCTTTGGCCCAGGCAGCCGGATCGAAGCTGTCCAGTTCGTCCCCGAAGCCGAGCGGTGCGCGTTCCTTGGCGGTCATCAGGCGACCTCTCTCGCGGCCGCTGCCGCCTTAAGCTTCGCTACTACCTCGCCGGCGAACTCGCGGGCATTCTGGATCGCTTTGTCGAGGTTGCTGACCTGCGTGGCGGTGAGGTCCGAGAGCGTGCCGCCGTAGTCGAACAGGTCGCGGAAAGCGGCACGCTCGACGATCGCGGTTTCGAAGATCTCGATGCCCCCTGTTCTGAGCTGCTCGGACACGTTGCGGAGCGCGCGCGACGGGATCGCGGCGCTCGTGCGGGTCAGGACGACTGCATGCGGGATTTTGCGCCTCGACATCTTCTCCTGGTTCCGGATCAGCCGGATCGTCTTGGCACCGCCCTTGGCGTCCATCGAGGAGCCCTGGATCGGGATCACGACCAGGTCGGACATGCCGATTGCGTTCGAGACCATCAGGCTTGCCGTGCCCTCGAGGTCCACGATCACGAACTGTGACCCTTCCTCTGCCGCTTCGATCGCGTCGACCACACTATCCTCTGTCACGTCGCCGACGATCACGATGTTGTCCGGCTTCCCTGGCAGCTTCGCCCACTGCGAAATCCACCGCTCGGGATCGGCATCGATGATCGTGACGGCGGCGCCTCGGGCGGCGAGTTCAGTCGCAAGCAGCAGCGCCGAGGTGGTTTTCCCAGCCCCGCCCTTTGGATTGGCGAAGGATATGACTGTCATGAGCATTTCCTACGCGATTGAAATTCCAGGCGGAATGCCATTCGATCACAAACACCGTAACAGATAGCTAACGGCTAGCGAAGCCCTATCTGATAGCTACCAGATAGCTATCTGGCGGCTTGAGTGAGCACTGTCGAGCTTCGTGGACAGCTTGATGGTAGGTCTAATATTTTTTGGTATAAGGTGGTATCAGGAGGTGGCCATGGCAAAAAACACATCCGTCACGTTGGGTGACCATTTCACGGGGTTCATCGACCGCCAGGTCGAAGCGGGTCGCTACGGTTCGGCGAGTGAGGTGGTACGGGCGGGCTTGCGGCTGCTCGAAGAGCATGAGGCCAAAGTTCAGGCTCTCCAGGCCGCGATCCAGGCCGGCGAGGAGTCCGGGCCGGCGACCGCCTTCGATTTCGATGCGTTCATCGCCAGCAAACGCGCGCCTGCGTCAGAGCCGCAATGAGCGGCTACGTCCTTACGCCGGCAGCCCAGGCAGATGTTGCCGAGATCTGGGACTACACAGCAGAGCGGTGGAGCCGGGAGCAGGCAACAGCCTACATCCGTGCCATTCAGGAGGCCTGCGAGGATTTGGCATCTGGCATGCGGATCAGCCGGCCGGTCGATGTGAAACCTGGATATCTCAAAACCAACGTCAAATCGCACTTCGTCATATTCAGGCGGGACGACGCTGGGCTGGTTACCATGGTCCGTATTCTGCACAGCCGCATGGATGTGGAGCGACATCTCCGATAGCGAACAAATACCATGTAGCTATCTGATAGCTACCAGATAATACGGATCGTGTGCGGGGCTTGGATGGTCATGCCGTTTCCGAGGGAGCCGCTCCGGCCGTTCGGTAATGGTCGTTCTCGAAAGCCACAGGAGCAGGCATGTCAGAGACCGAGCCGCACACCTTCCAGGCCACCGAGTGGCTCGAGATCGCGCAGGAGGTCTCGCGCAACCACGGCTTCGGACCGCTCGCTCAGGCCGCGCCCGAGCACTGGCAGAAGGTGCTCGCCTGTCTGCGGGACCGGATGCGGCTCAGGGGCGTCACGCCGCCGTTCGGCTGGTGCAAGGAAATCACGGAGCAGGCCGGCCGTGGACAGGAGTGACGGTCTCGCCAAGCTGATGCCAGCCGGCGCTCCGGGTCTACCGGCTATCCCACCCCTGAAAGGCCGCCAATCCCGCTAAAGTTTGACGAACCGTTGCCGTTCATGCCGAATGCGACCTTGGGCGGCTCGCATCCAGTGAGTCGCGCTTGAGGATCACCGCCGCGACAGCAGCCACCTGAAAAAGCAAGACCCCGGAGGCCTGCCAGGGCCACCAGGGTCTAGAGCCCCGAGGGGGCCAATCCGATGCATTGAACGGCTCGGATCATCCCCCGAAATCGCTGTGCGAGTCAATCTGAAAGCCATGCTTTCGGGGACGGGCTCGGCTTGCCTGTGACGGACCGCCCGACCGGCGGCGCCGAATGCTGAACCGCGGCCCGACGAGGGCCGAACGATGACGCACGCCTATGCTCAAGGTGGTGGCGAAATGCCCGCCTTGAGGGGGTTTGATGAGCCGCGCCGAGGTGTTGCGGCGGTGGTGAAGCGCGCACCCCGAAACGGGGGGGCGGGCAAGCCGGAGATCTCCCGTTTCGGTTCGAGACCACCCCGCCGTGATACGTCGCCTTGGTGCCCCGACAGTGCCGGCCCGTACCGGCTGCCGGCCGGGATAAAGGATCGGCTGTCCGCGGCGCTGGAAGGCCGGAAGAACCGGGATGCCGCCTTCGCTCTCGCGGTGTTCCTGGCCCGGTTCTGGAGCAGCCCGAGGCGGCTGTTGTGCGCGCTCCCGGTCGACCGGCGGGCCCTGGCCCAGCACGAAGCCCTCGGCCTCAGCGAAGCCCGGGTGCGTGGCGCCTTGGCGGTCCTCGTCGAGGTGGGTTTCCTTGCCCGGTACGAGCCCGAGGCAGGCAAGAAATACCAGCGCACGGAGGGTGGCCTTCAGCGCAGGGCAATCCTGCACCGTTTCGGGGAGGAGTATGCTGTTGCGTTCACAGCAGCGAATGCTCGCGCTCAGGCAGTCCGTGGAACGCCAGCGCCATCCCGTAGGCCAGTACCCTCGCGTCTCCAGCCCCAAAGGGCGCCAGCGGCCACCGTCGCCGCCCTCAGGGCCGTGCCCGTACCCCAAGTCGCCCAAAAGCAATCCTTAGGCGGAAGCCGTGTGATTATGGGCGAGATGGATCAGCGGAATCATGCAACGGTCTGCGAAGCACTAGAAGCAGCATTGGAACGGCTGCGTCGAGGCGTGTGCTCATGAAGCGATAAAGCATTGGAAACGTCACAAAGCTCTGCCAAAGGGCAGGGTCGCAAGCCAGACAGAGCCTCATCCTAGCAGGGCTAAGATTCGCACCAACGGGTCTGTGGGAGGCGAAGGCATGCACCATCAGCATGCGGGTTGCAGGCTGCGTTCGGTCAACCGAACGAGCCATCTTCCTCAGCCCTCCCGTCCCGCTTCTCGGCCTCGACGGCGAGACCGCGCCCTACGTGTGCCCGGTGGCGCGATCACGGCCGCAGCCGGCTTAGGTGTGCCCACGCCCCGGCTCGCCGGCAGCGGCGGCAATCGCCTCGGCTCCAGAGGCGGAACCAGGGCTGACGTGAGATCGAGCGTCGAGGCCTTCTCGCTGGATCGGGACATCCCCCGTCCCAGGACCGCGCGCCGCTCGGCGAGATTGCTCTCCCGGCTCCGGTCGTCCAGCGGGCGATCCTGACGGAGCTGGGTCACCAGACTCGCACGATCCACAAACACCCGGGTGTCGCCGCGCGCGCGGCTTAGCGCCACGAACGCGTTATGGCGGTCGAGGCCGGTATCGGCCCAGACCAACGCAGTCTCGGTCGTCATGCCTTGGCAACCATAGATTGTGCTGGCGTAGGCGTGAGACAGGCGGACCCGCCCGCGCACGTCGGCGAGATCCTTGGGGGTGAAGGAGACTTCGCGCGCGCCGATCCGGGCAGTCAGGCGCGAGCTCGCGCCGGGAGCGGTGGGATCGAGTGTCTCGATCCGGGTGAGGGTTGCCTCCGTGCCGTTGACGACGCCAAGGGCATCGAGGCGCGTAAGGAAGCGGACACGGTCGCCCGGTGCGAGGCCAAGGCGATGGACGTGGCCCGATGCCGTCACCGCCGTGAGCGTCGCGGCATCCTCCGGCGCGAGGTTACCGTCGCGGCGCAGGGCCGCACGCACGCCGGCATTCAGGGCCAACACCTGGGCGTTGGTCCTGGCGATCAGGAGGGGCGCGGGTGCGTCCGGCTGCGCCGCACGCGCCGCGTTCCAAGCCGCGACCATTACGACGGCCGTCGCCTTCGGGTTCGCGCATTCCTCGATGGCCCCATGCGCGTCGAGGAGGGCCAGGGCCTCGGCTGCGCGACCCTGGCCGAGATGGGTGACGACCTCGCGCGCCCACGCCTCGCGCTGGCGCACGATGGTGTCGACGCGGGCGGTGCCGACCACATCGGCGACGATGCGCAGGCCGGGGCCGCCGATGGCTTGTAGCTGCTTGCGGTCGCCGACCAGGCGCAGCGCGACCTCGTGGCCGGCGGTGCGGGCACGCTGGATCTCGGAGAGGATGCGGTGCAGCTGGCGGCTGGACAGGAGCCCGGCCTCGTCGATGACCAGCAGGGTCTTGTCGGTCAGGAACGGCCGGCCGTGCTCGGCGCCGGCAAGCCAACCGTCGATCGCCCGTGCCTCGATGCCAAGGTCGTCGCGCAGCGCATGCGCGACCTTCCAGGCGGTGGCTGCGCCGATGACGCACCAGCCGGTCTCCGTCCAGTGTTCGACGACAGGTCGAAGCAGGGTGGTCTTACCGCTGCCAGGAGCGCCCTCGACGATGCCGATCACGGCCGGCCCGGTCGCCTGACGCACCGCCGCGGCCTGCTCCAGGTTGAGGCCCACCGTCCGGGAGCGACCGTCACCGTGGATCGGGTCGAGCGCGACCGCCACTTGGCAGGCAGCGAGGTCTTCGGCCATGGCCTGCAACTCCCGCTCGATCGCGATCACCTCAGGGGTGGAGTAGACCGGATGCGGCCAGCGCCCGTCGCGGTCGAGCGTGACGACGGCGCCCTCGGTGACGAGGCGCTGCAGCTCGAACTCGGCTCGCCCGGCGTCGGCGCCAGTGCCGACGAGAGCTGCGGCGACGCCGGCCACGAGGTTGCGATGCTCGAACACGCTCTGCGTCTCGGTCAGGGAACGCGGCACGGCATCGACACGCGCGCGGATCAGCGCTTCGGTCTGCTCCGGGGAAAGGCTGCGTGTGGGCTCCCGACCGGCCAGCAGCGCGGCCTCCACGACCTGCTCCGGGTCGAACCCACGCGCAGTGGTCTGTTTGCGCCAGACGGCATGCCGGTTCTCGGGCTCGACACCGGGTCCGGACTTGCGCTTGGCGCCGCGGGTGGTCCTGGCCTTGGCGGCGGCAAGGGCGGGCGCATCGGCGCTGCGCGCTACACCGGCGGCTGCGAGTTCGTCCTCGATCTCGTGTCGGCGCGCCGAGAAGTAGCGGCATAGATCGGGATCGATCCCGGCGACCTCGAAGAGGCCGTTGCTTCCGGTATTATTGATCGCAAATCCCAGGCTCTGAAGTCGCGAAGACAGTTCTAGATGATAGATCGCCCCCATGGACATCTTCAGATGGTAGATATATCTCCCATCTAACGCTCCAAAACTGCCGTCACCACGCATGCTCAAGTTGATGCAGACGGCATGATGGTGTAGGGCAGGATCGGAAAAATAGGCGCCGTCCTCATGCTTGGCCGGGCGCGCTTCGCCATGCTGGAAGAGGGCGACGGTCAGCCGGACGGGCTCGCGCGTGGCGCCACCTTTGCCACGGCGGCAGAATGCGCCGTTGCGGTCGAGGAAACCGAGCGCGGCGGTGACCGCCTGCTCCTGGGCGGCTTCGACGGCCCTACGCAATGATGGGTCGCCTAGGGCCGCGAGCAGCGAAACGGACTTCGGCGCGGAGAAGGTGACGTCATAGCCTCCGGTGCGCTCGGCGCGGCCATGATCCTTGCCGAGCAGTGACCGGCCTTGTTCATCCCGCGCGGCGTGCAGCCGTTCGAAGGCGGCGCGCTCGACGGGCTGCCCTGCGGTGATACTGAGCCCGGGACCGGTGATAAGCCAACGCCCTTCAGGCTCCTGGCTGCCAAGATAGTACTCGGTTTGCTGGAGGTAGTACCTCGCCGATGTGCCGGCTGCGATGGTCGCGACCACGAGAACCTCCCAGGAAGGAGGATCTCCAATAGGCATGCAAGGCACGCTGGAATGAAAACCTGATTTTCATGTCTGAAAAATTTTCACCTTTTGAAATAGTAAAATTTTCTATGATTTATGCAAATAAATATAGGAGCGGGCAATATTGCCCGCTCCTATGAGTTGAATTTATGGGATTATTTATTGATCTGAGCCGTTTCTAAGATTCTTCATCAGATCAAGCAACCAAAAAATGATATTAAGTGCAAATACCAAGCTGGAGAATGTAAGAACAAAAGGAATAATTACTAAAATTGCGTCTTCGCGCTCGCGAAGAATAGGAGCTGACAGACAGAAGCATACGATACAACAAACAAGCTGACCAATGCGACGCATTAAATGGCGCCTAAATGTATTTGCTGCAGGAAAAAACTCGACACCAATTACCAATACGGCCATGTAGATAGACGTAAGCATATTCATATTATTGTAAATCAGCCAAATTACAAAAAAGCTATTAGCAAGAATGGCGAACAAGTTGTAAGCGAGATTTAACATAGCACTCTCCTTTGTCTTCGGAGTGCGACGCACGTCCGAGCCCCTGAGGGCTCGACAGGGATAGGCGCGATCGAGGGTGCCGAATGAAAACCTGATTTTCGAGTGAGCCGAGTTGCAGGGTACCGGCATCAGAAAGCCGCGACGCTCCTGGAAAGGGCGTCGCGGCTTGCTTGGCGGTGAGGGTGTTTGATCGGCTCAGGATGCATCCGCATTGTTTGAGGATGCTGCTGGCGCCTGTGACGAAACCCCGGCGGATGTGGCAAGCCGGCGCGGCGCGGTGAGCCAGCCCGCGGGGATGTAGCCCTTCTGCCGCTCGGGCCAGACGGTGGTCGGCCACGCGACCCGGTAGACATCCTTGAACCCGGTCACCACACCCCGCACTTCCTTGAGCGCCGGCTTGAGCTCCTTGCCGTCCTTGTCCTTGATGGCCTCGCGCACGACCTTGACACCAAGTGCCCCCTGCAGGGTTGAGACAGACACGACCGGACGGGTGCCCTCCTTCAGGATCCACTTGCGCTTGTCGTTGGGCTCGGGCGCTTCATTCGCTGCTCGCCATGTCACGAACCGATGTCCGATGAGCGACACGGCTGTATCGGAGGACTCTCCGGACGAGAGCAGCGAAAAGATCCGGTAGCGGAACAAGTCTTGAACAACGGCACCGACTTCATGGCCATAGATAGTCTTGAGCTGACCTAAGCTTTGGATTGCTCCAACAACGACGAGACCCTTCTCACGGCCGAGCGCCAGGACCTGATCGAACCCGTCGATCCGGCCGAGGCTGTGCATCTCATCGAGCACGAGCGAGACGCGCCTGTCGGGATCGATACCGATGGCCGGATCGCTCATGAGGCTGACGAGCCGGCTCAGCAGCGTGCCCGAGACGAGCCGTGACAGCTCGTCATATTCAGGTGAGGTCTGGAGGATCACGGCGCGGGGGCCGGTCCAGTCCTTGGACAGCCATGCCCGAACGGAGAAACGCCGTTCCGGCGGCAGGTCGGACCAAGCCAACGCGAGCGGCCTCAGGGCGCTCAGGGCTGCCGACCACAGGGTCGCCAGAACCCCGAACGCGGTGTTGGCTAGGCCGTCCGGTCCCTCGGCGATGAGAGGGCTGGAGGAGAGGTCGAGCTGCCGGATGCGGGCCTCGATCTCGGCCGGATCGGACAGGATGCGACGAGCGAGATCGTCGATGGTCCAGTCTGTCCCGCGCTCCAGGGCGAGCTCCTGGCCGATGTCGACGAAGACGGCCCGGGCCGTCAGAGCCCAGAACGGCTGGTCGGACATCGGAATTGCGGCTGCGGCAAGCTCCATGAACCCGGCCAGCCCGGCGACGTCGCGTCCGGCATCCCAGGCCCAGCCCCGGGCGTGATGGGCCGCGATCAGGATAGCTTCGTTCTGCCGAAACGCCCGAGTGACGTCACCCTTGACGCAGTGGAGCAGCATGCGGTCACCCCGCTGCGCCATCTGGGTCGCGAGCGCCCGCACGACATTGCTCTTGCCCGAACCCTTGTCGCCGACCACCAGGATGAACTGCGTCTCGGCCTCGAAGGGCAATTGTACACCGGGTGTGAGCCAGAGGCCGCGCTTGGAGGTTCGACCGTAGGTTTCGTCGAGTGCGGCCTGCATCTTGCGCGCGGCGTAGACGTCATAATGCAGCACTGGATCGTCGTGATGAGGTACGCCGACCCGCTCGATCAGGGGAGTGCGCGTCCAGGCCTGCCGGGCAGCGAAAAGGCCGGCCACGATTGCTGCTAGCAGGACGCCGGCACAGCGCAGCTCCAGCGCGAAGTCGAACCAGCTGTCACCGAACCATTGCAAGATTTGGGTGATGTCGATGGTGGGGGCGTGGCGGCCGGCATGCGCCCGAGGCGGTGCCCAGAGCATGACGGCCAGGAGTCCGAGAGGAAACACCGTGGCGATGACCTTCAGGGCTGCGAATGCGGCCTTGTCGGGGGAGCGGCGCGGTGCAGTGCCGATGCGGCTGGTGAGATCGACCATGGGAAAGCTCCTGCAAGGAGGCGCCACGGGCTTTAGAAGCCGGAGGCGAGGAAGAGGGGGACGAGGCCGAGGATCAGGAAGGCGCCGAGGATCAGGCCACGGCGGTAGGCAGTCTGTTCGAAGGGCGGGACCGCCGCCGCACTCCACCAGCCCACGACGCCGTCGAGCGGCGTCGTGGTGGCCCTGCCGGCCTTGACGGCTTGGGGGGGCTTGGCCCCGGTCCGGTCGCCCGCGCCGAACCAGCCTGTGGGCGGGCTCGTGCCGAAGCTGGTCGAGCCGGCGCCGTAGCGTTCGGCCCCCGAGGCGCGGTCTCGACGGCAGCCGGACCCGGCGGCGGGGACCCGGCTTCGGGCGTGGACGGTCCGGGCAGCGTCCGGCGCAGCTCCGTCACGAATACCGTCATCCCCTCGGGCCCGAGCCGGCTCAACCGCTTGCCGTCGAGGACGCTCGGTGTCGCGATCACCTCTCGGGCCGTTCGGATCGCGAGTTCGTGTCGTGCGGCCTGGCCTTCCTCGAGGTTGGCCTGCTCGTCGATCGGGGGAAATGCGGGGGCGGGAGGACGGCCGCCCTGCGGCCTTACGTTGTCGTTGCACATCACGCACGCTCCCCGAACGGCAGCACCCGGGACAGCTCGGCACGCATGGTCCGCACGAAGGCGGTGACCGCGCTGCGCATGATCTTGACGTCGGCGATTTCCTCGCCGAGGAGCTCTGCCGCCTCCGCCGGCGCCATCGCCATCGCCTTGATGAAGCGCAGGTTGTGGCTCTCGTAGGCTGCCCAGGCCTCGCCCTCGATCAGCGGCATCGTGAGGTAGGGCCGCTCGCCGATGAGCGGCAGGAGCTCATCCTTGATGAGGAGAGCCGTCTCCGCGCGCGGCCTCAGGTCGGCGAACCGACCGTCGCGCTGGTTCTCGACGAAGGCGAGCGTCGCGCCCGGCAGGGCGAGATCGAAGAGCCGGATCGTCTCGATCGCCTGCCGCAGCGACTCGGTCTCGGCTAGCGCGGGGACGAAGACTACGGGCTTGACCCCCCAGGTGGCGAGGTCCTCACCGAGTTCGGCCTTGCGCATCCACATCGTGCAGAGCTCGACGTAGTTGGGGCCGACATCGAGCAGCGGCGAGGGGCCGCCCTGGCTGGCCGCCGCACAGGCATTGTAGAGGGGTGCGAAGGGCGAGGTGAGCGCGCGGGGCGAGCGCATCGCCACCTCGTAATCCGGCAGGATGGTGTGCACCCGCGCACCGAGCATCGCTGCGAGGCGGCGCTGGTCGTCGACCTGGAACGGGGCGAGCGGATGCTCTGCGAGCGCCGCGTGGTCGGCAACCAGGGTCGCGATGGTGGTCTTGCCGACACCGCCCTTGCCGGCGGCGACGATGGCGAGGATGGACGAGCTGGTGTTGAGGGCAGGCCTGCGGCGCGTCATGGTGAGCTCCTGTTTGCCGCAGCCGACCCATCGGCGTGCGGAGGAGCTCTTTCCTAGAGGTGACCGAACACCTGGAATGAAAACCTGATTGACGCCGAGCTGATGCTGCGAGCGCAGACCGTCAGCTCGGCGTACGGCGAGAGAACCGGCACTCCGTTTTGCCGCGTTGCCGTGTCAGCGCCCTTTTGGTTCTGGCGGCCCCTCTTCGTTGGGCGGTCTAACCAAGAGCCCGTCGGAGCTGAGCCCGGCTGCGCGGGTCATCCACCACCTGGCCTCGGCAACCGGGAAATCCAGGATGGGACCCTGAACTACGATGGGGCCCGCCATGCCCATCGACTCCCCCGGGCGCCATACTGGTCCGACGGGGGTACGATCGTCGTAGAGGATCGGCACCGTCGGTCCGTCCATGAGGACCCCGTCGAGTGCAGCTTCGATGTCGCTCCAGAAGGTGGGAGGCATCAGACCCTTGAGATACGCAATTGCCGCTTGGCCATCTGCGCTCTCGAACTCCCGCTCGTGCTCTTCCCATGAACAGCCACGCAGCACACGATCGAGAACCGATGCATGGCTGGCATCGAGCATACCGCGTCCCCACCGTCGTAGCTCTCCAAGCCAAGCAGCGATGGTTTGTAGATCTCCGCGGGGCTCATCCCAATGATCATCGATGGGTGGGACATAGCTGCCGAGATACGCTCTCTCCACACATCGGCGTAGAGAATAGGCGAGACGTACGATCCTCGGCGGCACCCATCCGAAATGATCGTAGTTCTCGGAGGCATCGGTCAGGATCCGATCATGCGCGCGTGTGAGTGCAACCGGTATGGCGAAGACGTCGACCTGATCGTCGAAGCCCGGATCACCCCTGCGCCGACGCTCCAGGAGCTCTTCGCTCGCATGGAACGTCTGGCTCCGAAGCAGGATTTTCTGTGCCCCACCGGCCGACGAAGGGCTAATCGTCCGCGTCCAGCTACGGAAGCCTCTGTCAAGCGCGCGACCGAGCGGCATCGTGATCCAGCGTTGCGTGAGAGCCTGTTTGCGCGCCGGAGAATGGTGCCAGCGCGCCTCTTCCAAGGCGATCCGGCAAAGTGCCACCCGCTGGCAGGCCCATAGGGCGATGCCGGGCAGCATCGCAGGATCAGCCGATCCAAGCTCCCGAGTGATCAGCGCCTGAAAAGAGCCATCGGGCTCACGCTGTCCTTCATGAAGGATTCGCTTTCCTTCGTTGCCTGCAATATCGGCCCCGTAATAGCTGCTTGCGACTACGCGGCGCTCTTGCGTGAAGTCCGTGCATCCGAACACGAGACCGTCGTGGAGGATCAAAGGTACATTGCGAGCGCGGCTCAGGGCCTTTTTCTCCTCGCGGTCCCAGATCTTCGAAGTACGGCGGCCTGTGACGGATGTGAGAACAACCTCGGACTTGACTTGCAACCAGGCAGGGCAATCCGTGCCAAGCCGGTGCTGGGCCGCCTTGATCACGGCCTCGGCGACGACAATCGCGCGTTGGAAGGCGCGAAGGCTCTCTTGCTGCTGGACCGTGTAGGTCGGCGTTCCCCTGGTTGCCGGCAGATCCTCGCAGTTCGAGACGTAGCCACGGGCGAGGAAGCGGCGCTCGGTCTTGCCATCGGGGAATGGCGACCAGCGCTTCAGGCTAGCGGGCGTTACCGCCTCGATAAGCCAATCACGCCCGTGATCGGCGGGGGAGCGGCTGCGCATCTCCCATTCGAGCCGAGCCACGTCTGCCGGTTCTGGAAATCGGATCGGATCGTAGTAGAGGGTGGGATACACATTCAGTTCCAACGCCTCTTCATCAAGTTCATATTCGATCTCTCCGGGTGGTCCGTCATCACGATCGTTGTTTCTTGGAAAGTCGCGAAGGCTCATAACCACTCACCGCCCGAAAAAATATTAGAAAGAAAGACGCTTAGTTCGTACTCAGCGCAAGCGGCGACGGACCGCGTCGAGGGCGGCTTCGCTGAGATCTGGATCGATGATGTCGACCCGGTGCTTCGCGAATGCTGTTGTCCGGGGTTGGAAGACGGAGGGCTCATCCGCGACGGGTTTGTCGGGGTCGCGGGCGTCGCTTCGGTGAGACCTGATCGGGCTGTTCTGCCCCACTTGGCTGATAGCCGGGGGCCGGGAAGGCTTTAGGAGCGGCTGTGTCACCAGAGCGGTGCGGCGACGCTTAGCCCGGGAGATGCTGGTACGGAGTTGGTCCGGTGATAGATCGGCTCCATCGGAGCGCCGCGCTCCGGCTTGCTTGAGCAGCTTGAGGACACGTGGCCAGCGCAGGCCCTTGGCTTGGAGGTTCAGCAAGAGGTCGAGATGCCGTTCGACGACACGGTCGAAAACGGCAGGTTCACCGGCGATCGTAAGATCGGCAGCAAAGCGGGCAAGCGCGGCCTGTAAAGGATCGGGTTCCATGTAGGAACCCTAGCGTATCCCCCCTGAGGAAGGGCGAAGCAGATCGGAGCAAATCGAGGCACTCCGAAACGTTTCGGTAAGCTTCAGAATGCTTCAGTTTTTATGCACACCTGTGCACCTGGGGTGCGAAGGGTGCCGTCCTAAACGGAGACAGAGCCCCTACAGAGAGCGACGACGGCCTACGCGGCACCCTGCACTGGCCGATCGATCCGAGGATGAGAGGGCAAACGGTGCCCCTGGACCGGTAGTCTGAGGTGCAGATCTTATGGTTCACCAGCGTCAGCATCCATCTCGACGTGCGCAAGGCCTACTCTCGCCTGGCGACTAGCGCCACAGCACCAGGAGGATGTCATCACCGCCAAATGGTAAAGCGCCTCGTGCGGAAAAATGTATTTAATATTATGTGTGATTAAGGGGACATTATCAGATATAAAACGAGGCGGTATGGGCGAGAGGACGGACGAGCGTAACGAGCTGGTGACGATCACCCCTCGAACCCACCACGTCGCCGGTTTGGGCGACCTAGTCCTACCAGCGACGATCGCCGCCGCCGGAGAGCGGGCGCAGTCGCGCTTCATCGAGTTCTTCACCGCCCGCATCCGCAACCGAAACACCCGGCGCGCGAAACACCCGGCGCGCCTATGGCCGTGCCGCCGGCGACTTTTTCACCTGGTGCGAGCAGCGCGGCGTGGCGCTTGCCGGCGTGCAGTCTGTCCATGTCGCCGCCTGGATCGAGGAGCTGGCATCGGCCGACCGTGAGCCGCGCCTGTCTGCCCCGAGCGTTAAGCAACACCTGGCCGCCGTGCGCATGCTGCTCGACTGGCTGGCGACCGGTGGCGTCCTCGCCTTCAACCCGGCCTCTGCCGTGCGCGGCCCGTGCTACTCGGTGAAAGGCGGTAAGACGCCCGTGCTCTCGCCTGAGGAGGCCCGGTACCTGCTCGGCAGCATCGACACGTCGACACCGATCGGGCTGCGCGATCGGGCGTTGCTGGCCCTGATGGTGTTCAGCTTCGCCCGCGTCGGCGCGGCGCTCAGCATGAAGATGGAGGACGTCTACGTGCAGAACCGCCGCCTATGGGTGCGGCTGCACGAGAAAGGCGGCAAGCTGCACACCATGCCCTGCCACCACACGCTCGAGGACGCCTTGCACGCCTATGTGGATGGCTGCGGCCTGGCAGATGACCCGAAAGGGCCGCTGTTCCGCACGATCGGGCGCGGCACCGGCCAGCTCACGACGACCGCCCTGCCCCAGGCCAGCGCGCATGCAATGGTCCGCCGGCGTGCGGTCGCGGCCGAGATCGGGACGCGGATCGGCAATCACACCTTCCGGGCCACCGGCATTACGGCCTATCTGAAAAACGGCGGTACGCTCGAACGGGCTGCGCAGATGGCGAACCATTCGAGCACTCGCACGACGCAGCTCTATGACCGGCGGCATGATGACATGAGCTTGGACGACGTCGAACGGATCGGGATTTGACCCGACCATCTGATCTTGTCTCTCAAATATAATGCGTGAGGGTTGAATGGATATTCTGACGCCTGAAGCCCGCGCGAAGCGCATGTCATTAATCAAAAATAAGAATACCAAGCCCGAATTGCTGGTTCGGCGTATGATTCACAGGATGGGATTTCGATATAGATTGCATGATAAAAAACTACCTGGATGTCCCGACATAGTCTTCCGCTCACGGAAGAAGGTGATTTTTGTCCACGGTTGCTTCTGGCATCGTCACGATGATCCAAATTGTACGAAGGGACGGCTTCCAAAATCGCGCCAGGATTTCTGGGAGCCCAAATTAAATGCGAACCGGGATCGAGATTGGCAGGCGGAGGAAACTCTTAAGCAAGCTGGCTGGGAGGTGATGATTGTGTGGGAATGTCAATGTCGACGGATTGAGGAGCTCCGTGCGGCCTTATACGAGTTCGTCGCGGGGGTATCCCATGCCAAAAATCCGGGTGCATAACCACTCTGGACCGTTGCCAGGCTTTTCCAAGGTTGGTAGGTTATGGCATGGTTCTGACCCAACGAGACTGGCTACAAGTACGCGATGCGGCATCCCTCCTAGGAGTTTCAGAGAAAACTCTTCGGAACTGGGATAAGGCCGGAAAGCTACGTCCTGCCCGCCATCCGATCAATGGTTACCGGATATATAGGGCAGCGGATCTACATGAACTAAAGCGCGAGCTAAATCGGCCTACTTACTTCCAAGAGTCGTTGGATCTCGGACCCCCGATGGGGCCGGCTTCCGTGTCGACCGCTGTGGCCGAACCTCAACCCGCCGTTCGCAAGAAACCCGTCGACGACGGTTCGATGCATTGGCGAGCCGAGGTTGCGCTTGATCCGAAACACCGCCCCCAGCTTTGGAATAAGCCCTCTTCGACGGTAAGACGGGATTGGCGCAAATATCCTCAGGAAGCGCACGTTCTAGACGAAGATTGTCGGCGATACCGCCGCTTGACGCCGTCCGAAATCGCCGTGTTGCAAGGATTTGATAACATACTTGCCAAAAATACCGGATTTTCCGACCGACAAGTCATAGCGGCGCTTGGCAACGCGGTACCTCCTCAAATGGCCCGTGCCGTGATGGAGGGGGTGTGCCAGATAAAGTCCTTCAAAAAACACACTTCGATAGAAGTGTGCGCAGGCATCGGCGGCCTTGCGAGGGGAGCTGCCGAGGTTGGTTTCAAACACTTATCATGTCTCGACATTGATCCCGTTTGCGTTCAATTCCTTAAAAGGATGCCGGAACTTAAAAATTCAGAAATTAGCTCCGATGATTTACGGTATGCCCGACTCGATAGGTTCAAAGGCAAAGTCGGCCTCTTATCGGGCGGACCGCCTTGTCAGCCGTGGTCGTCCGGTGGGCTCCGTCGTGGCTCCGAGGACGATCGCGACGTTCTTGGCGAGATGCCGAACCTTATCTGCGATATCGAACCAGAATGCTTCGTGTTTGAGAATGTTGCCGGCCTCACCACAGGGCAGAACAAATCATATTTTGAAAAATTAATGAAAAAACTTCAGGAACCAGGGCCTGCTCTTCGTTACGGCGTACTTGCGGCTAAGCTGAATGCGGCAGATTTCGGCGTGCCCCAGGTTCGCGAGCGTGTCTTCATCATCGGGTTTCGTGACGAACCAGCCGTGAAGGTTCATAGGTGCTTCGACGCGATATGGAGTGCCCGCACGCATAGGGATCCGACCATCTCGGATGCGACGAGAAGCGAATGGCGCACGGTCGGCGAGGCGATCGGCGGTTTGCAAGATCCCGGCGGATGGAAATCCTGGTTTGGAAACGCGATCCCGGCAGACAAACTTCTGGAATGACGAGTGATGGACGACGTAACCATATCCAGCACTGATCGCGTCGAGCTAAATTGGCCGGGAAAACACGAAAAGGTCCGCGTTTTCCAAACCGACGAAGGCCTGTGGGATAAGGAACCAGTCTCGCATAAAGCCTCTCTGCGCGGCCTAGAAAAATTGAAATTCTTTCCTGGAAGCATTCCCGCCGAGGCATCGATACTTCTAAGTGGTCAGAGGCATGATGCCCTATCGTCGCTGACGCGATCTCTGGGACCCGTATTTCGCTTCATCTACATGGATCTGCCAAGGCTCAACGTTGATGATGTTGCGACCGCTTTCCAAAGCGCGTCCTCGCTGCGTCTGACAACCTGGTTGAACGTAGTACGGAATTTTTTGGTCGAGGTTCGAGAATTGCTCAGTCGTGACGGTGTCGTTGCCGTCCACTGCGGCGAGGACGAGTCTCAATATGCACGCATCATCCTAGACGAGCTGTTTCGGGATAAGCGAGTCGCCACGATAATGTGGCAAAAGGCATACTCGGCTCAAAACATGCCCGGGATGAAGTCATTCACTGATACTCATGATCTTATTTACGTTTACGCACGCGACCGCGATGCATTGCCAGCGGTAGGCCTCAGGAGACCGCCCAAGGGTTACGCGAACGCCGATCATGATCCGAGGGGAGCTTGGAAGGCTGAGCACAAGGGCGCTAAAACCCGCCGAGAAAACAGCGACTTTGATACCTTTCAGCCGCCCTATCGCTGGAAGATCGTCAAGGGTGAGCTGCCTGCCGGGTTGTGGCGGTTATCGCCTTATACGGGCGTTATTTGGGGTGTGCCAACCGTAGCGGGAACTTTCAAGTTCACCGCAGAGGTTACGGATATGCTCGGCAAGAGCAGCACCAAAGACTTTTCGATTACAGTGAAAAGCGCTGGCGAGCCGTCACCTCCGGGAGATATTCCCTGGATCTTCGAGGAGGTCAGCCCCAAGGGGAAGCTCAGGATCATAACCGATAAGTTGCCCGATGCGGTGGCGGACAAGACCTATTCGACCATTATTTTCGCTGATGGGGGGATCCCTTTAAAGGTCCAAAAATTAGGCCTGGTTCCGGACGATACTGGGATTTTGCGAAAGCCACGCTGATCGAAGCTTTCCAGAATGACTCCGTTTATCAGGGAAGTCGGCAACCGACTTCCATCCCCACCCGAAGAAGTACGAGCCCCCTGAAGGGGTCATGGAAATCGAGAACCAACAGTCAATTTGGCTTGGCAGGTCGAAGGGCAGCGACGACGAAATCGGTGATGTCTTCGCCGGATTTACCGAGGATGCCACAAAGCATCTCAAGGCACTAAAAGCTCTTGGCCATATCGAGTCCGAAATATCGACCGCCAAGCCCGAACGATTGATGCTACGTCTTCTAGATGTATTTACTAACAAGGAGATTTAGTGCTTGAAGTCATGTCGAGCACTGCGGATCTCACCGCCGTCGCGTTGAAATCGGGACGTCGAGCGATCGCACTTCAAGGCTCATCGGAGCGAGACAAGTCGATAACGTCGGGCTGCGCCATTCCTCGTTTGCGAGCCGTCCTTAAGGGATCGACCAAAATTTGGAAGACAAGATCCCAAAGGCTCGCATTTCAAAAGGTTCGTACATTCCGTATGCTGGCGGCGGAAGCTTGGCAACCGCCGTCGTGGGTCCGGAGATTGCAGTCCTGCTGGCCGACGATGACCATGCAACATTGACTGATGCGCTATCATCTATGAACTCTCATGAGCTTGCCGAAGCCATATTAACAGCAGAAGGTTACCTTCCGCCGGCGAAGGGCACGGATCTCGCGCTCGCTATAAGTGGGAAAGAGAAAGCCCTAGTCGTTCCACCTGAGCGTTACCTCACCCCCGAATTAGTCTCGGCAATTGCGAGCGAAGCGGCAGCCGATGCGGACCCACGTCCGACTCACGTTTATTATTTTTCGAGCGACCGATGACATCGACGAAAAGTCATTCGCCGGTAGGGTCTCGCTGAGACGCATTCCCTTCGATCTGCTAAGGCTGGATGTCGCGTAATGTCGGGACTGCGTGAGTATGCCCTTTCGCACGCGTATGATGCTGTTGTTGCGAAAGCGAGCTTCCGCAAACCTCAGCACGAGGCGTTCGATAAATTTCACCAGCTAATTAAAGCTCTCGGCGCCGACATAGGTTCGATGAGCCAGGAGGCATTAGCTGGTCGGATCTCCGATCTGGGCTATCTTGAGAGCATACCTGCCAACCTGATTTTTGATCTCGCCACCGGAGTCGGAAAAACTCGTCTCTTGGGCGGGTTGCTGGTTTATTTGGCATTGTCGAAGCAGACCAGAAATTGTCTTATTCTGGCTCCTCGTGTAGCCATTCTCGATAAGTTGAAGCGAGAAAGCGATCCGTCATCCTCGAAGTATCTTTTTATCGATCGATCATTGGTCACAAATCCTAATATTTGCTTTCGCAGTGATTTGTTGAGCTTCGAGCCAAATCCATCCAAGCTGAATGTTTTTATCCTTTCACCTCAGACTTTAACTGGTACCAAAGTGGGAACAGCCGGTGATTTCGGTCCATCTCTTCGGCAATATCTGACCGAGACGAACGATCTAATCGTTTTTTCCGATGAGGCACACCATTTTGGGAACAAGTCATTTGGTGCTTGGAGCGAAGCCGTTGCACAGCTTCAACCGAAGCTCCATCTGGGATTTACCGCGACTGCGCCGACGAGCGCAGCGAAGCGCATATTCTACTCCTATGGCCTGAATACATGTCTGAAAGAAGGAAAATACACGAAGGCCGTGAAGCTTTGGGTAGAGCCGAAGCCCGAAGATATTTCGGACGATGATTGGGACCATCAAACCATCGATTTCGGTTTGAAACGGCTTGAGGCTAAAAAAGAATCTATTGCAGAACTGCGGTCCGCCAAGCCGGATTTCCCGGAGGTATCTCCGGTCCTTCTAGTTGCTGCGAAAGATATCGCCCATGCTGATAAAATTGGTCTTTGGTTGCAAAACTATCGTGGACTCGACGAGTCCGAAGTCTATGTCGCTCACTCGGGCAAAAAGGCTTCTGCAAAAGTCACCGGAAATGCGATAGAAGCTGAGGTCGGGCGATTGGTAGCAATCGACCAACCAGGTAACAAGGTTAAGGTTGTCGTAAACGTTTTTCAGCTATCCGAAGGTTGGGACGTCACCAACGTTTGGGTGATTGCACCCCTTCGGTCGCTGGCAAGCTTCTCCAATGCCATCCAAACAATCGGAAGAGGACTACGGCTTCCAAGCGGCCGACGCGTGGGTGACGAAGAGACCGATACGCTCGACGTTCTATGCTTCGGCAAGGAGGATTTCGGGACGATCGTGAAGCAAGCCACGAAGGAGTTTGGGGAAGGTCCGGAAGGCTCTGCGGCCGTCGGCATTGTTGCCAAAAGCGAACATCGTGTCCGCGCCATGCGCCCGATGTCGCTAGAAGTTGTAAACGCCATCTCGTTTAAGGTGCCAGAGGTCGTTCGCACGCCGGGAGAGCCCGAGTTGGACTTTTCGCCCCAGATCACGCGAGGCATCAGCTCGTATGTAGAAGTCTACGATGTTGGAAGCGGAGAGTTCGGCAGCGACGACGGGTCCGCAGTCCGCAGAAGCTTCGAGACGGTCGTGCGAGCAGCGACATCGCAGGTAATCGATGGTCTCAGGTTCCTCGATCCCGTCAAGCATACGCCCGCCGTCCGAAAGATTGTAGAGAAAGTTCTTTTGGATCTTGGCGGTAAGCCAGGAATGCAAATATCGACCGACGCCGTCAAGCTGGGACTTGGGTCATGGATGCGATACGAAGTCGGTACCGGAGCATCGACTCGGTTTACGCGGCCGGTAAAACGTCAACGATTGTCGAAATCGCTTCGAAGGAAGTTCTAATTCCTGTCGAATTTGACGAAATTCCCTCGGTCGACCAGATTGTTGAGTGGAAATGACCCTCTATCGCGTTCCAATCGGTGGATGGAAAAAGTGCGTCTATAGTGCTGCTGCTTTTGAAAGCGCACCAGAGTACCATGCA
The DNA here is from genome assembly GCF_016804325.1 of Methylobacterium aquaticum. Taxonomy (NCBI): domain Bacteria; kingdom Pseudomonadati; phylum Pseudomonadota; class Alphaproteobacteria; order Hyphomicrobiales; family Methylobacteriaceae; genus Methylobacterium; species Methylobacterium aquaticum. The sequence goes on from NZ_CP043630.1 coordinate 64,748, forward strand.
GCAAAAATTCTGGATAAAGACGCGTCTGTCGTCTGGTGGCTCAGGAATGATCCCGCACAATTTCGTATTCCGACTCCGGCGGGGTACTTCGAGCCGGACTTTATTTACCTCGCTACCATGAAGGGATCCAATCGTATGCGGATTCTTGAGATCAAGGGCGAGCACCTCTGGAATGGGCCGGGATCATCGGCCAGGGTCAAGGCCGCAGGGGCAGCTGCCTGGGCTAAAGCGGTTCATGAGGCGAAAACTGAGCCCTATTGGGAGTTTCACGAAGTTCTAGGGCAAGATGCCGAAGCCTCGATGACGTTGGGAAGCATGTTGGACAAGGCGGTGATCTGCTTCCAGGTTCCCTAATCCCAAAAGATTGATAGAGCTCACTTGCGTGCGGCTGTTCTACCAGTGTTTTAAGCCACATCCTTGCCCGACGCTTCCAGTGTCAACGCCGATTGAAGTCTGACCCACCTTTTGGCTCTCCCGCGTTTGTGGTGCAGGCGTAGCGGTCACACCGCCAGCACGCGGGCGCGCAGCAGGTCGAGCTTGGCACGCCCGTACATCGTCCGCTTCAGCGTCTTCACGCGGTTGATCTGTCCCTCGACGGGGCTCGTGCTCCAGGACAGCGCGAGCGCGGCTTCCACGGCGGCCCGATCCCGCCTCAACCTCTCCGCCAGGCCGCTCAGCGGGCATCGCGACAGCGATCCAGCCACGCACCGAACCCGGCCTGATCCTGCTCCCGCACGATCACCGTGAAGGCTTTCACCTCCGCAAGCGCACGCTCGATCTCGGGGACGGCGGCCACCAGGGCATCGAGGAAGTGCCCGTCCATCTCGCCATGCTCACCGTCGGTCAGGAGAAGCCGCGCCGCCCGCCGTGGCGACGGGCGCCGCCAGACTGGATTAGATGCAGGTCGCGTCCGCGGCGGGCCGCCGAGAGCAGCAACGCAGAGCCGGACGCTCATCACGCCACCCCGGAAGCCCGAGGCCTGCAGCTCGCGCCAAAGCTGCGTCGCGTTGCGCTCGCCTTCGTCGAGCCGCCGCACAGGTAGGGCACGAAGGGATCGATGATCCGCGCCCGTTCGCCCTTGTGCCAGGTCGGCGCCGTACCGGCTCGCAGCCAGTGCCGCACCGTATTCCGCGACAGACCGGTCTCACGCACGATGGCGCGGATGCCCTGGCCGTCCCGAGGCAGGGCGGCAACATGCTGGAAGCGGGCCTCCCGGTCCGCCTGACCCTGCCGCTGTCGCTGGTGCGCTTTGGTAACCGGACGGGATTCGACCGGCTGCGCTTCCGCTGCGGCTCGGCTCACGATGGTTCGCGCGACACGGGAGA
>NZ_CP043631.1 GCF_016804325.1 Methylobacterium aquaticum
CCCGCATCGTCCTGCTCTCCGCTGAGCGCCTGCCCGTGCTCGAGGTCGCCCACCAGGCCGGCATCAGCCGCCGACCGCCGTCTGGCTTTGGCAAACAGCGCTTCGCTGAAGAAGCGTTGACGGGCCTGCTGCGCGACAAGACCCGCCCGCCTGGCAAGCCGACTCACTCCACCGGCACTGTCGCGAGGTGCTGGCGCTGACCTGCTCCGAGCCGCCCGGCGAGGTCACCCACTGGACGGTCGCCCGCCGTTGCGGCCGCGATCGGCATCTCGCTTCGCTCGGTCCAGCGCATCTGCAGAAGCACCGTCTGCAGCCACACGGGTGCGCACCTGGGATTGCCCCGTTTCTGTGGTTCTTGCTCCCTTTGCGTGGATGGCGACAGGCGAGCCACCATTCCGAGCCGGCACGAAGAGCGGCCGGCCTCCCTGATAGCGCGCCATTCCGCGAGACGATCAGCGCCGCAGGGCGCGCGGGGCTCAGATCAGCCGGACCGGTCCTCAAGGCAACCCAGCGTCACGCAAAGCGAGCAGAACCCAATCCGGGGCAATCCCAAGTCAAGGGTTGAGGCAATCGGTAGCTCGGAGATAGCCCCGCGCTATTCGGAGATAGCCCCGCGCTATGGTGATCTTTCGAGCGTTCAATTTATCAACGCGCTGTGGTGCCGGTGGGCTCTGCTTGGGCAAGTTGTGATAACACACCAGTCCTGTCGGTTTCTCGCTGTCACAGGCACCACACCTTGATCTAAACAGATCTATTGACTAGGATTTTACATCCTAATTTAACTGGTAAATTAATTCTATATTAGTTACATATCTGATTTTGTAAATCCAAGTAAGCTAGTTATTTCTTCCATTTCGGTTTCAGAAATTGCCCGATCGGTTGCTCCATCTTGGCATGTCTGAATTAAATATTTATCAGGCTCGAAATCTCTCCAGTTGAGAAGATGTAGATGGTAAGGTTTGTCTATTAACGCCTTGTAATAACTAAAAGCTCCCATTAGATTAAATTCAGAGAAAGCCCAAGGCGCATCAACCATATTTTCAATTGCTTCATAGCTTAAATTATGAAATTCACTAAACCATTTCTCAAGATCTATGTATAGATCTCTAGGATATACGAGAGGAAAAAAGACACATAAATTCAAAATCGACTTGCTGCCCAAGAAATCGAGACGTTATAGATTGCCAAGGCATTCGAATACCCCAGTTTGTAAAAGAATTCGTATTCGCGGTGATACAGCTTAAGAAGCCCGTTCTCAAAATTACAATCTGGGGTATAATTCTTTGAAAAATAACAATCACTGTCAACATGATATATAAAATCACTTGTTAAATATTTATGAGAATTCAATTTAGTTATTTGTTGGCCAATCATGTCGTTTTGATAATTTGACATAGCATCAATGAAACGTTTGGATAAATACTAACGACAGAGCGTATTGCTTCGGCAGATGACTCGGGACAAACCACTACGATTTCTTTAAAACCGCGACAATATTTGCAATAGAAAACAAACATAAATTTAGTCTTTCTGCATCTTTCGAATAAGTACGAATGATAATGCCGTGTGATTTATCGGATGCGTACTTTGTATTCAACTTAGTGCTCCTATGTAGGTCGCAAAACTACGTAATTCTTTACTAATAGATGAGGATCTCCTGACGCCTCCCCTTTTATCGCGGATGGCTCGCGAACCCCTGTCCCATTCCTGATTGCTTCGTTATCCGAATCACCAAATAGCACGAAACCAGCACCAGGATCGCGTGCACGGCGGGTGCCACCTGCCGGCTGATCTCGGCCAGATGCAGCGACATCATTGCGGTGTGACCGTCGGCAGCACCAGAGCCGCGCTGGTGCCCCGCGCCGGGCAGGCCGCTCCGAACAGGTAGGTCCACTTGTAGCGTGTCGGCGCCGGCGCTCGCGGGCGCGTCCCCTTGCGCGCCCAGACCCGCGTCAGCGTGCCTTGCCGGCCGACGCGGGCCTCGTCCTGGAACCAGATCTCGAGCGGCTTACCACGGGCGGTGTCGGGGAACCAAGACCACTGATTTCACCGACTTCCGCATCGACCCGGATGGCGTGGGAGATCAGGGTGAGGCACCGACACCGACCGAGCCGCCGATAGACGCCGCAGACAGGGTGTGGAGCGATTGTGTCCCGTAGCGTGGTGTAGCTGCTTGTGGTCCACCACGCTGACCGGCAGGGCCGGACTGATCAGACTGCGAGATTTGGCTGGCTGACGAGGGGATCATCGCCGATTGTGATTAGGCGTGGAATAAGGACCCCGTTTCCGGGTGATCGGCGTCCAAACGGGACCCCCAGGATACTTCATCCAGACTGCCTCCCGCATTCGGAACGGGAGGCTCGCGGAGGATGTTGGTCGTGGAGACGGTCGCGAAGATCCGCCGCGCGTACTTCGTGCAGCATAAGCCGATCAAGCAGATCTGCCGGGAGCTGAAGCTCTCCCGCAAGGTCGTCAGGAAGGTGATCCGCTCGGAGGCAACTGCCTTCCGCTACACCCGCAGCGTCCAGCCTGCACCCAAGCTCGGGCCCTGGCGCGACGAGCTCGACCGGATGCTGGCGGCCAATACGGGGAAGCCGGCGCGGGAGCGGCTGACGCTGACCCGTATCTTCGAGGCGCTGCGGGGGCTCGGCTACGAGGGCGGCTATGATGCCGTCCGCCGCTACGCCAAGACGTGGAAGCGCCAGCAGGCCAGCGTGACGGCTCCCGCCTTCGTGCCACTCGCCTTCGCCCCGGGTGAGGCCTACCAGTTCGACTGGAGCCACGAGATCGTGCTGATCGCCGGCGTCACCACGACGGTCAAGGTCGCCCACGTCCGGCTCTGCCACTCGCGCATGCTGTTCGTGCGGGCCTATCCGCGCGAGAGCCAGGAGATGGTCTTCGACGCCCACGACCGGGCGTTCGCCTTCTTCCGCGGCACCTGCCAGCGGGGCATCTACGACAACATGAAGACCGCGGTCGAGACGATCTTCGTCGGGCGCGAGCGCGCCTACAACCGCCGCTTCCTGCAGATGTGCTCGCACTACCTCGTCGAGCCCGTGGCCTGCACGCCCGCGTCAGGCTGGGAGAAGGGGCAGGTCGAGAACCAGGTCGGGCTGGTGCGCGAGCGCCTGTTCACCCGCGTCCGCGTCCGGGTGAGAAGCTACGACGAGCTCAACGCCCTGCTGCTCGACGGGGTCGTCGCCTACGCCAAGGCCCACCCGCATCCCGAGCAGCGCGAACTGACGATCTGGCAGGCCTTCGAAGCCGAACGGGGAGCCCTGGTCCCCTACGCCGGACGCTTCGACGGCTTCCACGCCGTCCCGGCGGCCGTGTCCTCGACCTGCCTGGTGCGCTTCGACAACAACAAGTACTCGGTCATGGCCTCGGCCATCGGTCGCCCGGTCGAGGTGCGCGCCTATGCCGAGCGCATCGAGATCCGCCAGGACGGACGCGTCGTCGCCGAGCACCCGCGGGCCTTCGGACGCGGCCAGACGGTGTTCGACCCCTGGCACTACGTCCCCGTGCTCGCCCGCAAGCCCGGCGCGCTGCGCAACGGCGCACCGTTCAAGGACTGGGTCCTGCCCGCCGCCCTCGAACGGATCCGCCGCAAGCTCGCCGGCAGCGCCGACGGCGACCGCCAGATGGTCGAGATCCTCACCGCCGTGCTCGGCGACGGCCTCTCCGCGGTCGAAGCGGCCAGCGCCGAGGCACTGCGCGAGGGCGTGCACTCGGCCGACGTGGTGCTCAACATCCTGGCCCGCCAGCGGGAGCCGCCCGCGCCCGTCTCGCTGCTGACGCCCGAGAGCCTGCGGCTGCGCCACGAGCCGGTCGCCGACTGTGCCCGCTACGACAGCCTGAGGAGAGCCCCATGATGGAACGTCAGCAGATCCTCGCCACCATGGGCGAGCTGAAGCTGTTCGGGATGAAGGCGGCCTACGACGAGATCATCAAGGTCGCCCTCAAGCGCAGCCACGAACCGCAGCAGATCGTCGGCGACCTGTTGCAGGCCGAGATCAGCGAGAAGCAGGCGCGCTCGATCCGCTACCAGATGACGATTGCCAAGCTGCCCCTGGCCAAGGACCTCGCCGAGTTCGCCTTTGCCGGGACGCCGATCAACGAAGGTCTGGTGCGCGACCTCTGCGGCGGCGAGTTCCTGGCCCACCAGCGCAACGTCGTGCTGGTGGGCGGCACCGGCACGGGCAAGACGCACCTGGCCATCGCGGTCGCCCGGTCGTGCATCCGGGACGGGGCGCGGGCCCGGTTCTACAACGTGGTCGACCTCGTCAACCGGCTCGAGGCCGAGGCGCGAGCCGGCCGGCAGGGCCGCATCGCCGACCACCTCGCCCGGCCCGACCTGGTGGTGCTGGACGAACTCGGCTACCTGCCGTTCGCGCAGTCGGGCGGTCAGCTGCTGTTCCACCTGATCAGCCGGCTCTACGAGACCACCTCGATCGTGGTGACGACCAACCTGGCGTTCGGGGAGTGGCCGAGCGTGTTTGCCGGCGACGCCAAGATGACGACGGCACTGCTCGATCGGCTGACCCACCACTGCGAGATCGTCGAGACCGGCAACGAGAGCTGGCGCTTCAAGAACCGGGCGTGAGGGCGGCCTGTGCGCGGCTCATCCTGGCCCCCTGCTCAGCCCGGCTGCGCCACCCCGACCCGCTTCGCCGGGCTGAGCAGGGGCGTCGCGCATGCTCAACAAGGGGGCCCGATTGGACGCCGATCAGGGGTCCCGTTCCGATGCCGTTTGACACGCCGATCGGGGCGATGCTTTCCAGGGTCATGTATCGGCAACGCTGCACGGCCCACTCGTCGTTCTGCTCCAGCAGGATCGCGCCGACGAGCCTGCGGATCGAGGGCTCGTCGGGGAAGATGCCGACGACCTCGGTGCGGCGCTTGATCTCGCCGTTGAGGCGCTCGAGCGGGTTTGTCGAGTGCAGCTTGGCACGGTGGGCGGCCGGGAAGCCCATGGAGGCCAGGACGTCGGTCTCGGCTGTGTCCATGAGGGCAGCCAGCTTGGGCACCTTGGGCCGGAGTTGATCGGCCACCCGCCGCCATTGCTGGCGGGCAGCTTCGGCGTCCTCCTGGGCGAAGGCGGTGGCGATGAAGGCCGAGACGACGCGTCGGCCCGAGCGGCCGGCATGGGCCGGGACGTTGCGCATGAAGTGCACCCGGCACCGCTACCAGGAGGCGGTCATCACCTTGGCGATGGACGCCTTGATGCCCTCATGCGCGTCCGAGACCACCAGCTTGACCCCGCGCAGGCCGCGCCGGGCTAGCTTGCGCAGGAACTCGGTCCAGAAGGTCTCGGCCTCGGACGGACCGATGTCGAGCCCCAGCAGGGGTTCCCATCGTGGCAGGCCACGATGGGTGCCCCCTCGCGTCGCCCATCCGTGTTGACGCCCACTGCTACGATGACGGCCACCGAGACGATACAGTGGTTCTGTCGCACCTTCACGTAGGTCGCGTCGATCCACAGGTAGGGCCACTCGCCTTCGATCGGCCGGTCGAGGAAGGCGTTCACCCGCTCGTCGATCTCCTGGCACAGCCGGCTGACCTGGCTCTTGGAGATCCCCGTCCCGCCCAAGGCCTAGACCAGATCGTCGACCGCGCGGGTCGAGATGCCCTGGATGTAGGCCTCCTGGATCACCGCGGTCAGCGCCTTCTCGGTCATCCGACGTGGTTCCAGGAAACTCGGGAAGTCGCTGCCCGTCCTCAGCTTCGGGATGCGCAGCTCGACGGTGCCGGCCCGTGTCTGCCAGTCCCGGTCGCGGTACCCGTTGCGCTGGGCCAGCCGCTCCGGGTTCTTCTCGCCGTGGGCCGTGCCGGTCAGGCCGCCCACCTCCAGTTCCATCAGACGTTGCGCGGCAAAGCCGATCATCTCGCGCAGCACGTCCGCGTCCGCACTCTTCTCAGCCAGCGCCCGCAGGCTCATAACGGCATCGGTCATCGGGGGTCTCCCGGGTTCGGGTTGGTGGCTCACAACCCGATCCTAACCCGTCACCGCCGATGGCCACCCCCGCGTGAGATCCCGCCTGCTACAGCGCTGTGAGGGCGCGCAGGCGGGCTCTCCCGCTCTCGGTCAGCTACACCAATCCAAGGGACACGACCTGCTCCCCGAGCTGGCTGGTCGTTGCCTCACGCAGATGCGCCTGAAGGTAAGCTCGCGGACGCTGGCGCTGCTGGAGGGCCGACCACCAAACTGGTGGCGATCTCGGTCCGCCAGAGCTTCAGACGCCGCTGTACGGTTCGAAGCAGGCCGTCAGGATAACTCCCCGGGTAAGCCGCCTGCAGTCGCGTGAGCACCTCTCCGCCCGTGTCCAACGGATCGACCTCGAACCACCTCCGCAATTCGTCCGTGACGCTCACCAGCGGGCCGGGCCGGTGACGACCGCGCTTGGCTTTCGGCGGCTTCACCTGCGCCGTCGGGCGAACCTCCCCTGCCTTCCAAGCTGTGCGCAGTTCGGCCAGGAACTCCGGCAGGTGAGATGATTTGAGCGAGTCTACATCCCACCTTCTCGTTCAGGTGAGGCCTTGCAGTCCGTGCAGCAGGAACGATGCGAGCGGTGCATCCTGCACCGCTCGCATTTTCAGAGAAGCAGGGACGCCGTCTAAATGAACAGGATGTCCGAGGCTTGCAAGGTTGAGGCCTGCACGTTCTGCAGCGTCACCGCGTTGTTCGCATCAAGCGTGATCACCGTGTCAGACCCAACCTGCTGCGTATGCACCTGAACGGCCGCGAAGTTCGCGAACTGCGCACGATCGAGCGCCAGCTTGTCCTGGCCAGTGACGAAGTCCGCCACTAGGTCACGTCCGAAGCTTCCCACTTCCACGAACACGTCGGCTCCCGCTCCACCGTACAGGTAGTCGTTGCCCACGCCTCCGTTCAGCGTGTTGGTGCCCACGTTGCCGTAGAGCGCGTTGTCAAGTTCGTTGCCGGTCAAGCTCACTGTCCCGGCACTGGTAACAACGCCCTGCTCGATGTTGGCGGCTAAGGCATAGTCGAACCCGACATAGACCGTGTCACGACCTTCGTTCGCATTCTCGATCACCGTGTCGGATGCCGAGTTGAGCACATAGTAGTCGTTGCCGGTCCCTCCCAGCAGCACGTTGGTACCAGTGCCAGCGAAGAACTGGTCGTCACCGCCGCGGCCGTTGAAGGTGTTGGTCCCGGCACCACCGTAGAAGATGTTGTCGAGATCGTTGCCGGTCACCGCAGCTGTGCCAGCACCGGTGGTCACTGCCTGCTCGACGTTGTCGGGCAGCACGTATTCGAAGTCCGAGACGTAGACGGTGTCGCGGCCCTCGTTCGCGTTCTCAATCACCGTGTCGCTGGCGCCGTCGAGTACGTAGAAGTCGTTGCCGGCGCCACCGATCATGGTATCGGCGCCAGCCTCGCCGTAGAACAGGTCATCGCCTCCACCACCGAAGATGTAATCGTTGCCCGCGCCACCGCGGAACACGTCGTTCCCACCGCCGCCGTAGATGACGTTATCGACGGCGTTGCCCGTGATGGTCACTCCGGCATTGCTAGTCACAACTGCCTGTTCGACATTGTTTGTTAGAGCGTAGCTAAACCCGACATAGACCGTGTCACGACCTTCGTTCGCATTCTCGATCACCGTGTCGGATGCCGAGTTGAGCACATAGTAGTCGTTGCCGGTCCCTCCCAGCAGCACGTTGGTACCAGTGCCAGCGAAGAACTGGTCGTCACCGCCGCGGCCGTTGAAGGTGTTGGTCCCGGCACCACCGTAGAAGATGTTGTCGAGATCGTTGCCGGTCACCGCAGCTATGCCAGCACCGGTGGTCACTGCCTGCTCGACGTTGTCGGGCAGCACGTATTCGAAGTCCGAGACGTAGACGGTGTCGCGACCCTCGTTCGCATTCTCAATCACCGTGTCGGCAGCCGAGGCGAGCACGTAGAAGTCATTGCCCGTTCCGCCGATCAGCGTGTTGCCGCCCGGCCCGGCGTAGAACAGATCATCCCCGCCCAGTCCCTGCAGGAGGTTGCCAGCGGCCGCCCCGATCAGGACGTCGTTGAAGCCGCTGCCGACCAGGCCCTCGATGCTGACATAGGTGTCGCCGGCCGCCTCGCCGGTATTGGCAGAGGGATTGGCCAGGCTCGCGGTAAGCCCTGCCGACGCGCCGGAATAGCTGGCGACATCGAACCCGATCCCGCCGTCGAGGGTATCGCTGCCCACCCCACCAGTCAGGCTGTCGCTGCCGGCACCACCATACAGGCTGTCATTGCCGTCGAGCCCGTTCAGGGTGTCGTTGCCGGCCAGGCCGTAGAGGGCGTTGGTGCCAGCATCGCCCGTGAGTATGTCGCCCGCGCCGGCAACGTCTGCCCCGACCAGGTTCTCGATCGACACGTAGGTGTCGCCGGCTGCGAAGCCGGTATTGGCACCTGGGTTCGTCAGGCTCGCCACCACTGAAGCGGTCGCGTCCTGGTAGGAGGCCGTGTCGATACCCGCGCCGCCGTCGAGACGATCGGCGCCGGCACCACCATACAGGCTGTCATTGCCGTCGAGCCCGTTCAGGGTGTCGTTGCCGGCCAGGCCGTAAAGGGCGTTGGTGCCAGCATCGCCCGTGAGTATGTCGCCCGCGCCGGCAACGTCTGCCCCGATCAGGTTCTCGATCGACACGTAGGTGTCGCCGGCTGCGAAGCCGGTATTGGCACCTGGGTTCGTCAGGCTCGCCACCACTGAAGCGGTCGCGTCCTGGTAGGAGGCCGTGTCGATACCCGCGCCGCCGTCGAGGACATCGCCGCCGGCTCCACCGATCAGAGTGTCATTACCGGCCAGACCCGAGAGTGCATTGGCTCCGGCATCACCCGTGAGCACGTCACCCGCCCCGGCGACATCTGCCCCGATCAAGTTCTCGATTGAGACGTAGGTGTCGCCAGCTGCAATGCCTGTATTGGCACTCGGGTTCGTCAAGCTCGCCACTACCGAGGCGACTGCATCCTGGTAGGAGGCCGTGTCGATACCCGCGCCGCCGTCGAGGGCATCGCCACCGGCTCCGCCGATCAGAGTGTCGTCGCCAGCCAGGCCGGAGAGTGCATTGGCACCGGCATCACCTATCAGCACATCGCCCGCACCGGCAACGTCTGCCCCGACCAGGTTCTCGATCGACACGTAGGTGTCGCCGGCCGCGAAGCCGGTGTTGGCACCTGGGTTCGTCAAGCTCGCCACCACTGAAGCGGTCGCGTCCTGGTAGGAGGCCGTGTCGGTGCCCGCACCGCCGTCGAGGACATCGCCGCCGGCTCCGCCAATCAGTGTATCGTTGCCGGCGAGGCCGTAGAGGACGTTGATGCCGGCATCACCCGCCAAGACGTCACCTGCCCCGGCGACATCGGCCCCGATCATGTTCTCGATCGACACGTAGGTGTCGCCGGCTGCGAAGCCGGTATTGGCACCTGGGTTCGTCAGGCTCGCCACCACCGAGGCGGTCGCGTCCTGGTAGGAGACGATGTCAGTGCCCGCACCACCGTCGAGATAGTCGGCGCCGTCGCCGCCGATCAGGATGTCGTTCCCAACCTCGCCAATCAGCGTGTCGTCGCTGCTCCCCGCATCTAGGATGTCGTCTCCTACGCCGCCCGCGAGGTAGTCCCGGCCATCGCCGCCGGACAGCGTGTCATTGCCGTTCCCGCCGTACAGGTAATCGTTACCGGTGCTCCCGCGCAGGATGTCGCCACCGTCGTTGCCGTACAGCGTATCGTTGCCGGCCCCGCCCAACAGCGTGTCACTGGAGTTGCTGCCGTTGATCTGCTCGTTGGCACTCGTGCCGGTGGCGGTGATGCCGACGTCGTTGGGCGCGTAACCGTTGTTGAAGTTCGCGACCGTCAGCGAGCCCGGGGTAACGCCCTGCAGCCGCACCAGGCTCAGCCAGTCATAGCCGGTCCCGTTGCCGTCCCGGTCCATCTGCAGCAGGGTGTCGGCGCCGTCCGCCACCACACGCAGGTAGCCGCTCGTGAACGGGTTCGTCCCCGAGATGTAGCCGGTTAGGTAGGGGATAACACTCGAAAGATCGAGGCTATCGCCACTGTCACCAGCAGCGAAGTCTGTAATGATATCGATCTTGAGATTGGTTGGGTTGAAGTATGCTGTGGAACCGCTGATCTGGTAAGTATCGCGTCCTGCGCCGCCGCTGAGGGTGTCGACCCCACCGGTGCTGGTGCCGTAGCTGACATTGGCGAAGGTGTCGTCGCCGTCCCCACCCGAGAGGCTATTGGCTCCCTCGGAGTCGTCGAGGTAATCATCGCCGATGCCACCAATCAGGGTGTCGTTGCCGGCTCCACCGTACAACGAGTCGTCGCCATTGCCACCGTCCAGGAGGTCGTCTCCCGCGTCTGCTTCGATACGGTCCCGGCCATCGCCACCGGATAGCGTGTCGTTGCCGTTCCTGCCGTACAGGTAATCGTTACCGGTGCTGCCGCTCAGGCTGTCCGCGCCGTCGTTGCCGTACAGCGTGTCGTCGCCGGCCCCACCCGATAGGGTATCGCGGGAGTTGCTGCCGTTGATCTGCTCGTTGGCACTCGTGCCGGTGGCGGTGATGCCGACGTCGTTGGGCGCGTAACCGTTGTTGAAGTTCGCGACCGTCAGCGAGCCCGGGGTAACGCCCTGCAGCCGCACCAGGCTCAGCCAGTCATAGCCGGTCCCGTTGCCGTCCCGGTCCATCTGCAGCAGGGTGTCGGCGCCGTCCGCCACCACACGCAGGTAGCCGCTCGTGAACGGGTTCGTCCCCGAGATGTAGCCGGTTAGGTAGGGGGTAACACTCGAAAGATCGAGGCTATCGCCACTGTCACCAGCAGCGAAGTCTGTAATGATATCGATCTTGAGATTGGTTGGGTTGAAGTATGCTGTGTAACCGCTGATCTGGTAAGTATCGCGTCCTGCGCCGCCGCTGAGGGTGTCGACCCCACCGGTGCTGGTGCCGTAGCTGACATTGGCGAAGGTGTCGTCGCCGTCCCCACCCGAGAGGCTATTGGCTCCCTCGGAGTCGTCGAGGTAATCATCGCCGATGCCACCAATCAGGGTGTCGTTGCCGGCTCCACCGTATAACGTATCATCGCCGCTACCACCATCTAGTATATCGTCTCCTGCATCTGCCGTGAGGTAGTCGTTGTTGCTGCCGCCATTGAGGCTGTCGGCACCGGCCTCGCCATACAACGTGTCGCGGCCATCGCCGCCGAGCAAGGTATCGTTGCCGATACCACCATACAGCAGGTCACTGCCAGCTCCCCCGCTCAGGCTGTCGGCACCGTCGTTGCCGGATAGCGTATCGTTGCCCGCTCCGCCCGCGAACACGTCGTTGCCGCTGGTTCCCGAATAGGACTGACCGGTGAATTGTCCAGGCCAAGCATAGTTCGTCGTGCTTAAGCTGGAGGCGCTCACGCCTTGCAAGCGGACGACCGACTGCCAACCAAACGAACCGCCGCTCGCATCCACGTCGACTTGCAACAGGGTGTCGGTGCTGTCCGCCACCACGCGCAGGTAGCCACTCGTGAACGGGTTCGTCCCCGAGGTATAACCGATTAGGTTGCTGGTGAGGTCCGATAGGTCGAGAACGTCGCCACCGTCGCCGGTGGCGAAGTCGGTGATGATGTCGGCCTGGAGATTGGTTGGATTATATCGCGGGGTGTAGCCGTCGATCCGATAAGTGTCGCGACCCGCTCCGCCGCTGAGGGTGTCGATCCCACCGGTGCTGGTGCCGTAGCTGACATAATCAAAGATGTCGTCGCCATCTCCGCCCGACAGGCTGTTCGACCCCTCGTAATCCTGCAGGTAATCGTCCCCGGTCCCGCCGTTCAGGGTGTCGTTGCCGGTCCCGCCGTACAGCGTGTCGTTGCCGCTACCACCGTCGAGGCTGTCGTTGCCGGCCTCGCCGTACAATGTGTCCCTGCCGTCGCCGCCGGATAGCGTGTCATTGCCATTCCCGCCGGACAGGTAATCGTTACCGGTCCCGCCGCTCAAGCTGTCGGCACCGTCGTTGCCGTACAGCGTGTCGTTGCCGGCTCCGCCCGACAGTGTGTCGCGGGAGTTGCTGCCGTCGATCCGCTCGTTGGTGCTCGTGCCGGTGGCGGTGATGCCGACGTCGTTGGGCGCGTAGCCGTTGTTGAAGTTCGCGACCGTCAGCGAGCTCGGGGCAACGCCCTGTAGCCGCACCAGACTCAACCAGCCGTAGCTGGTCCCGTTGCCGTCCCGGTCCATCTGCAGCAGGGTGTCGGCGCCGTCCGCCACCACGCGCAGGTAGCCGCTCGTGAACGGGTTCGTCCCTTGCGTCCAGCCATCCAGGTAGCTGGTGACGTTCGACAGGTCGAGGCTGTCGCCGTTGTCGCCAACGGCGAAGTCGGTGATGATGTCGGTCTTGAGGTTGGTCGGATCGTAGTACGCGGTGTAGCCGCTGACCCGGTAGGTGTCGCGACCCGCTCCGCCGCTGAGGGTGTCGATCCCACCGGTGCTGGTGCCGTAGCTGACATAATCAAAGATGTCGTCGCCATCTCCGCCCGACAGGCTGTTCGACCCCTCGTAATCCTGCAGGTAATCGTCCCCGGTCCCGCCGTTCAGGGTGTCGTTGCCGGTCCCGCCGTACAGCGTGTCGTTGCCGCTACCACCGTCGAGGCTGTCGTTGCCGGCCTCGCCGTACAATGTGTCCCTGCCGTCGCCGCCGGATAGCGTGTCATTGCCATTCCCGCCGGACAGGTAATCGTTACCGGTCCCGCCGCTCAAGCTGTCGGCACCGTCGTTGCCGTACAGCGTGTCGTTGCCGGCTCCGCCCGACAGTGTGTCGCGGGAGTTGCTGCCGTCGATCCGCTCGTTGGTGCTCGTGCCGGTGGCGGTGATGCCGACGTCGTTGGGCGCGTAGCCGTTGTTGAAGTTCGCGACCGTCAGCGAGCTCGGGGCAACGCCCTGTAGCCGCACCAGACTCAACCAGCCGTAGCTGGTCCCGTTGCCGTCCCGGTCCATCTGCAGCAGGGTGTCGGCGCCGTCCGCCACCACACGCAGGTAGCCGCTCGTGAACGGGTTCGTCCCTTGCGTCCAGCCATCCAGGTAGCTGGTGACGTTCGACAGGTCGAGGCTGTCGCCGTTGTCGCCAACGGCGAAGTCGGTGATGATGTCGGTCTTGAGGTTGGTCGGATCGTAGTACGCGGTGTAGCCGCTGACCCGGTAGGTGTCGCGACCCGCGCCGCCGCTGAGGGTGTCGACCCCACCGGTGCTGGCGCCGTAGCTGACATAATCAAAGGTGTCGTCGCCGTCTCCGCCCGACAGGCTGTTCGACCCCTCGTAATCCTGCAGTAAGTCGTCCCCGGTCCCGCCGTTCAGGGTGTCGTTGCCGGTCCCGCCGTACAGCGAGTCATCACCGCCGCCGCCGTCGAGGCTGTCGTTGCCGGCCTCGCCGTACAATGTGTCCTCACCGTCGTTGCCGTACAGCGTGTCGTTGCCGTAGCCGGCATACAGCAGGTCATTGCCTATCCCGCCGCTCAAGCTGTCGGCACCGTCGTTGCCGTACAGCGTGTCGTTGCCGGCTCCGCCCGACAGTGTGTCGCGGGAGTTGCTGCCGTCGATCCGCTCATTGGCGCTCGTGCCGGTGGCGGTGATGCCGACGTCGTTGGGCGCGTAGCCGTTGCTGAAGTTCGCGACCGTCAGCGAGCTCGGGGCAACGCCCTGTAGCCGCACCAGGCTCAACCAGCCGTACCCAGTCCCGTTGCCGTCCCGGTCCATCTGCAGCAGGGTGTCGGCGCCGTCCGCCACCACACGCAGGTAGCCGCTCGTGAACGGGTTCGTCCCTTGCGTCCAGCCATCCAGGTAGTAGTTGGTGACATTCGACAGGTCGAGGCTGTCGCCGTTGTCACCAGCGGCGAAGTCGGTGATGATGTCGGTCTTGAGGTTGGTCGGATTGTTGTACGCGGTGGAGCCGTTGACCCGGTAGGTGTCGCGGCCCGCGCCGCCGCTGAGGGTGTCGACCCCACCGGTGCTGGTGCCGTAGCTGACATAATCAAAGGTGTCGTCGCCGTCTCCGCCCGACAGGCTGTTCGACCCCTCGTAATCCTGCAGGAAATCGTCCCCGGTCCCGCCGTTCAGGGTGTCGTTGCCGGCCTGGCCGTATAGTGTATCGCGACCATCCCCACCGATTAGAGTGTCGTTGCCAGTGCCACCGTATAATAAATCATTATCAGCGCCACCGTCGAGGCTATCCGCGCCATCATTGCCATACAGCGTATCACTTCCACCTAAACCATTAATGGTATCGTCAGTGCTGCCGCCATTGAGCGAATTATTTGCGCTGTCGCCATTGATGACCGGCATGTCACCCCCCCAGATAATGACCAATATAGGCTCTAAATGTGTCTAATCCTCTCTATGCCGTATCTGAAGTCGAAGCGCAATGACTATCCAAGCGTCGGATCAAAAGCACCACACGCCAATGTAGTACGTATAAAAAACAACCATTGATTGAATCGACTTTATATTTATATATTAAATTGGCCATCATTGAATAAAAAATCATGCATTCGATTGATAGATATACTTATATAAAAAATATTATTTAATTAGATATTTTTGTGTAATATTTTTTATATTATATTTTAAATTTTCAGTCAGCATCAAAACATTTCTTTTTGAAATTTTTTGAACAAATTACCATAATATATGAATATGAAGACTTCATTGCATCTCGATATTTTTCGCTCAATCAGATATATTCAATCACGATAATTTGTTGTGAGTATGAGCCGATTTCAAAGTGGGGCAGCAATCTGATTTGATGTGGCAATAAACACTTAGGCACGTGGTTGATAGCGTTGGAGACAGGCTTGGGCGAAGTTGTATTCCGCTTCGTCTGAGACAATGCTAAAAGTCAAGGGTCTTTGGTCGAATCACCAAGCCCACCCTCTCACGGGGCTAACCTGACATTGATGCGCGTTATCTTTGTTCATCAGAATTTCCCTGGCCAGTATCGCCACGTCGCGCCAGCCCTCGCCGCCCGGCCCGGCACCGAGGTCGTGGCGCTCGGCATTAACCCGGCGCCGGCCCTGCCGGGGGTGCGCCACGTCCGCTACGCCGTCGCGGGCCGCTCCACCCCAGGGATCAACTCCCTCGCAGAGAGCTTTGAGACCGCAGTCCTGAGGGGTGAAGCCGCAGCGCGGGCAGCGCAAGCGCTAAAGGCCGAGGGGTTTATGCCGAACCTGATCTGCGGCCATTCGGGCTGGGGCGAGACGCTGTTCCTCAAGGACGTCTGGCCGCGGGCCCGGCTCCTGACCTTCGCGGAGTTCTTCTACAGCGCCACCGGTGCCGATACCGACTTCGACCCAGAGTTCCCTAGACCTGAGGGCGACGCCTTCCGCACCCGCGCCCGCAACGCCGCCCAGCTCGTCGCCTTCGAGGCCTCCGACCACCTCGTCAGCCCGACAGCCTGGCAGGCGAGCCGCATCCCGGCCCTCTTCCAGGACCGTCTCAGCGTCATCCACGACGGCATCGACACCGATCGACTACAGCCGGATCGGAGCGTGCGGATCGCGCTCGGCAGGGACAGGCTATCGCTCGGGGCCGAGGACGAGGTCGTCACCTTCGTCAACCGCAATCTCGAGCCTTATCGCGGCTACCACAGCTTCATGCGGGCCTTGCCCGAGATCCTGCGCCAGCGGCCACGGGCCCGGGCGGTGATCGTCGGCGGCAGCGACACCAGCTACGGCGCCAAGCCCCCTGCTGGCCGGACCTGGCGCGACATCTATCTCGACGAGGTGAAGGGCGACCTCGACCTGTCGCGCGTCCACTTCGTTGGAAAGATCCCCTACCGCGACTACGTCAACCTGCTGCGGGTCTCGGCGGCCCACGTCTACCTGACCTACCCGTTCGTGCTGTCCTGGTCGATGCTAGAGGCGATGGCGCTCGGCTGCTGCATCGTCGGCTCGGCGACCCCGCCGGTCGAGGAGGTGATCCGCGATCGTGAGAACGGGCTCCTGGTCGACTTCTTCTCGCCCCGCGCGATCGCCGAGGCGGTGGTCTCGGTGCTGGCCGATCCCGGCGCAGTGGCGCCCTTGCGCGAAGCCGCGCGGCAGAGTGCGCTCGCCTACGACCTCAGACGGGTCTGCCTGCCGGCGCATCTGCGCCTGATCGCCGAAGTCGCGGCCGGATGCGTCGCTAAGAGCTGAACGGGCATGGCGCAAACTCGGGTTCAGCGCGCAAAAGTAGCTGCCCGCCCCCGCTTTCAAGTTTTATTCGCGACGGGAAGCCCAAAGCAGGTGGCGAGCAGCTAGTTCTGCTCTCGCACGGTTCGAACACCCGCGAACCCGAAGCCCTTGCGCAGTCACAGCATCGCCTCGAAACCTCGGGTCGTGCGCCGGGCTGCGTATTCCGAAGCGAAGCCGGTCACCGGTCCGATCTAAAGGCTGCTCCGGGCTCAAGGCGTCTGGCCGGGGTGCGGCCGCTTGCCAGCGCGCCCTGGCCACCACCGAGCGGGTGCTCGGGCCCGAGCACCCCGACCTAGCAAATATCCGCAGAAATCTTGCCGGAATCATCAGAAAATCAAGTTAATTTGTCATCAACAAACATAAAATCATGCACATGTTCAACTATTGCGCTCTAAAACAGTCGTTATGAAATATTTAACTTATATTTATTGATGCGATAAGTCTCCTGATCGATGCGAACAGCATCGCCCCTGCCGAGACGTGGAGTAGTATTTCATAGTCCGTCTTCAGGCGTCTGTTGGTTTTTCAGCAACGGGCCAACTCGGCAGGAACGGACGGCTCGCTGATATCACTCGGAACGGCGCTGAGAGAATGCGCAGCCTTCTCCGCCGCGCGTGCTGCCTCTCGCTTCCTGGATTTTTCCTGAGAGGCTCGACAGGAGCGCTGCGCGTGCTCGCGATCTGCATCGCTCACCGCCTCAATCGGGTTGCCGTCGAGGT
The DNA here is from genome assembly GCF_016804325.1 of Methylobacterium aquaticum. Taxonomy (NCBI): domain Bacteria; kingdom Pseudomonadati; phylum Pseudomonadota; class Alphaproteobacteria; order Hyphomicrobiales; family Methylobacteriaceae; genus Methylobacterium; species Methylobacterium aquaticum. Next base: position 16,918 of record NZ_CP043631.1, read on the forward strand.
CATGGCGCATCGATCCGGGCTGTGCGATCGCGAACTGGTAGGAGAAAGCCCGCACGTAGCGGCGGATGGCCTTCTCGCAATCTGCCACCGTCACGTCGGGCTTGCGGTGGGCGATGATCTCAGGGCCGAGGCCGATCCGGAAGGGACGCAACAGGTCGCCCTCCCCTGCCGGGAGCACACCAATCGGCGCGGATAAGAGATCATTGAGTGCTTGGCTTCGTTCCAGGAGGCGAGGCCGGGCAACGACTGGTTCGCGGCTCATCTTCCAGGGACGAGGAGCCTGAGCGGGCTTGCAGGCCGCAACCTTTGCTTCTCCGGAATCGTCGATTTTCCCAGCTGCGGCCGGTTGCTGTTCCAGAGTGCCCGATTGAGGCGGTACGGCCGCGGCACCTTTGAGGGTCAATGTGGGCCGAACAGGTCGGGTCGGTGCAGAGGCAGGCGTGCGGGTGCCGCTGGTAGCCGACGCGCGGCGGTGCTCGCTCCTGATCTGCATTGAACCTCCCTTGTCCCGCCGCCCGGTCGATCTGTGTCCGACTCACGGCAGAGGGTGTCTATCGAACCTGAGCTTAGGACCATGTCAACTCGGCGGGTCACTGCGGCGTCGGCCAGAGCTGGATTAATCTGCTGGCCACAACGATGCTGAGAGCTATCCAGGAGAATGGGTGACGCGCTTGGCGTGAGGCCGGCGGATCGTGAAACCGGCGCTGACGTGGGCGTAGGAAGTCCGCATGGCGATTTCGCACCGTACCCAGAAACACGACTGCTCGTAGCCGATCAGATTTGACGGGCAGGGTTAATCCGTGCCTGTCTGTAGGCTTCCGCGACCCATGGCCTGAACCCGAGTCGCACCAACCCGGAGATCCTGCCGCCGCAGTGAGACCCTGAAAAAGCGAGACCCCCGGAAGCCTGCCAGGGCGTCCGAGGGTCTAGTGCCCCGAAGGGCCGATCCAGTCAGCAACGAGACGGATCGTCCCCGAAATCGCCGCCCGAGTCAATCTGAAAGCGCCGCTTTCGGACACGGGGTCGCTTTGTCTGGAGCCTGGGCGCCTGCCACGCGTCCAGGAACGATCTGCCGCGGCCCTTTGCCGAAGGGCCAGACCGATGACCTATGCCGAAATGAAAGAGACGATCGCCCGGGCGCTGCCGGCGGCGCTCCCGGGCTTGCGCGCGCAGCTCTACGAATTGAACGGCGCCGGACTCATCAGCGACCAGGATGCCGGCCAGCTCGACGACGCGATCGAGGCACGGCGCACCGCCAGCCGGGCGGCGCCGGCCCCTGCACCCGCCGGCTTGTCGTTAGGCGCCGCGATCGCTCCGACCGCTGCCCGGATCACGAAGTTCTCGACCCGCCGCCAGTGCTCGCCCGATCGCGCCAGAAGCCGCGAGCGTCGCCGAGGCCTCGGCGGATCGAGCCCACTGCCCGAACTTCTCGCGCGCCGCTACACGGAGGGCCAGCGCGCCGTCCTGTTCATCGTCGGGGAGGAGATCGCGGCCCGCGGCGTGTGCGGCCTCTCGGTCGCGGAGATCGCGGCCCGTGCCGGCGTGTGCCACCGCCACGCGCAGATGACCCTACGCCTTGCCGAGAGCGACGGGCTCATCACAATCACGGAACGCCCCCGCAAGGGGCAGAAGCACCAGACGAACCTCGTGCGCGTCCTGTCGAAGGGATGGGCCGCCTGGCTCGCGCGGCGTCGACCGACAGGGTGCAAACCGACTCTCTCCACGGGGATCAAGGGATTCTATTCTTCTCTAGAATCGAAGACGGCAGCTCGCGGAAGCGGCGCGATGGCTTTTGGGAGGGGAGATTCGGCCTCTGGACTGGGAGGACGGCCCGCCGCGGACCTCCGATTCTAGCCTGCGGCTATCGCCACCCTTGGAATCGAGAACGCCAGACCCTGGTGAGGATCCGGCGCTCGGTGAGGGATTCGAAGGGGTGGGATCAGAGCTTTTCGGCCCGAATTGCCACCGCGATCCGCTTGAACGCCTCTCGGTAGGATAGGCGCTCGGTCTTGCACCAAGTGAGGAAGACGTTGAGGTCGGCGGTCTCGGCGCGCACGTTGATCTGGGACGTCGGCGCGTTGACCGGTTCGCGCATCCGCACGAGCTGCTCGCTCTCGCGCGCTACGAACCCATGCCGCTCGGCGACCGCCTCGGCCTCGGGCGGCGCCGGTGGCGGAGCATCGGCGGCGCTCGGCGTGATCGACGCGATCTTACTGCCGAACCCGAAGGAGGGCTTCTTGTCCTGGTTCATGCGCGGGCCTTCTTCGTGAGGGTGGCGACCAGCTCGACGACCTCCTCGGAGAGGCGTTGCGCGTTTTCCTGGGCGGCCGGGACGCCGTTGACGAGGGCGAGATCGAGCTCGGAGAGCGCGACGCGGTAGGTGAACAGCGACTTGAACGCGGCGCGCTCGTTGAGGTGCGTCGTGAGGACCGGGATCCCGGAGGACCGCAGCTCCTCGACGATCATCTTCTCGTTGCGCGTCGGGATTGCCGAGGACGTACGAGTGAACACGATCCGGAACGGGATCTCGCGGCCGATCACCTGCTCCTCCTCGCGCACCAGATCGACGGCGCGGGCGGCCTGCGCCGCGTCGACAGCGCTCGCCTGCATCGGGATCAGGACGAGGTCGGAGCGGGTGATCGCGCGCGAGACCATGCGCGAGGCCGTGCCCTCGAGGTCGACGACGACGAACTGGCGCCCTCCCCTCTCGCGGTCGATCGTGCCGACGACCGTGCTCTCGGTGACGTCCGAGATCACCCGCATCGTCGTGCCGCTCTCGCCCTGCGCCCAGGCGGCGATTGGTCGGTTAGGGTCGCAGTCGATGAGCGAGACGGTCCCACCGAAGTGGGCGAGCGTCGTGCCAAGCACGAGCGCGGTGGTCGACTTGCCGGCTCCACCCTTGGGGTTAGCGACGGAGATCACGGGCATGGGGGCGGCCTCTAGCGGTAGCGTCACGAACCTACGAGGAGAAACCTTAAGCTCCCGCTAGCAGGTAAGAGCTTCACATTGCGAGGTATATCTATCATATCAATGATAGCATTGATATAAGTTTCAATCAATAGGTATTATTATATATTGCAAGCTATTGATATGATTCGTTTCCGGGCCCGGATCCGACATCCCGAACGCCCTGTTTCCTGTACGCAGAGTACACTCTGCGAGGCAGACCCGGTGAGACGCCTGCGCCCTTTCTCACAAGGTTGCTGAGCGGCCCGTGAGACAGCTACAAGAGACCCTCTAGACCCTGCGAGACATTCCATGACCCGGATCGGCTACGCGCGCGTCAGTACCCTCGACCAGGACCTCACCGTGCAGCTCGCAGCCCTCAAGGCCGCCGGTTGCGACATCGTCCGGTCCGAGAAGGTGTCCGCATCCTCGACCGTCGGCCGCGACGAACTACGCACGGTGCTCGCCTTCATCCGCGAGGGCGACACGCTGGTGGTCACCCGCGTCGACCGCCTGGCGCGCTCTATCGGCGACCTCCAGGACATTGTGCGTGAGCTGAGAGGGAAAGGGGCGGGGCTGCTCGCGACCGAGCAACCGATCGACACCTCGACCGCCGCCGGCAAGGCCTTCCTCGACATGCTCGGCGTGTTCGCCGAGTTCGAGACGAACCTCCGGCGCGAGCGCCAGGCGGAAGGGATCGCCAAGGCGAAAGCGGCCGGCGTCTACAAGCAGGCGCGCACGGTCGATCCGGAGGCCGTGCAGGCGTTGATAGGGGAGGGGAAGGGCGCATCAGCGATCGCGCGGCAGCTCGGGATCGGACGGGCGAGCGTCTACCGGGTACTCAAGGGAAAGCCTTTTAAGGTCAGACCTTTTAAGGTGATTTTTACTGTGAATGATCTTTATTTTATCAGATGTCGACGCGCCGTCTTCTCTCGATGGGCGTTCTGGTATCGGGAGCACTTTCGGTCCCGGGGCGCACCATCAAGCTTGGCTGCGCGATAGTGAATTTTTGCAGATCATCCAAATATTTGACACCTTAAAAGGCATGGTGCTCAAGTCCTGATAGCAGCAGGATGCTTGAGCGGGCAGCGGCCTGCAGCCCCTCGACGGACGGTGCGGGATGATCGCCCTGTCGCTCCGAGAAATTCGCTTGCCTCCGGCGACGAGAGCGGTCAGGGTTATCGTGCGCCAGCCTATCCGGCATCCCGCACAGGGTTTTGCGAGGGTTGCGAAGGTTTGTTGAAGCCCTAGCATGGCGAAAAGCTCAACAATTCAAGATGCTTACCGAGCCCTTGCGAGGGTTTGGCCTCGCACGTGTACGCGCGCGCGTTCATGCGTGAGGCTGGGCCGCCAAGCCCGAAAAATTCGGGTCTCTCTATACACACGTCGCGAAAACCCCTCGCAACCCTCGCAGAGATCCCATAAGGGATTATAATATAAAAGATAAATCGGCCTGCGAGGGTTTGGAAAGTGTCTCGTAAACCCCTTGGACCACCCCTGTCCAGTACCCGAGCCCGAGAGAAATCGATATTGAGGCCCTGCTCTGCCGGGCCTACGGCGAGCGCCAAGTGCGCAAGCTGCCTCCTGGCAGCCGCGACCGCAGCTGCGTCCCCAGGTACCTAATCGGCCTGTCGGTGCCGGCTTGCGGGTCGACGTAGAGCGTGGGCGGTCGTCTGGCGACGCCGGTGAACGCGATCGTGCACACGTACCAGGACGTGAACGACCAGCTGGCGCAGGGCCGCCCGTTCTTCGTCGACATCGCCCGGGATGGCATCGTGCTCCAGGAAATGGGCGGCTTTCCCTTCGCCGATCCGGGCAGACGACGGACGAGCGTGAGAGGATCAAGGCGCTGGAGCGCGAGGTTCGCGAGCTGCACCAAGCCAACGAGATCCTGCGCAAGGCGAGCGCGTATTTTGACATGGCGGAGCTCGACCGCCGGTCGCGGCCATGATTGGCTTCATCGGCGATCATCGAGAGGCTTACGGGGGCGAGCCGATCTGCAGGGTGCTGCCAATTGCCCCGTCGACCTACTACCTGCATGCCGCCCGGCGTGCCGATCCTGAGAAGCAACCGGTTCGTACTCGTAGCGACGCGGCCTTGATGATTGAGATCCAGCGTGTGTTCGACGCGAACTTCTGCGTCTACGGTTTGCGGAAGGTGTGGCGGCAGCTGGCCCGGGAGGGGATCGTGACTGCTCGATGCACGGTGGTGCGGCTGATGCGCCGATTGGGCTTGGCGGGGGTGGTGCGTGGCAGGACCGTTCGCACAACGATCCCCGACCCGGCCACTGCCTGTCCGCTTGATCGGGTCAACCGCCACTTCAAGGCTCCCCGACCGAACGCCTTGTTGGTCAGCGACTTCACCTACGTGGCGACGTGGTCGGGCTTCATGTACGTGACGTTCGTCATTGATGTGTTCGCCCGGCGCATTGCTGGCTGGCGAGCATCACCGTCGTGCACACGCAGGCTTCGTGCTGGATGCCCTGGAGCAGGCCCTGCACGAGCGTCGTCCCATCCAAGGCAGCGGGCTGGTGCATCATTCGGACCGCGGCTCGCAATATTTAGCTATACGGTACACTGAGCGCCTGGCCGGAGCGGGCATCGAGCCGTCGGTCGGCAGCGTCGGCGACTCTTACGACAACGCCTTGGCGGAGACGATCAACGGCTTGTTCAAGGTGGAGGTCATCCACCGGCGTGGCCCGTAGCGCCCCTTCGAGGCTATCGAGTACGCCACTCTGGAGCGGGTCGACTGATAAACCACCGTCGCCTCCTCGCGCTAATCGGCAACGTCCCTCCCGCCGAGGCCGAAGCGCGCTATCATGTCAACATTGGCGACCAGGCCCTGGCCGCCTGACCCAAGACAAACAGCCTCCGAGAAACCCGCACCGGTTCACTGGTTGCAAAAACCGGTGGCAGGGAGGCACTACCTTGAGGCTTGTTTTGCCGCTATAGAGGTGCCGAGCACTGGAACGGATCAAGGATGAAATTTTCCGCAATGAGCAGGATCGAAGGATTGGCGTATATTCGCAATTATTTTGAAAAAGAAAGCAATAAATCAAGTAGATAGTTATAATATTTGCATCGTTAAAATAGAATAAGCAATATAACATATATTATTTTATATCGTAATATAATTTGGAGTTTGAATCATGCTAGAATATAATAGTATTAATGCGTAATAGTATTATCAATAAAATATATTTTCGAGTCCAAACAAGGCAATAAGCAGCATTTAGTGAAGACGCAGTAAAGTAAATAGCGGTAAGTTCACCGCATCGTTAAGCTTGAATTTTGGGGAAGCAGAACTATGTCATCGCTGATTCAACTGCAAGACACTGACATCGCAGAGATAATCCAATCGGAATTTATTTATACATTGTGTCGTGAGGCGAGTGATATAGATATCGAACATCATCTAAATCTCGTAAGGAATGGCATCCCGCTTGCCAGTATCATCGATGGCATACGCAGCAGCGAGGAGGCCGCCCTTAAATCGGTGCTATCTGATAATTCCGAAGCCGCACGGGTCGCGAACTGGGAAAACTATGTAAGCCGCATTTATAGGGCGCTGCTCAGCCGAAGCCCATCAGAAGATGAAATAAAATCTTGGGCAGGATTAGCGCAAAGCACTGACCCTCACACTGCTTTTTATAATATTATTGCTGACAGCGAAGAGGCAAAAGCTAACTTAGCGCGCAACAACTTTGGTCAGGTGCCGTCAACGAATTTGAACGCAATTGCAGAGGCAATTATCGCGCTCTACAAAACATTCTTCAATCGTAGACCAGCTGACAAAGAAATCAACATCTGGGTACAGCATGTTAAAGACGGGGCTGGATTCCCAGATATTATACATGGACTAGCAACAAGCGAAGAGGCTCGACAGGCCAACCAACGATCTAAAATATTACCGCAAATCGCCGATGGAAAATTCATACAAGCAGCCTATCTTATTGTGCTGGGTCGCGCAGCAACTCCCATCGAGATTGCCCACTGGGAGGCTCAGCTCAGGCTGGGAAATCTTCCCAGAGCCGTAATGCTGCAGGCGTTATTTGAGGCGGCGTATGGTGAGCGTTTCAATGCCACCTACACCCAGAGCCCTGATATGACCTCTATCTTGGGCACCACTAAAACCGTCAGCAAATTGGATTGGGATAAACAGTCCGTATCTCCGGCGGTCGTTGACGCGCCGCCTGTAAAACCAAATGCAAATAATATTAACGTAAAAACTAAGACAACGCCAATTGTCAGCGTAATTGTTAGTATGTATAATGGAGAAAAATATATACGAGAATTTATGACCAATATGAAACAGCAAACCATTTTTCATGATTGTGAGATTGTGATTATTGATGCAAATTCTCCTCAGAATGAGCGCGAGATAATTGCTGATGATCTGAAAAATTATCCTAATATTAAATACATCAGAGATCCCAATCGAATTGGAATCTATGAAGCATGGAACATGGCCATTCAAGCTTCAAGGGCCCCATACATTACGAACGCAAATCTTGATGACCTACGCCGCGAAGACTCCTTTGAGTTACAGGCTGCAACACTCGACAGTATTAAATTTGCAGACGTTGTTTATCAAGATTTTTATTACAGTTTCGATTGCACATTGCCGTTTGAAATAATTGCTAGTCATAATATTCGCAGTAATCTTCCAATTATAACTAATAATAATATGCTAGCCTATAATTCACCTCATAATGCTCCGATGTGGCGCCGATCAATCCATGCTGATGTCGGCTTGTTTGATGCGAGCTTTAAATCTGCGGGTGATTACGAATTTTGGTTACGTTGTATTAAGCATGGCAAGAAATTTTATAAGATAAATGATCCCCATGTAGTTTACTATGTCAATCCTCAAGGTCTGTCGACAAATGCTGAAACAGTTGGTGTTCTTGAAGCAAGGCAGATACAGATGAAATACGCCGAAACACTTATTTCACCTTTACTGACTTGCGATATTGAAAGCTACCTCCGTGAGTGTCATCTCTTCGAGGCCGATGAAGGCGCGAAGACGCTTTCGCGCTACGAACTTGCCCAAGCCAGTCTTTTACAGCTAGCCTGAATTTTTACAGAAAATCCCTGATACAGTATGTCAACGAAAAACTATCAGCAAGTTCGGAGCACGGTGATGAAAATACTAGTAGATGGCATATTCTTTCAACTGGCACAAAGTGGGATTTCCCGAGTTTGGAGCACTTTGCTGACGAAGCTCGCTAATAAATCAGATATTGAAGTTGTTTGTTTGGATCGCGGCGGGGCTCCTATCATTGAAGGAATTCGATTGATCCCTTTCCCAAGTTATACGTTCTCGGCAACGGCTGCAGAGTCGTTTTTGCTTCAAGATATATGCAATCAAGTTGGTGCTGATGTATTTGCGTCAACATACTATACATCACCTGTCGAGACGCCTTCCCTGATGGTGGTTTATGATATGATTCCAGAAGTGATGGAATTTGATTTGAAGCATAGAATTTGGATGGAGAAGCAGGTCAGTATTGTTCACGCTCGGCAGTTCGTTTGTATATCTAATTCAACTGCTTCTGATCTTCAGAGATTTTACCCGACGATTGACAACAACCAGATTCATATCGGCTACTGCGGATACGATCCTGAGCACTTTTTTCCTGCATCGCAGCGCGGAAGGTCAGAGGCTGTCTCTTCTAAATTGCTTCCCTCTCGCAACGCGGATCGGCCCTATGTTCTATTGGTAGGCTCTCGCGAGCAACATAAATCCTATAAAAATTGCAGGTTGTTTTTTAGTGCTTTGAAACAGATGCCGGTTATCGACTTCGATGTTATTTGCGTTGGTGGCGAACCCGATATTCAGCCCGACTTTGTTAATGGTTTGTCGAAGATGTGCTCTGTCGATCTTTTAAGGGTCTCAGACGCCGAACTTGGTGCGCTATACCGCGGTGCGGCGGCGTTAGTTTATCCGTCCCTTTATGAAGGCTTCGGTATGCCGGTCCTTGAGGCAATGGCGTGCGGCTGCCCGGTCATTACCTCGGATCAATCATCGCTCCCTGAAGTTGGGGGCAATGCTCCGATATATATATCAGGACGGGATGTCAGAGAGATGATTCAGGCGCTTAACTCAGTGCGAGTTCAAGAGGTCAGATCTACTGCAATCATCAAGGGGCTCGATCAAGCTAGGAAATTCAGTTGGGATAATTTTGCAGACATATTCATTCATGCTGCAAAACAAACCCAAAAAATGAGCCATAAAAAAGAATACATCGATTTTACTAAAAAATATTCTCAAATCCGCCGCATTCAGAAGGAGGTTGATGTAGACGTGTACGTAGATATGTAATATATATTTCTTCAATACAATGCAGTTTTTGTAATTATTACGGGGTGTGGGGCTGATATTACACTGACGCATTCGGGAAGTTCGCATGTCACATGAGCCATGCGAGTCTGAGGCATGGCTCGGACCATCTGCGTGATACTCACCGCAGCCGAGAAGACGCGGCTGCGGGCGATCAGCGAAGATCGGGCTCGCCCCTTCAAGCACGTGCAGCGCGCCCGCATCGTCCTGCTCTCCGCTGAGCGCCTGCCCGTGCTCGAGGTCGCCCACCAGGCCGGCATCAGCCGGACCGCCGTCTGGCGTTGGCAACAGCGCTTCGCTGAAGAAGGCGTTGACGGGCCTGCTGCGCGACAAGACCCGCCCGCCTGGCAAGCCGACTCACTCCACCGGCACTGTCGCCGAGGTGCTGGCGCTGACCTGCTCCGAGCCGCCCGGCGAGGTCACCCACTGGACTGGTCGCGCCGTTGCGGCCGCGATCGGCATCTCGCTTCGCTCGGTCCAGCGCATCTGGCAGAAGCACCGTCTGCAGCCACACCGGGTGCGCACCTGGGATTGCCCCGTTTCTGTGGTTCTTGCTCCCTTTGCGTGGATGGCGACAGGCGAGCACCATTCCGAGCCGGCACGAAGAGCGGCCGGCCTCCCTGATAGCGCCGCCATTCGCGGAGACGATCAGCGCGCGCGGGGCTCCAGATCAGCCGGACCCGGTCCTCAAGGCAACCCAGCGTCCACGCAAAGCGAGCAAGAACCCAATCCGGGGCAATCCCAAGTCAAGGGTTGAGGCAATCGGTAGCTCGGAGATAGCCCCGCGCTATTCGGAGATAGCCCCGCGCTATGGTGATCTTTCGAGCGTTCAATTTATCAACGCGCTGTGGTGCCGGTGGGCTCTGCTTGGGCAAGGTTGAGTAACACACCAGTCCTGTCGGTTTCTCGCTGTCACAGGCACCACACCTTGATCTAAACAGATCTATTGACTAGGATTTTACATCCTAATTTAACTGGTAAATTAATTCTATATTAGTTACATATCTGATTTTGTAAATCCAAGTAAGCTAGTTATTTCTTCCATTTCGGTTTCAGAAATTGCCCGATCGGTTGCTCCATCTTGGCATGTCTGAATTAAATATTTATCAGGCTCGAAATCTCTCCAGTTGAGATGTAGATGGTAAGGTTTGTCTATTAACGCCTTGTAATAACTAAAAGCTCCCATTAGATTAAATTCAGAGAAAGCCCAAGGCGCATCAACCATATTTTCAATTGCTTCATAGCTTAAATTATGAAATTCACTAAACCATTTCTCAAGATCTATGTATAGATCTCTAGGATATACGAGAGGAAAAAGAGACATAAATTCAAAATCGACTTGCTGCCCAAGAAATCGAGACGTTATAGATTGCCAAGGCATTCGAATACCAGATTTGTAAAAGAATTCGTATTCGCGGTGATACAGCTTAAGAAGCCCGTTCTCAAAATTACAATCTGGGGTATAATTCTTTGAAAAATAACAATCACTGTCAACATGATATATAAAATCACTTGTTAAATATTTATGAGAATTCAATTTAGTTATTTGTTGGCCAATCATGTCGTTTTGATAATTTTGACATAGCATCAATGAAACGTTTGGATAAATACTAACGACAGAGCGTATTGCTTCGGCAGATGACTCGGGACAAACCACTACGATTTCTTTAAAACCGCGACAATATTTTGCAATAGAAAACAAACATAAATTTAGTCTTTCTGCATCTTTCGAATAAGTACGAATGATAATGCCGTGTGATTTATCGGATGCGTACTTTGTATTCAACTTAGTGCTCCTATGTAGGTCGCAAAACTACGTAATTCTTTACTAATAGATGAGGATCTCCTGACGCCTCCCCTTTTATCGCGGATGGCTCGCGAACCCCTGTCGCCATTCCTGATTGCTTCGTTATCCGAATCACCAAATAGCACGAAACCAGCACCAGGATCGCGTGCACGGCGGGTGCCACCTGCCGGCTGATCTCGGCCAGATGCAGCGACATCATTGCGGTGTTGACCGTCGGCAGCACCAGAGCCGCGCTGGTGCCCCGCGCCGGGCAGGCCGCTCCGAACAGGTAGGTCCACTTGTAGCGTTGGTCGCGCGGCGCTCGCGGGCGCGTCCCCTTGCGCGCCCAGACCCGCGTCAGCGTGCCTTGCCGGCCGACGCGGGCCTCGTCCTGGAACCAGATCTCGAGCGGCTTACCACGGGCGGTGTCGGGGAACCAAGACCACTGATTTCACCGACTTCCGCATCGACCCGGATGGCGTGGGAGATCAGGGTGAGGCACCGACACCGACCGAGCCGCCGATAGACGCCGCAGACAGGGGTGGGAGCGATTGTGTCCCGTAGCGTGGTGTAGCTGCTTGTGGTCCACCACGCTGACCGGCAGGGCCGGACTGATCAGACTGCGAGATTTGGCTGGCTGACGAGGGGATCATCGCCGATTGTGATTAGGCGTGGAATAAGGACCCCGTTTCCGGGGTGATCGGCGTCCAAACGGGACCCCCAGGATACTTCATCCAGACTGCCTCCCGCATTCGGAACGGGAGGCTCGCGGAGGATGTTGGTCGTGGAGACGGTCGCGAAGATCCGCCGCGCGTACTTCGTGCAGCATAAGCCGATCAAGCAGATCTGCCGGGAGCTGAAGCTCTCCCGCAAGGTCGTCAGGAAGGTGATCCGCTCGGAGGCAACTGCCTTCCGCTACACCCGCAGCGTCCAGCCTGCACCCAAGCTCGGGCCCTGGCGCGACGAGCTCGACCGGATGCTGGCGGCCAATACGGGGAAGCCGGCGCGGGAGCGGCTGACGCTGACCCGTATCTTCGAGGCGCTGCGGGGGCTCGGCTACGAGGGCGGCTATGATGCCGTCCGCCGCTACGCCAAGACGTGGAAGCGCCAGCAGGCCAGCGTGACGGCTCCCGCCTTCGTGCCACTCGCCTTCGCCCCGGGTGAGGCCTACCAGTTCGACTGGAGCCACGAGATCGTGCTGATCGCCGGCGTCACCACGACGGTCAAGGTCGCCCACGTCCGGCTCTGCCACTCGCGCATGCTGTTCGTGCGGGCCTATCCGCGCGAGAGCCAGGAGATGGTCTTCGACGCCCACGACCGGGCGTTCGCCTTCTTCCGCGGCACCTGCCAGCGGGGCATCTACGACAACATGAAGACCGCGGTCGAGACGATCTTCGTCGGGCGCGAGCGCGCCTACAACCGCCGCTTCCTGCAGATGTGCTCGCACTACCTCGTCGAGCCCGTGGCCTGCACGCCCGCGTCAGGCTGGGAGAAGGGGCAGGTCGAGAACCAGGTCGGGCTGGTGCGCGAGCGCCTGTTCACCCCGCGCGTCCGGGTGAGAAGCTACGACGAGCTCAACGCCCTGCTGCTCGACGGGGTCGTCGCCTACGCCAAGGCCCACCCGCATCCCGAGCAGCGCGAACTGACGATCTGGCAGGCCTTCGAAGCCGAACGGGGAGCCCTGGTCCCCTACGCCGGACGCTTCGACGGCTTCCACGCCGTCCCGGCGGCCGTGTCCTCGACCTGCCTGGTGCGCTTCGACAACAACAAGTACTCGGTCATGGCCTCGGCCATCGGTCGCCCGGTCGAGGTGCGCGCCTATGCCGAGCGCATCGAGATCCGCCAGGACGGACGCGTCGTCGCCGAGCACCCGCGGGCCTTCGGACGCGGCCAGACGGTGTTCGACCCCTGGCACTACGTCCCCGTGCTCGCCCGCAAGCCCGGCGCGCTGCGCAACGGCGCACCGTTCAAGGACTGGGTCCTGCCCGCCGCCCTCGAACGGATCCGCCGCAAGCTCGCCGGCAGCGCCGACGGCGACCGCCAGATGGTCGAGATCCTCACCGCCGTGCTCGGCGACGGCCTCTCCGCGGTCGAAGCGGCCAGCGCCGAGGCACTGCGCGAGGGCGTGCACTCGGCCGACGTGGTGCTCAACATCCTGGCCCGCCAGCGGGAGCCGCCCGCGCCCGTCTCGCTGCTGACGCCCGAGAGCCTGCGGCTGCGCCACGAGCCGGTCGCCGACTGTGCCCGCTACGACAGCCTGAGGAGAGCCCCATGATGGAACGTCAGCAGATCCTCGCCACCATGGGCGAGCTGAAGCTGTTCGGGATGAAGGCGGCCTACGACGAGATCATCAAGGTCGCCCTCAAGCGCAGCCACGAACCGCAGCAGATCGTCGGCGACCTGTTGCAGGCCGAGATCAGCGAGAAGCAGGCGCGCTCGATCCGCTACCAGATGACGATTGCCAAGCTGCCCCTGGCCAAGGACCTCGCCGAGTTCGCCTTTGCCGGGACGCCGATCAACGAAGGTCTGGTGCGCGACCTCTGCGGCGGCGAGTTCCTGGCCCACCAGCGCAACGTCGTGCTGGTGGGCGGCACCGGCACGGGCAAGACGCACCTGGCCATCGCGGTCGCCCGGTCGTGCATCCGGGACGGGGCGCGGGCCCGGTTCTACAACGTGGTCGACCTCGTCAACCGGCTCGAGGCCGAGGCGCGAGCCGGCCGGCAGGGCCGCATCGCCGACCACCTCGCCCGGCCCGACCTGGTGGTGCTGGACGAACTCGGCTACCTGCCGTTCGCGCAGTCGGGCGGTCAGCTGCTGTTCCACCTGATCAGCCGGCTCTACGAGACCACCTCGATCGTGGTGACGACCAACCTGGCGTTCGGGGAGTGGCCGAGCGTGTTTGCCGGCGACGCCAAGATGACGACGGCACTGCTCGATCGGCTGACCCACCACTGCGAGATCGTCGAGACCGGCAACGAGAGCTGGCGCTTCAAGAACCGGGCGTGAGGGCGGCCTGTGCGCGGCTCATCCTGGCCCCCTGCTCAGCCCGGCTGCGCCACCCCGACCCGCTTCGCCGGGCTGAGCAGGGGCGTCGCGCATGCTCAACAAGGGGGCCCGATTGGACGCCGATCAGGGGTCCCGTTCCGATGCCGTTTGACACGCCGATCGGGGCGATGCTTTCCAGGGTCATGTATCGGCAACGCTGCACGGCCCACTCGTCGTTCTGCTCCAGCAGGATCGCGCCGACGAGCCTGCGGATCGAGGGCTCGTCGGGGAAGATGCCGACGACCTCGGTGCGGCGCTTGATCTCGCCGTTGAGGCGCTCGAGCGGGTTTGTCGAGTGCAGCTTGGCACGGTGGGCGGCCGGGAAGCCCATGGAGGCCAGGACGTCGGTCTCGGCTGTGTCCATGAGGGCAGCCAGCTTGGGCACCTTGGGCCGGAGTTGATCGGCCACCCGCCGCCATTGCTGGCGGGCAGCTTCGGCGTCCTCCTGGGCGAAGGCGGTGGCGATGAAGGCCGAGACGACGCGTCGGCCCGAGCGGCCGGCATGGGCCGGGACGTTGCGCATGAAGTGCACCCGGCACCGCTACCAGGAGGCGGTCATCACCTTGGCGATGGACGCCTTGATGCCCTCATGCGCGTCCGAGACCACCAGCTTGACCCCGCGCAGGCCGCGCCGGGCTAGCTTGCGCAGGAACTCGGTCCAGAAGGTCTCGGCCTCGGACGGACCGATGTCGAGCCCCAGCAGGGGTTCCCATCGTGGCAGGCCACGATGGGTGCCCCCTCGCGTCGCCCATCCGTGTTGACGCCCACTGCTACGATGACGGCCACCGAGACGATACAGTGGTTCTGTCGCACCTTCACGTAGGTCGCGTCGATCCACAGGTAGGGCCACTCGCCTTCGATCGGCCGGTCGAGGAAGGCGTTCACCCGCTCGTCGATCTCCTGGCACAGCCGGCTGACCTGGCTCTTGGAGATCCCCGTCCCGCCCAAGGCCTAGACCAGATCGTCGACCGCGCGGGTCGAGATGCCCTGGATGTAGGCCTCCTGGATCACCGCGGTCAGCGCCTTCTCGGTCATCCGACGTGGTTCCAGGAAACTCGGGAAGTCGCTGCCCGTCCTCAGCTTCGGGATGCGCAGCTCGACGGTGCCGGCCCGTGTCTGCCAGTCCCGGTCGCGGTACCCGTTGCGCTGGGCCAGCCGCTCCGGGTTCTTCTCGCCGTGGGCCGTGCCGGTCAGGCCGCCCACCTCCAGTTCCATCAGACGTTGCGCGGCAAAGCCGATCATCTCGCGCAGCACGTCCGCGTCCGCACTCTTCTCAGCCAGCGCCCGCAGGCTCATAACGGCATCGGTCATCGGGGGTCTCCCGGGTTCGGGTTGGTGGCTCACAACCCGATCCTAACCCGTCACCGCCGATGGCCACCCCCGCGTGAGATCCCGCCTGCTACAGCGCTGTGAGGGCGCGCAGGCGGGCTCTCCCGCTCTCGGTCAGCTACACCAATCCAAGGGACACGACCTGCTCCCCGAGCTGGCTGGTCGTTGCCTCACGCAGATGCGCCTGAAGGTAAGCTCGCGGACGCTGGCGCTGCTGGAGGGCCGACCACCAAACTGGTGGCGATCTCGGTCCGCCAGAGCTTCAGACGCCGCTGTACGGTTCGAAGCAGGCCGTCAGGATAACTCCCCGGGTAAGCCGCCTGCAGTCGCGTGAGCACCTCTCCGCCCGTGTCCAACGGATCGACCTCGAACCACCTCCGCAATTCGTCCGTGACGCTCACCAGCGGGCCGGGCCGGTGACGACCGCGCTTGGCTTTCGGCGGCTTCACCTGCGCCGTCGGGCGAACCTCCCCTGCCTTCCAAGCTGTGCGCAGTTCGGCCAGGAACTCCGGCAGGTGAGATGATTTGAGCGAGTCTACATCCCACCTTCTCGTTCAGGTGAGGCCTTGCAGTCCGTGCAGCAGGAACGATGCGAGCGGTGCATCCTGCACCGCTCGCATTTTCAGAGAAGCAGGGACGCCGTCTAAATGAACAGGATGTCCGAGGCTTGCAAGGTTGAGGCCTGCACGTTCTGCAGCGTCACCGCGTTGTTCGCATCAAGCGTGATCACCGTGTCAGACCCAACCTGCTGCGTATGCACCTGAACGGCCGCGAAGTTCGCGAACTGCGCACGATCGAGCGCCAGCTTGTCCTGGCCAGTGACGAAGTCCGCCACTAGGTCACGTCCGAAGCTTCCCACTTCCACGAACACGTCGGCTCCCGCTCCACCGTACAGGTAGTCGTTGCCCACGCCTCCGTTCAGCGTGTTGGTGCCCACGTTGCCGTAGAGCGCGTTGTCAAGTTCGTTGCCGGTCAAGCTCACTGTCCCGGCACTGGTAACAACGCCCTGCTCGATGTTGGCGGCTAAGGCATAGTCGAACCCGACATAGACCGTGTCACGACCTTCGTTCGCATTCTCGATCACCGTGTCGGATGCCGAGTTGAGCACATAGTAGTCGTTGCCGGTCCCTCCCAGCAGCACGTTGGTACCAGTGCCAGCGAAGAACTGGTCGTCACCGCCGCGGCCGTTGAAGGTGTTGGTCCCGGCACCACCGTAGAAGATGTTGTCGAGATCGTTGCCGGTCACCGCAGCTGTGCCAGCACCGGTGGTCACTGCCTGCTCGACGTTGTCGGGCAGCACGTATTCGAAGTCCGAGACGTAGACGGTGTCGCGGCCCTCGTTCGCGTTCTCAATCACCGTGTCGCTGGCGCCGTCGAGTACGTAGAAGTCGTTGCCGGCGCCACCGATCATGGTATCGGCGCCAGCCTCGCCGTAGAACAGGTCATCGCCTCCACCACCGAAGATGTAATCGTTGCCCGCGCCACCGCGGAACACGTCGTTCCCACCGCCGCCGTAGATGACGTTATCGACGGCGTTGCCCGTGATGGTCACTCCGGCATTGCTAGTCACAACTGCCTGTTCGACATTGTTTGTTAGAGCGTAGCTAAACCCGACATAGACCGTGTCACGACCTTCGTTCGCATTCTCGATCACCGTGTCGGATGCCGAGTTGAGCACATAGTAGTCGTTGCCGGTCCCTCCCAGCAGCACGTTGGTACCAGTGCCAGCGAAGAACTGGTCGTCACCGCCGCGGCCGTTGAAGGTGTTGGTCCCGGCACCACCGTAGAAGATGTTGTCGAGATCGTTGCCGGTCACCGCAGCTATGCCAGCACCGGTGGTCACTGCCTGCTCGACGTTGTCGGGCAGCACGTATTCGAAGTCCGAGACGTAGACGGTGTCGCGACCCTCGTTCGCATTCTCAATCACCGTGTCGGCAGCCGAGGCGAGCACGTAGAAGTCATTGCCCGTTCCGCCGATCAGCGTGTTGCCGCCCGGCCCGGCGTAGAACAGATCATCCCCGCCCAGTCCCTGCAGGAGGTTGCCAGCGGCCGCCCCGATCAGGACGTCGTTGAAGCCGCTGCCGACCAGGCCCTCGATGCTGACATAGGTGTCGCCGGCCGCCTCGCCGGTATTGGCAGAGGGATTGGCCAGGCTCGCGGTAAGCCCTGCCGACGCGCCGGAATAGCTGGCGACATCGAACCCGATCCCGCCGTCGAGGGTATCGCTGCCCACCCCACCAGTCAGGCTGTCGCTGCCGGCACCACCATACAGGCTGTCATTGCCGTCGAGCCCGTTCAGGGTGTCGTTGCCGGCCAGGCCGTAGAGGGCGTTGGTGCCAGCATCGCCCGTGAGTATGTCGCCCGCGCCGGCAACGTCTGCCCCGACCAGGTTCTCGATCGACACGTAGGTGTCGCCGGCTGCGAAGCCGGTATTGGCACCTGGGTTCGTCAGGCTCGCCACCACTGAAGCGGTCGCGTCCTGGTAGGAGGCCGTGTCGATACCCGCGCCGCCGTCGAGACGATCGGCGCCGGCACCACCATACAGGCTGTCATTGCCGTCGAGCCCGTTCAGGGTGTCGTTGCCGGCCAGGCCGTAAAGGGCGTTGGTGCCAGCATCGCCCGTGAGTATGTCGCCCGCGCCGGCAACGTCTGCCCCGATCAGGTTCTCGATCGACACGTAGGTGTCGCCGGCTGCGAAGCCGGTATTGGCACCTGGGTTCGTCAGGCTCGCCACCACTGAAGCGGTCGCGTCCTGGTAGGAGGCCGTGTCGATACCCGCGCCGCCGTCGAGGACATCGCCGCCGGCTCCACCGATCAGAGTGTCATTACCGGCCAGACCCGAGAGTGCATTGGCTCCGGCATCACCCGTGAGCACGTCACCCGCCCCGGCGACATCTGCCCCGATCAAGTTCTCGATTGAGACGTAGGTGTCGCCAGCTGCAATGCCTGTATTGGCACTCGGGTTCGTCAAGCTCGCCACTACCGAGGCGACTGCATCCTGGTAGGAGGCCGTGTCGATACCCGCGCCGCCGTCGAGGGCATCGCCACCGGCTCCGCCGATCAGAGTGTCGTCGCCAGCCAGGCCGGAGAGTGCATTGGCACCGGCATCACCTATCAGCACATCGCCCGCACCGGCAACGTCTGCCCCGACCAGGTTCTCGATCGACACGTAGGTGTCGCCGGCCGCGAAGCCGGTGTTGGCACCTGGGTTCGTCAAGCTCGCCACCACTGAAGCGGTCGCGTCCTGGTAGGAGGCCGTGTCGGTGCCCGCACCGCCGTCGAGGACATCGCCGCCGGCTCCGCCAATCAGTGTATCGTTGCCGGCGAGGCCGTAGAGGACGTTGATGCCGGCATCACCCGCCAAGACGTCACCTGCCCCGGCGACATCGGCCCCGATCATGTTCTCGATCGACACGTAGGTGTCGCCGGCTGCGAAGCCGGTATTGGCACCTGGGTTCGTCAGGCTCGCCACCACCGAGGCGGTCGCGTCCTGGTAGGAGACGATGTCAGTGCCCGCACCACCGTCGAGATAGTCGGCGCCGTCGCCGCCGATCAGGATGTCGTTCCCAACCTCGCCAATCAGCGTGTCGTCGCTGCTCCCCGCATCTAGGATGTCGTCTCCTACGCCGCCCGCGAGGTAGTCCCGGCCATCGCCGCCGGACAGCGTGTCATTGCCGTTCCCGCCGTACAGGTAATCGTTACCGGTGCTCCCGCGCAGGATGTCGCCACCGTCGTTGCCGTACAGCGTATCGTTGCCGGCCCCGCCCAACAGCGTGTCACTGGAGTTGCTGCCGTTGATCTGCTCGTTGGCACTCGTGCCGGTGGCGGTGATGCCGACGTCGTTGGGCGCGTAACCGTTGTTGAAGTTCGCGACCGTCAGCGAGCCCGGGGTAACGCCCTGCAGCCGCACCAGGCTCAGCCAGTCATAGCCGGTCCCGTTGCCGTCCCGGTCCATCTGCAGCAGGGTGTCGGCGCCGTCCGCCACCACACGCAGGTAGCCGCTCGTGAACGGGTTCGTCCCCGAGATGTAGCCGGTTAGGTAGGGGATAACACTCGAAAGATCGAGGCTATCGCCACTGTCACCAGCAGCGAAGTCTGTAATGATATCGATCTTGAGATTGGTTGGGTTGAAGTATGCTGTGGAACCGCTGATCTGGTAAGTATCGCGTCCTGCGCCGCCGCTGAGGGTGTCGACCCCACCGGTGCTGGTGCCGTAGCTGACATTGGCGAAGGTGTCGTCGCCGTCCCCACCCGAGAGGCTATTGGCTCCCTCGGAGTCGTCGAGGTAATCATCGCCGATGCCACCAATCAGGGTGTCGTTGCCGGCTCCACCGTACAACGAGTCGTCGCCATTGCCACCGTCCAGGAGGTCGTCTCCCGCGTCTGCTTCGATACGGTCCCGGCCATCGCCACCGGATAGCGTGTCGTTGCCGTTCCTGCCGTACAGGTAATCGTTACCGGTGCTGCCGCTCAGGCTGTCCGCGCCGTCGTTGCCGTACAGCGTGTCGTCGCCGGCCCCACCCGATAGGGTATCGCGGGAGTTGCTGCCGTTGATCTGCTCGTTGGCACTCGTGCCGGTGGCGGTGATGCCGACGTCGTTGGGCGCGTAACCGTTGTTGAAGTTCGCGACCGTCAGCGAGCCCGGGGTAACGCCCTGCAGCCGCACCAGGCTCAGCCAGTCATAGCCGGTCCCGTTGCCGTCCCGGTCCATCTGCAGCAGGGTGTCGGCGCCGTCCGCCACCACACGCAGGTAGCCGCTCGTGAACGGGTTCGTCCCCGAGATGTAGCCGGTTAGGTAGGGGGTAACACTCGAAAGATCGAGGCTATCGCCACTGTCACCAGCAGCGAAGTCTGTAATGATATCGATCTTGAGATTGGTTGGGTTGAAGTATGCTGTGTAACCGCTGATCTGGTAAGTATCGCGTCCTGCGCCGCCGCTGAGGGTGTCGACCCCACCGGTGCTGGTGCCGTAGCTGACATTGGCGAAGGTGTCGTCGCCGTCCCCACCCGAGAGGCTATTGGCTCCCTCGGAGTCGTCGAGGTAATCATCGCCGATGCCACCAATCAGGGTGTCGTTGCCGGCTCCACCGTATAACGTATCATCGCCGCTACCACCATCTAGTATATCGTCTCCTGCATCTGCCGTGAGGTAGTCGTTGTTGCTGCCGCCATTGAGGCTGTCGGCACCGGCCTCGCCATACAACGTGTCGCGGCCATCGCCGCCGAGCAAGGTATCGTTGCCGATACCACCATACAGCAGGTCACTGCCAGCTCCCCCGCTCAGGCTGTCGGCACCGTCGTTGCCGGATAGCGTATCGTTGCCCGCTCCGCCCGCGAACACGTCGTTGCCGCTGGTTCCCGAATAGGACTGACCGGTGAATTGTCCAGGCCAAGCATAGTTCGTCGTGCTTAAGCTGGAGGCGCTCACGCCTTGCAAGCGGACGACCGACTGCCAACCAAACGAACCGCCGCTCGCATCCACGTCGACTTGCAACAGGGTGTCGGTGCTGTCCGCCACCACGCGCAGGTAGCCACTCGTGAACGGGTTCGTCCCCGAGGTATAACCGATTAGGTTGCTGGTGAGGTCCGATAGGTCGAGAACGTCGCCACCGTCGCCGGTGGCGAAGTCGGTGATGATGTCGGCCTGGAGATTGGTTGGATTATATCGCGGGGTGTAGCCGTCGATCCGATAAGTGTCGCGACCCGCTCCGCCGCTGAGGGTGTCGATCCCACCGGTGCTGGTGCCGTAGCTGACATAATCAAAGATGTCGTCGCCATCTCCGCCCGACAGGCTGTTCGACCCCTCGTAATCCTGCAGGTAATCGTCCCCGGTCCCGCCGTTCAGGGTGTCGTTGCCGGTCCCGCCGTACAGCGTGTCGTTGCCGCTACCACCGTCGAGGCTGTCGTTGCCGGCCTCGCCGTACAATGTGTCCCTGCCGTCGCCGCCGGATAGCGTGTCATTGCCATTCCCGCCGGACAGGTAATCGTTACCGGTCCCGCCGCTCAAGCTGTCGGCACCGTCGTTGCCGTACAGCGTGTCGTTGCCGGCTCCGCCCGACAGTGTGTCGCGGGAGTTGCTGCCGTCGATCCGCTCGTTGGTGCTCGTGCCGGTGGCGGTGATGCCGACGTCGTTGGGCGCGTAGCCGTTGTTGAAGTTCGCGACCGTCAGCGAGCTCGGGGCAACGCCCTGTAGCCGCACCAGACTCAACCAGCCGTAGCTGGTCCCGTTGCCGTCCCGGTCCATCTGCAGCAGGGTGTCGGCGCCGTCCGCCACCACGCGCAGGTAGCCGCTCGTGAACGGGTTCGTCCCTTGCGTCCAGCCATCCAGGTAGCTGGTGACGTTCGACAGGTCGAGGCTGTCGCCGTTGTCGCCAACGGCGAAGTCGGTGATGATGTCGGTCTTGAGGTTGGTCGGATCGTAGTACGCGGTGTAGCCGCTGACCCGGTAGGTGTCGCGACCCGCTCCGCCGCTGAGGGTGTCGATCCCACCGGTGCTGGTGCCGTAGCTGACATAATCAAAGATGTCGTCGCCATCTCCGCCCGACAGGCTGTTCGACCCCTCGTAATCCTGCAGGTAATCGTCCCCGGTCCCGCCGTTCAGGGTGTCGTTGCCGGTCCCGCCGTACAGCGTGTCGTTGCCGCTACCACCGTCGAGGCTGTCGTTGCCGGCCTCGCCGTACAATGTGTCCCTGCCGTCGCCGCCGGATAGCGTGTCATTGCCATTCCCGCCGGACAGGTAATCGTTACCGGTCCGGCGCTCAAGCTGTCGGCACCGTCGTTGCCGTACAGCGTGTCGTTGCCGGCTCCGCCCGACAGTGTGTCGCGGGAGTTGCTGCCGTCGATCCGCTCGTTGGTGCTCGTGCCGGTGGCGGTGATGCCGACGTCGTTGGGCGCGTAGCCGTTGTTGAAGTTCGCGACCGTCAGCGAGCTCGGGGCAACGCCCTGTAGCCGCACCAGACTCAACCAGCCGTAGCTGGTCCCGTTGCCGTCCCGGTCCATCTGCAGCAGGGTGTCGGCGCCGTCCGCCACCACACGCAGGTAGCCGCTCGTGAACGGGTTCGTCCCTTGCGTCCAGCCATCCAGGTAGCTGGTGACGTTCGACAGGTCGAGGCTGTCGCCGTTGTCGCCAACGGCGAAGTCGGTGATGATGTCGGTCTTGAGGTTGGTCGGATCGTAGTACGCGGTGTAGCCGCTGACCCGGTAGGTGTCGCGACCCGCGCCGCCGCTGAGGGTGTCGACCCCACCGGTGCTGGCGCCGTAGCTGACATAATCAAAGGTGTCGTCGCCGTCTCCGCCCGACAGGCTGTCGACCCCTCGTAATCCTGCAGTAAGTCGTCCCCGGTCCCGCCGTTCAGGGTGTCGTTGCCGGTCCCGCCGTACAGCGAGTCATCACCGCCGCCGCCGTCGAGGCTGTCGTTGCCGGCCTCGCCGTACAATGTGTCCTCACCGTCGTTGCCGTACAGCGTGTCGTTGCCGTAGCCGGCATACAGCAGGTCATTGCCTATCCCGCCGCTCAAGCTGTCGGCACCGTCGTTGCCGTACAGCGTGTCGTTGCCGGCTCCGCCCGACAGTGTGTCGCGGGAGTTGCTGCCGTCGATCCGCTCATTGGCGCTCGTGCCGGTGCGGTGATGCCGACGTCGTTGGGCGCGTAGCCGTTGCTGAAGTTCGCGACCGTCAGCGAGCTCGGGGCAACGCCCTGTAGCCGCACCAGGCTCAACCAGCCGTACCCAGTCCCGTTGCCGTCCCGGTCCATCTGCAGCAGGGTGTCGGCGCCGTCCGCCACCACACGCAGGTAGCCGCTCGTGAACGGGTTCGTCCCTTGCGTCCAGCCATCCAGGTAGTAGTTGGTGACATTCGACAGGTCGAGGCTGTCGCCGTTGTCACCAGCGGCGAAGTCGGTGATGATGTCGGTCTTGAGGTTGGTCGGATTGTTGTACGCGGTGGAGCCGTTGACCGGTAGGTGTCGCGGCCCGCGCCGCCGCTGAGGGTGTCGACCCCACCGGTGCTGGTGCCGTAGCTGACATAATCAAAGGTGTCGTCGCCGTCTCCGCCCGACAGGCTGTTCGACCTCGTAATCCTGCAGGAAATCGTCCCCGGTCCGCCGTTCAGGGTGTCGTTGCCGGCCTGGCCGTATAGTGTATCGCGACCATCCCCACCGATTAGAGTGTCGTTGCCAGTGCCACCGTATAATAAATCATTATCAGCGCCACCGTCGAGGCTATCCGCGCCATCATTGCCATACAGCGTATCACTTCCACCTAAACCATTAATGGTATCGTCAGTGCTGCGCCATTGAGCGAATTATTTGCGCTGTCGCCATTGATGACCGGCATGTCACCCCC